>DASZLY010000029.1:0-45744 GCA_035552135.1 Allostellaceae bacterium | reverse complement strand
CCTACCGAAGGGTGGGCCCCGGCCCTTCGCCGGGGTGGAGCGCGACTCACCCGCATTTCGAATAGTCGCAGCTGGTGCACTGGTCGCAGTTTTCGCTGCGAATGAGCGCCGCCTCGCCGCATTTTGGGCATTGCCGCAGGCACGGGCCCGCCAGTCGCCCGGCGCCCGGCGAGGATGGCGTCAGGTTGACCACCTGCGCGGTATGCACCGGCTGACGGCGCTCCTTTGGCGGCAGGAAGCCGATCTCGATCATGTGACGCTCGATGACGTCGCCGATCGCCGCCAGCAGCGAGGGGACGTAACGGCCTTCCATCCAGGCGCCGCCGCGCGGGTCGAACACCGCTTTCATCTCCTCGACGACAAACGACACGTCGCCGCCGCGCCGGAACACCGCGCTGATCATCCGGGTCAGCGCGACGGTCCAGGCGTAATGCTCCATATTCTTGGAATTGATGAATATTTCGAACGGCCGCATGCGTCCGTCCTGCACCACGTCGTTGATCGTGATGTACATCGCGTGCTCGGTCTCGGGCCAGTTGATCTTGTAGGTCTGGCCGGGCAGCGCCTCGGGGCGCGACAGCGGCTGTGACATGTAGACGACGCCGCCCGCCTCGTAGACATCGGCGGGCTTCGCGGCGGGAGCGGGGGCGGGCAACGGCAGCTCCGCCTGCTGCGGCGCGCCCGCCGGCATTTCCGGCCGAGCCTCCAGCACCGAGCCGGTGACCTCGTTCGGGCGATAGGTCGTGCAGCCCTTGCAGCCCATCGCATAGGCGCGGGCATAGATGTCCTTGAAATTGTCGAACGGGATGTCGGCCGGCAGGTTGATCGTCTTCGAGATCGAGCTGTCGATGTGGCGCTGCACAGCCGCCTGCATCAGCAGATGGTCCTCGGGCGCGAGGCTTTGCGCGTCGACGAAATAATCGGGCAGCGGCGCGGTTTCGCCCTTGAGGCGACGGAACAGCCGATAGGCGTAGTCGCTGACCTCCTCCTCGCGGCGCGATCCGTCCGGCATCAGCACGCTGCGGGTGTAGCGATAGCTGAACACCGGCTCGATCCCCGACGAAACGTTGTCGGCGAAGAGCGAGATCGTCCCGGTTGGCGCGACCGAGGTGAGCAGCGCGTTGCGGATGCCGTGAGTGGCGATTGCCGCACGCACATCCTCGTCGAGCGCGGCGATGGTCTCGCCGGCAAGATATTGCTCCTTGTCAAACAGCGGGAAGGCTCCCTTTTCCGCGGCAAGCGCGGTCGAGGCGAGATAGGCCTGGCGCTCGATGAGGCCGAGCCACGCCTCGGTCGCGGTCACCGCCTCGCGCGAGCCGTAGCGCAGCCCGCACATCACGAGCGCATCGGCCAACCCGGTGATGCCGAGGCCGATACGGCGCTTCGCCTGTGCCTCGTGCATCTGCTCGGGCAGCGGAAAGCGAGAGATATCGACGATATTGTCCATCATCCGCACCGCGTCGGGGACGATCGCGGCCAGCCGCGCGGTGTCGAGCCGCGCCTGCGCGGTGAACGGCTCCTCGACAAATCGTGCGAGGTTCAGTGAGCCCAGGAGGCACGCCCCGTATGGCGGCAGCGGCTGCTCGCCGCACGGGTTGGTCGCGCGGATTTCCTCGCAGTAATAGAGCGGGTTACGCCGGTTGATGCGGTCGATGAAGATGACCCCCGGCTCGGCATACGCGTAGGTCGCGCGCATGATCTTGTCCCACAGCTCGCGCGCCGGCAGCACCTTGTCGACCGAGCCGCCGAAGGTGAGCTGCCACGGTGCGTTTTCCGCGACCGCCTGCATGAAGGCGTCGGTCACCAGCACCGAGAGGTTGAACATGCGCAGCCGGCCGGGCTCGCTCTTCGCCTCCACAAAGGCCTCGATGTCGGGGTGGTCGCAGCGCAGTACCGCCATCATCGCGCCGCGCCGGTAGCCGGCCGACATGATGGTGCGGCACATCGCGTCCCACACGTCCATGAAACTCAGCGGCCCCGATGCGTCGGCGCCGACACCCTTAACGAGCCGGCCCTTCGGCCGCAGCGTCGAGAAGTCGTAGCCGATCCCGCCGCCTTGCTGCATGGTCAGCGCCGCCTCGCGCAGATGCGCGAAGATGCCGCCCATGTCATCGGGGATGGCGCCCATCACAAAGCAGTTGAACAGCGTCACCTCGCGCGCGCTGCCGGCGCCGGCGATGACGCGGCCGGCGGGCAGGAACTTGAAGTCGTCGATTGCCGCGTAGAAGCGCCCGGCCCAATGCGCCGGGTTCTTCTCGCCTGCGGCCAATGAGGTCGCCACCCGGCGCCAGGTATCCTCGATCGTCTTGTCGATCGGCTCGCGCAGCCCGGCCTCGTTGGCCGGCGCCTTCAAGCGATACTTCATGTCCCAGATCTGCTGCGAGATCGAGGCAATGCTGACCATGAGAGCGGTTTCCGAATTAGGGGACGATAGTGTACACTATCCGTTCTACTAAAGCTACCAGCGGCCGTAGCCCGATCGACCCGAAACGACCTGTTTGTCCGCAACTCGGCGAGCGCTAATCTGATTCGCATTCGCCGCGCAGGGCATCGCCTCGGTGTGTATCGACAGCGCGACCTTTATTCGAGCCACGCGGCAATCCCGACGCCAATGACGTGACGATCGCCGCTGATGCCGGCGATGTGCACGCATGAGCCAAAGCCATCCGCGACAAGAAGGGCGCCAAATGTCTCTGGGTCCTTGGGCACAGCGAAAGCGGGCTGGTGGCGGTGGTGGCGGCACAGGAATTTTGACCCGAAGCTGCCGCTCGTTCCCGGCATGGTCGCGACCATCGCTGATTTCGTCAACTCACACTGAACCACCGGCCTCGCGTTCGAGCGCCGCGGCCGCCATCTCGATGCGCGTCTCCAGCATCGCCATGACCTCGCGGCGCGGCAGGCCCGGCGGGATCGGCTCAAGAAACTGGGCGATGATCCGGCCCGGCCGCTTCACGAAGGCACGGCGGCCCCAATAGAGCCCGGAATTCACCGCCACGGGCACCAGCGGCACCCCCAGCTCGCGGTAGAGCGCGGCGATCCCCGGCTGATAGGGATGCTCGGCCACCGGACTTCCCGGAGCGGTGCGCGTCCCTTGCGGGAAAATCACGACCGGCCGGCCGGCCGCGATCGCCTGCTTGGCGGCGGCGACCAGGCCGCGCAGCGCGCCGGCGCCGCCCTTGCGGTCGATAAAGATCGAGCCGGCGCGCGACGCGTACCAGCCGTAAAACGGCACGAACAGCAGCTCGCGCTTGATGACGACGGCGGGGTCGCCGAGCAGCGGCGGCAGCATCAGCGTGTCCCACACCGACTGGTGCTTCATCGCGATCAGACAGCCGTCCGCCAGGATATGCTCGCGCCCGCGGATTTCGCCGTCGAGCCCGACGATCAGCTTCAGCGCGGCGAGCACCGCCTGGGCCCAGAACCGGCCGAACCGCATCGCGGTACGCCGCGGCGTCAGCAGGAAGGGCAGGCCGGCGATGCCGAAGATCACCGTGCCGATCCAGAAGACGATGTTGAAGAGGAGCGCGCGCAGCAGTCTCATTACTGGTGGCTGGCCGCGTCGGCGCCGTCGGCGGCGTTCATCGTGCGCATCGCGTCGGCATACGGCCAGACCGCGGCGATTTCCGGCCGCACCAGTGTCGCGAGGTATTTGTCGTATTCGCTGACCGTGAGCAGCGCGACCTCAATCCAGTGCTCGCCGCCCTCGGCATGCCCGGCGAAAACCGGCTCGGCGACGATCCGTGCATCCGGCATCGCCCGCGCGAATTCTAAGAGGCTGCGCCGCATGTGGTACCAGCTGGTCACCAGCCGCAGGCTCCGATACCCCTCGCGCCGCATCCACAGCGCGGTCTCGCGGGCGTTGCCGAGCGTGTTGTCGGCGGCATGGCCGATCACCACGCGATCGATGTCGCTGTCGCCGGAATGCCCGGCGACGCGCATCAGCTCGATGCGGTCGACATGCGGGTTGACGCCGGAAACAAACAGCTTCCGCGCCCGGCCGGCGCCAAGCAGGTCGAGCCCCGCCTCAAGCCGCAAGCGGCCGCCGGTCAGCACGACGATCGCATCGGTCTCGACCGATGGGTCGGCGGCCATGGTCAGCGAGCTTTCGACAAACCAGATAAGGCCGCCCATCCACAGCGCAGCCGTCGTCGCTGCCCCCGCGGCAAACCAGCCGAGCGCGCGCGGCCAGCGGCGCGGTCCGGCGGTCATGGCATTCGGGCGAGCTGGCGTAGCACGGTGATCCGCGCCGTCACCATCGCGATGCCGCCGGCGGCAAGCCCCGTCACGATCAGCAGTAGCCAGACGCGCCAATCGAAAATGCCATAGGCGGCGATCGGCACCGGCAACTGCAGCAAGTGCCCGGCCGGCCCGAGGACGATCACGGTCAGCGCCGCCGCGGCGCCACCGATCACTCCGCCGCGCAGGCCCAGCGACAGCGCATGAACCTGAAACTGCCGGGCGATGTAGTCGTCCTGCGCGCCCAGCAAATGCAGCAGCTCGATCACCGAGCGATGGATCGCCAGGCCGATCCGCGCGGTGAAGATAATGATCGTGACGATAAGCGCGGTGACCACCAGCACCCCGGCGGTGATGACGCCCTCGATACGCAGCGCGAATTCGCGGATGTCGCCGAGCCAGGTGCGATTATTGTCGAGCTGAGCGTTGGGGATGATCGAATCGAGCTGCTTGCGCAAGGTCGCGTAATCGATTGCGGCATGCGGGTCGACCCGCACATCGATGAGATGCGGCAGCGGCAGGTTGGAAAGCGGCACCGAATTACCGAGCCAGGGCTGCAGCAGCTTCACGGTCTCGTCGAGACCGATCGGCGTCGCCGACACCACGCCCTTGGTCTGCCTCAGCGCGCCCAGGGCCATGTCGATGCGCGGCTGGGTCGTGTCGGCGGGCACCTGCAGGGTGAGGGCGCTGCTCAACGACGCATCCCATTGCCGCAACGTGTCGCCGAGCCAGATCAGCCCGATCCCGCCCATTGCCGCGAGATAGACCATCAGCGCGATGATCCAGGGCAGAAACCGCCCCGACGCATCCTGTCGCAGTGGCAGGTCGAGGCGGAGTTGCTGCGGCAGGGTGACCTTGCCGACCGTGCCGGCAAAGCGTGTGGCAATCGCTCCGATCATTCGACGCTCACGCCGTCGCTGGCGATCGACAGCGCGCCGCGCTCGAGATGATAACGCCGGTGCGAGAACTGCCGCGCAAAGGCGACATCATGCGTCGCGACAAGGACCGTCGTGCCCAGCTTGTTGATGCGCTCGAACACGCGCACCAGCAGCATCGCGATCTCGTCATCGACATTGCCGGTCGGCTCGTCGGCGATCAGCAGATCGGGGCGCCGCACGATGGCGCGGGCGATCGCGACGCGCTGCTGCTCGCCGCCCGACAGCGTTGCCGGGTGCAGATCGAGCTTGTCCTCAAGGCCCATCCAGCCCAGCAGCTCGGGCACATTTTCGCGGATCTCGCGCTCCGGCGCTCCGGCGATGCGCAGCGGCAGCGCGACATTGTCGCGGACGCTCAGATGGTCGACTAGGCGGAAATCCTGGAACACGATGCCGATCCGCCGGCGCAGCGCCGTGTGGGTAGCGCGGTCCGCGGTCGCGGCGTCGGTGTCGAACAGCGTCACAAGACCGCGGGACGGCGGCTCGGCGAGGTAGATGATCTTCAAGAGCGTCGTCTTGCCGGCACCGCTGATGCCGGTCAGGAAGTAGAACCCGCCGGCATCGAGCTTTAGCGATACGTCATGCAGGATTTCCGCATCGGTGCCGTAGCGCTTGCCGATGTTCTCCAGTCTGACCACGCTCGTCTCCGGGATTCCCCGCGTTTTCGGTGCGCGCGACCTTGACACAGGCGAACCGGCGCCGTCCAGCAACGGGCCGCCCGCTCATAGCGAGCCGGCTCTTAGCGAATTGAAGAGGGCGAGGCCGGCCTGAGATAAGCGCCCGCGCCGGCCTCCCGCACCGTCAGCCGATCGCGCCGCGGATCAACTCGCCGAACAGGTTCCAGCGCTGGCCGTCGAACTTCGCCATCTGCACCTGCTTAACCGGCGCGAAATCGGTCGCGGAGGTGTTGCAGGCGATGCCCGGCAGCAGCATCGGGACGCTGAAATCGTGCAAACTGCCCGCCTGTTTCATGACGTTCTCACGGGTCAGCTCGCCGCCGCATTGCTTGAGCACCTGCGCGGTCATCGCTGCGAGCGAGGCGCCGGCGACATAGCCGGCGTCCTGCTTGTCGGCATCGGGCAGGTACTTGTCCATGAACGCCGTCCACGTCTTGTACCCGGCATCGTCCTTCCATTTCGGGTCGGTCGCGTCCTTCAGGTAAAAGTCGGAGACAATGTCCTTGGCGTTTTCGAGGCCGGCGGGCTTCAGCGTCGCGCCAACCGAGTTGCCGATGCTGCTGAGGATGTGCAGCGGCTTCCACTGTATGTCGGCGGCCTTGCGGATCGCCTGTGCGGCGAATTTCGGAATGGCGCAATTGACGAACACATCAACGCCCTTGGCCTTCATGTCGACGACCTGGGAATCGACGGTCGGGTCGGTCGTCTCGTAGCTCGCCTCGACGATGACCATCGACGCCTTGTCACCAAGCCCGTCCTTGACGCCCTTCAGATAGTCTTTGCCGAAATCGTCGTTCTGGTAGAGCACCGCGACCTTGCTGTTGGCTTTTTCCTTGAGGATGTATGTCGCGTAGATGCGCCCTTCGCTCTGGTAGTTCGGCTGCCAGCCGATGGTCCATGGATGACCTTTCGGGTCGTCCCACTTGGTCGCGCCAGTCGCGACAAAGAGCTGCGGCACCTTCTTTTCGTTCATGTAATGCCAGATCGCGCTGTTGCACGGCGTGCCGAGTGGGCTGGCGATGAAGAACACTTTGTCCTCCTCGACCAGCTTGCGTGCCATTTCGACCGTCTTTGGCGGGGTATAGGCGTCATCGTAGGAGAGGAAATTGACCGTCCGGCCGTTGATGCCGCCCTGGTCGTTGATCATCTTCCAGTAAGCTACCTGCGCCTTTGGCACCGGGCTGTAGGACGAGGCCGGACCGCTATAGGGACCGGTATTGCCGAGCTTGATCTCCTTGTCGGTGACGCCCGGGCCATAATTGGCGGCGCGTGCCGGCCAAACCTTTAGGCTCAGCGCGGCGACGGGAGCGGCGGCAAGTATCGAGCGGCGTGTGATATGCCTCATGGCTTTCCTCCTTGCGAATTTATGGCGTCGGCAGGCCGAAGCCCCCGCGTTTGCGAGACCAGATAGCGGACAAAGCCTGCGGCGCCGGCCGGCATCGCGAAGACGACAAGCAACAGGATGACGCCGTAGATCGCACCCGCCAAGCCGGTCGACACACTGTTGGCGATATTGGGCACATAGAGCACGAAAAGACCGCCGAAGATGCAGCCGGGGATCGAGCCGACGCCGCCGATTACTAGACCGACCAGCAACGAGATCGACAGGAAGATCGTAAAGCTGTCGGGCGCGACAAATGCGACCGCGAGAGCGCTGAGCGCGCCGGCGACGCCGGTATAGAGGGCACTGACGCCAAAGGTCAGCGTCTTGTAGAGCGAGGTGTTGATCCCCATTGCCGAGGCGGCAATCGGGTTGTCGCGGATCGCCTTGATCGCCCGGCCGGTGCGGCTGCGGATCAGGTTCGCCGCCGCAGCGAGCATCACCAGCGTGACGGCCAAGGTGAAGTAATAAAGCCACTGGTCGCCGTCGATGAAGGACAGGAAATCCGGCGGGTCGGGCTGGTCGACGACGAGCCCCTGGACGCCGCCGGTCAATCCCTCCAGGGCGTGAAACTTGAGGATTTGCGGCGTCGCGTTGCCGAGCGCGAAGGTCGCCAGCGCCAGATACAGGTTCTGCAGCCGCAGCGCCGGCAGGCCGAACAGGAAGCCGACGACAAAGCACACCGCGCCCGCCGCCGGCACCGTCCAGTAATAGGCGATGTCGTAATTGTGCATCAGGATCGCCGTCGTATAGGCGCCGATCCCGTAGAAGGCGCTGTGCCCGAGCGAGAACTGGCCGTTAAACCCCGTCAGCAGGTTGAGGCCGAGGATCGCGAGGCCATAGATGATGACCTCAGTCACCTGAAAGGTGACAAAGCTCGACGAGACGAGCGGGATCACCAGCGCCACAGCAATCGCCGCCGCGATCAGGTAATGGCGCACACGCGGGCGCAGGCGGATCGCGCGGGTCACCGGCACCGCGCCCGCGGCGCCGACATCGTTTTCGGGAACGGTCGTCATACCCGGCTCACCACGCGCCGTCCGAAGACCCCGCTCGGCCGGAACATCAGCACGATGACGATCACGATCAGCGCGATCGTCAGCTTCAATTCGCGCCCGAAGACCGGGATGAACGTACCGGCGAGATTCTCGATGATCCCGACGGCGAAGCCGCCGGCGACCGCACCCGCAGGGCTCGTCAGCCCGCCCAGCACCGCTCCCGCAAAGCCGTAGAGCAGCACGCCGAGCATCATGTTCGGCTCGAGGAAGACGACCGGGGCAATGAGCATCCCGGCGACCGCGCCGATCGAGGCCGCCATACCCCAGCCGAGCGCGGTCATCCAGCCGACCCTTATGCCGACCAGCCGCGCCGACTCGGGGTTGGCAGCCGCCGCCCGCATCGCCAGGCCGAGCCGGGTGCCGCGGAAGAATAGATAGAGCAGCGCGAGCATCGCCAGCGTCACACCGATCATGCCTGCTTCATGCGTGTCGATCAGCGTGCCGCCGAACATCGGAGAATGTCCGAACGGGGTCGGAAAGCTCTTGATCGTATAGTCCCAGATCTGGCCGGCCGAGCTGTTGAGGATGCTGAACAACGCGATGAAGGCCACGATCTGGCTGAGGATCGGCGCCCGCTGCACCGGCCGGAACAGCACGCGGTCGATCAGCACGCCGGCGACGAACGAGACCATGACCGTGACGGCGAACGCGACCCAGTAGGGAACTCCCCAGGCGATCAGCTGCCAGGCGATAAATGTCGAGAACATCGCCATCTCGCCCTGGGCGAAATTGAGGTGGTCGATCGCCTGGTAGATCATCACCACGGCCAGCGCCATGCAGGCATAGATTGCGCCGGTCGCCAGTCCCGCCATCACCTGCTGCAGCAGCAATTCCATGCGCTAGTACCCGAGATAGGAGCGGCGGATCGACTCGTCGGCGCCGATCACCGCCGATGGCGCATCCATCACCATGCGGCCGGTTTCGAGCAGGTAGGCATGCTCGGCGAGCTCCAGCGCCAGCGCCGCGTTCTGCTCGACGATCAGCATCGCGACGCCGGTCTCTTCATTGATCCGGCGCAGGATTGCGAACAGCTCCTCGACGATCAGCGGCGCGAGGCCGAAGGAGGGCTCGTCGAGCAGCAATAGCCGCGGCCGCAGCATCAGCGCGCGGCCGACCGCCAACATCTGCTGCTCGCCGCCCGACAGCGTGCCGGCCTGCTGGCCGCGCCGTTCCTTGAGGCGGGGGAAGTTGACGTAGACGCGCTCGATATCGCCGGCGATCTCGGCTTTGCCTTTGCGGGTCATCGCGCCGAGCCGGAGGTTCTCCTCGACCGAGAGCCGCAGGAAAGTGCCGCGCCCTTCCGGCACATGCGCGACGCCGAGGCGCACCACGTCCTCGGTCGCCCGTCCCGCGATGCGTCTGCCGTCGAAGGTGATGTTGCCCGTCACCCGCACCATGCCGCAAATCGCGCGCAGGATCGTCGTCTTACCGGCGCCGTTGGCGCCGAGCAGGGTGCGCATCTGGCCTTCGTCGACGCTGAAGGCGACGCCATGCAGCGCCTGGTTCTGGCCGTAAAAGGCGTTAAGGCCGGAAACCTCTAGCAGCATGACGCCTCGACGCTCATGCCGCGTGCTCCCGCGTCGTCCCGAGATAGGCGCGGATCACGTCCTCGTTGCGCTGCACCTCGGCCGGCGTTCCCTCGGCGATCTTGCGGCCGAAATCGAGCGCGACGACCTTGTCGGAGACCGACATCACCAAATTCATGTGATGCTCGACAAGCAGCACCGTCACGTTGCGCTCGTCGCGCACGCGGCGGATGAGGCCACCCAACTCGGCGACCTCTTCGTGATTGAGCCCGCCGGCCGGCTCGTCGAGCAGCAGCAGCTTCGGCTCGGAAGCGAGCGCGCGGGCGAGCTCGACGCGCTTGCGGGTGCCGAGCGGCAGGCCGTCGGCCGCCCGTAACGCGAACGCTTCGAGGTCGAGCAGCTTCAAGAGCGACCACGCGGTCTCGACGAGGCTCGCTTCCTGCCGCCGCGCCCAGGGCAGCCGGAACGCATCGCTAAGAAAATCGCCGCGGCTCTTCGCGTGGCCGCCGATCAGCACGTTGTCGATCACCGTTTGGGGGCCGAACAGTGCCAGGTTCTGAAAGGTGCGAGCGATGCCGATCTCGGCGATGCGGTGCGCCGGGCGGCGCAGCATCGACTGCCCAGCGAAGACGATGTCGCCGCGATTGGGGGTGTAGAGACGGCTGACGCAGTTGAACAGCGTCGTCTTGCCGGCGCCGTTCGGGCCGATCAGTCCGAGAATCTGGCCTTCGTCGATGGTGAAGGAAACGCCGTCGAGCGCGACGATGCCGCCAAACCGCAACGCGATGTCGCGAACGTCGAGCAGCGGGTCGCCGGCCGTCGCCATCCTACCGGCAATCCGAATCGGGGCGCGGAGCCGGATGACCGGCAGCGGCAATCGGCATTCACCCCCCTCGCGTTTTTCAATGTTCGCGACAACAACGGGCTGCAAGGTGCCGAGCGGCCTTGACGAAGTCAAGGTGCTGCGCCGTCGCGCCTCACGCTATGGTTGATGGCGATTGTCGATTTGCTTCGGCGATGGGAGGCTCTGCACAAGATTACGGCATCGGGGGGAGAAGAAAATCATGCGAGGCGAGACAAAAACCGGCTCCGCGTTTCACTGGACCGTCAACGCGACCGGCGGGATCGTCGCACCCGACGAGCGGCTGCCCGGCGGACAGACCATCGTCGCCGGGCTGCAACACGCGATCGTGATGTTCGGCGCCACGGTACTGTGTCCGCTGCTGATGGGGTTCGACGCCAATTTGGCGATCCTCTTTTCGGGCATCGGCACGCTGATCTTCTTCGTCTTTGTCGGCGGCCGGGTGCCGAGCTATCTCGGTTCGAGTTTTTCGTTCATCGGCGTGGTGATCGCCGCGACCGGTTATGCCGGACACGGGCTCAACCCCAACATCGCGCTGGCGCTCGGCGGCATCATCGCCGCCGGCGCGCTCTATGCGCTGATCGCCGTCGTGGTGATCCTCATCGGCGATGCCTGGGTCGAGGTGCTGATGCCGCCGGCCGTGACCGGCTCGATCGTCGCGGTGATCGGCCTCAATCTCGCGCCGGTCGCGATCAAGGAGGCGACCGGCGCGGCGCTCGACACCTGGGTGGCGATCGTCACGATCATCGCGATCGGCATCATCGCCGCGTCGGCCGGCGGGATGCTGCGCCGGGTGCCGGTGCTGCTCGGCGGGCTCCTCGGCTATGGGCTTTATGCGCTGCTGACCAACGGGATGGGCCTCGGCAAGCCGATCGATTTTGCGCCGCTCGCGGCAGCATCATGGATCGGCTGGCCGCATTTCACCGCGCCGCAATTCGACGGCAGGGCGATCGGCCTCATCGCCCCGGTTGCGATCGTACTGGTCGCCGAAAACCTCGGCCACATCAAGGCGATCGGCGCGATGACCGGACGCAACCTCGACCGCTATCTCGGCCGCGCTTTTCTCGGCGACGGGGTGGCGACGATGATCGCCGCGTCGGCCGGCGGCACTGGCGTCACCACCTATGCCGAGAATATCGGCGTCATGGCGGTGACCGGCATCTACTCGACGCTGGTCTTCCCGATCGCCGCGCTGGTGGCGATCGTGCTCGGCCTATCGCCCAAATTCGGCGCGCTGATCGCCACCATTCCGACGCCGGTGATCGGCGGTCTATCGATCGTCGTGTTCGGCCTCATCGCCGCGACCGCGGGGCGCATCTGGGTCGAGGCCCGGGTCGATTTCTCCCAACCGCGCAATCTCGTCACCGCGGCGGTGACGCTGATCGCCGGGTCGGGCGACATGACACTGCATTTCGGCGAATTCAGCCTGAGCGGCATCGGCACGGCGACGCTGGCGGCGATCGTGCTCTATCAGCTGCTCGGCACCCGCCCGGCGACGGCCTGAAGCCTCCGTCGCCGCGCCCGGATCGACAAAGGGCGGCAAATCCGCGATCATCCGGGCCGAGGCGAAACCCCAGCCGGCCCCATCGATGATCCTTGTCTGCCCGGCCTGCAAGACCCGCTACCAGGTCGAGGATGAGGCGATCGGCCGGTCCTCCGGCCGCACCGTGCGCTGCGCCAGCTGCGGCCACAGCTGGCACCATATGGTACCGCCGCCGATGACCCCGCTGACCCGCCTGCGCGAGCGGGTCGAGGCGGCGCCAGTCGAACCCGCTGCCACCCCGCGCGCGGCGATCACCGCGCCATCGCCGCCGCGCCATCGCCGCCATTCGGGGCTCGGCTGGGTGGTGCTGATCCTGCTGATCGGCGGCGCCATCGTCGGCGCGATCTTCGGCCGCGACCCGATCGTCGCGCTGTGGCCGCGGGCGGCGCAGCTCTATGCGCTCGCCGGCCTCAAGCAGCTTCCACCCGGCGCCGGGCTCGACATCGCCAATGTCTCATCGACGCGCAACGCCGACGGGCTCATTGTCGAGGGCGACATCACCAACAAGCTCGGCGTGCCGAAAGCCGTGCCGCATCTGCGCGTGGCGCTGCGCGACGCCGGCAAGCACGAACTGATCTTCAAGATTATCGATCCGCCGCGCGACCGGCTCCTGCCCGGCGAAACCAGCCATTTCGTCGTCGGCTTCCTCCCGGCGCCGGATGCCGCAGCCGGCGTGCTGGTGACGTTTTCCGCCGGATGAGCCGCACGGAAGCGCGCACCTGAGACGGACGACCGCGCCGCCGCCGAACGGCACGGTCGAGGCAAACTTATTCACCGCCTACTTTCCGGTTTGAGAAGCGAGCGAAGACGCTGCGCGGATGAGCGGGATTCAGGGGCATTCTTATTGTTATGGCCCCAGCGGCGCGCTCGACATTGTTGGTCCTTGCCGCGCGGACGAAATGCCCGTTTTCAAGCTCCGGTTTCAGCTTTCAAACAGCAAGCCGCGACTATGAACAAATAGAGAACATTTGTCAAGCTAAATCCGCTTAGCCAGGCATCTCGCTTTGAGAGCGTCGCCGCATAATCCTGCTTTAACGGTGCCGCGCCAGGAACTCGGCGCGCGCCAGCTGATGCAGCCGCGCCATCCGCTGCCGCACCGAGGGCGGGCGGCCGCCACCCATCATCAACGGCATGCCGTGCCCATGCCCGGCGCTGGCAACCAGCTCGCCCTTGTCGTTGAAATGCACATTGCCGCCGTTGAACAGCAGATTGCCGAGACCGGAATCGTAGAGGTCCCAGTTACGCACCGGGCCGGAATCGATGTGGATGAAGCCCGAGTTCGGGTACCAGCCGACCCCGCCGCGTTGCATCGCGCGCGCGGTCTGCATCGCCTCGGGCAGCTTTGCGCCGAAATGCACGTCGAGCGCCCGGCCAAAGATGTGCTGGCTGTTCTCGGCGACGCCGAAAGTCGTCCGCGCCAGCATCTCGTTGGTCGCGCGCGTGCGGTAGGCCGAGAGTATCTGCGCCTCGTCCTGGCCGGTCGCAGCCATCACCGCGTAGAGGAAGTCGAGCGCCGCGACATCCATCGCGATGATCTCGCCGGAATGAAAATCGCGGAGAAAGACCGCGAGCTCCGCCATCGCCGAGGGAATGGGGCCGTTATCGTCGCGGTAAGGACCGTTGAACGTCTCGTGGGTATGCTGGTTGCTCAGCTTTAGCCGCCATGGGCCCGGCGGCGGCGCCGGCACCGCGCGCGCCATCCCGGGCAAGGCGATCGTCCCGGCAATGATCGACAGCAGCAGGCGGCGGTTCATCTTCGGCATTGGAAACGCGTAAACCCTAAAGCCGCGTCAAAATCGCTTGAGCAGGCGCTCGATATAGTCGAGCTCGAGCGCTGGGCGCGAACGCTCTCCGGCGCGGCGGCGCAATTCGTCGAGGATTTGCCGCGACTTCTGCAGCGTCGTGTCGTCGGGAATCGCGACGTCGCCCTGGTCGAACGTGCCGTTCGCCGACCAATTGCGGCCGAACGGGTCGCGGTCGCCCATGTCGGCCGGATCGTTCGGCGTGCCCTCGCTGTCGCCGGGGCTGCCCCAACCCTTTGTCATCTGCTCCTGCATCTGCTTGGCAAAGTCGCGCGCGCCTTGCTGGAGCTGGTCGAGCGCCTCGGATTGCGGGCCGATCGCGTCGCTTGCCGCACCGCGCTGCAGCGCGCCGACCGCGTCGTGCATCGCCCGCTCGGCACGGCCGAGCGGGCTGGGGATGTCGCCGAGCCCGTCGCCCATATGGCGCATCATGTCGCCGAGCGCATGGCGCAACTGCTCCTGCTGCGTCGCGGCGTCGCCGAGATCGCCGCCCTGCGCGCCGTCCTCGGCATTACCGGGCTGTCCGCTCTGCCCCGAAGGGTTGCCCTGGTTCTGGCCTTGGCCCTGGCCCTGGCCCTGGCCTGGTCCCTGGCGGCGCTGCGCGCGGAAGCTGCGGTCGAGCAGTTGCTGCTGGCGCTGCATCAAATCATGCATGCCGCGCATCATCTGCTGCGCCTCG
The DNA here is from genome assembly GCA_035552135.1 of Allostellaceae bacterium. Lineage (GTDB taxonomy): Bacteria > Pseudomonadota > Alphaproteobacteria > ATCC43930 > CGMCC-115725 > DATARH01. The sequence continues at coordinate 31,045 of DASZLY010000029.1, read as the reverse complement.
CCATTGCCCTGCCGGTTCATGTCGCCGGGACGTGCGGTGTGCAGATTTTCCAGCATGTCCTGCAGTTGCGACAAAAGCTGGCGCGCCTGCTCCTGCGCGCCGCTATGCGCCAGTTGGCGCGCGCGATCGAGCATGCGCTGCAGGTCGCGCGGGGTGACGACCTTCGACGGGTCGGCCGGCTGTCCGCCATCCTGCGGCTGGCCCTGCATGTTCTCGGCGAGCGCCTGGAGATAGCGGTCGAGCGCCTGGTTGAGCTCGCGCATCAGCCGGTCGATTTCCTCGTCCGGCGCACCGCGCGCGAGCGCATCCTGCAATTGCTGCTGCAGCCGGCGCAGCTCGTTCTGCGCCAGCGACATGCGCCCGTCCTCGATGCGCAGCGCGGTGTCCCACAACAGCGGCACGACCGCGGCAACCGCCGCCGCGACATCGTCCTGCCGCAGCCGCAGCGCGGCGAGCCGCAGGGCGAGATAGACCACCGTGTCGTCGCGGAACAGCCCGGGGTCCTTGTCGAGATCGTCGAGGATCTCGGCGACCGCCTCGTGCGAGCCGGGGTCCTTCACCAGCTCCTTGCGCTGGTCGATGATCGCGCGCGCGACCGGGTTGGTGAATTCGCGCTCCGGCAGGATCATGTGGACGGGATCGCTCTCGCCGGTCTGGCCGAGCGCATCGGTCGCGACCAGGCTGAGCGTCACCGGTAGCCCGGCCCAGGGATGCGGCGACAAATCCTGATAGTTCGTCGCGTGCGCCTCTTTGAGGTGCAGCCCGGGCAGCGGCAGCGGGATTTCCAGCTTGGCCTCGTTATCGCCCGTTTTGCCGCCGGCGCGGCGGATCACCAGCTTCACGCCCTCGACGCCGTAATCGTCGGCGGCGCGGTATTCGAGGCGCAGCGCGGCGCGTGCAGTACCTTGCGGCGGCTGGACGAAAGACGCCGTCGGCGGGTTGTCGGAGACGATCTCGATCGGCCAGCGGCCAAGCGTCGCGCTGCCCTGGGTGACGCTCAGCGCCTGTCCCTTGGTCAGCACCGTCTGGGCGCGGAAATTATCCTTGTCCACCGCCTCGAAATCGCTTGCCGTCCCATCGAGCGCGAGGCGCGGCACGCCGCGTCCGCCATGAATCTGCGCCAGCAGCGTGCTGCCCGTCGGCACGTGGACGGGGGCCGGGGTATCGGCGCGCAGGAACTGCGGCGCGAGGCCCGTGTAGTCGGGCGGGGTGATCCAGATGTCGACGCTCGCCGTCGGCGCCGGGCCGCCGCCCTCCCAGGCGGGGGTCAGCGCCCGCACCAGGCGGTCGCGCCAATCACCGCCGGCGTCGATCGCGCCGATCAGCAATAGGATCGCGAGGATCGCCCGCAGCCCCCACGGGTCGCGCCGCGCCAGCCCGGCGACCGGCCAGCCGACGCGGAGCTTTCGCACCGCTTCGGCCATGCGCCGGCGATGCGCCTCCCACAAACCGGCTTCCGCCGGGTCGAGCGGCGCGCTGGGTGCGTCGGTCAGGGCCGCGAGCGGGCGATGCGCCAGCCCGCTCTTGAGCTCGATGCGCCGCTGCGCGGCAAGCGCATCCGGCCAGACGAGCGGCCGCAGCCCGTGCCAGGCAGCGGCGGCGAATGCGCAGGCGAACGCGACGAGGATCGCGGTGTGCACGGCGCCGGGCACGAGGCTCGGCAGGTCGAACCAGGCGAGCGCGACAAACAGCCCGGCAATGCCGAGCATCGGCCACAGCGCCGGCCATGCGGCTTCCCAGGCCAACGCAGCCTGCGACAGCAGCAGGCGGCGCGCGAGGCGGCGGTCGGGGGTGGTGCTCCCGGTCATCGCGCGGCGAGCCAATCGGGCACGGTGTCGAGCGCCAGCAACGCGTCGTAGCTCGGCCGGGCGCGGATCACCGCAAAGCGCGCGCCATCGACCAGCACCTCCGGCACCAGCGGCCGGGTGTTGTAGGTCGAGCTCATCGACGCGCCATAGGCGCCGGCGGTCATGAAGGCGACGAGTTCGCCGTCTGCCAGCGGCGGCAGCTTGCGGTCGCGGGTAAAGGTGTCGGTCGTCTCGCAAACCGGACCGACGACGTCGGCTTGCGTCAGCGCCGCGCCGCGCGCCGGCGCACGCACCGGCAGAATGCGGTGCTCCGCCTTGTACATCGCCGGGCGCACGAGGTCGTTCATCGCCGCGTCGACGACGATTATGCGGCGCGCGCCGTGCTTGGCGTAGACCACCTCCGCGACCAGCACCCCGCCAGCGGCGACGAGAAATCGGCCGGGCTCGAAGGCCAGATGCAGATCGAGGCGCCCGAACACCTCGTCGACCGTCCTGGCGTATTGCGCCGGGGTCGCCGGAACCTCGTCGCCGTAAGGCACGGTGAGCCCGCCGCCAAGATCGACCCCGCGCACAGCAAGCCCAGCGCCGCGCAGATCGGTCACCAGCCCGGCGATCCGCTCGAACGCGGCGCGGCTCTGATCCAGCTCGACGATCTGCGAACCGATATGCACCGCCAGCCCGACCGGCTCGACGCACGGCATCTCCGCGGCCAGCCAGTAGGCGGTCATCGCCTCGTCATAAGCGACGCCGAACTTGTCTTCCTTGCGGCCGGTCGTGATGTCGCTATGCGTGTTCGCGGCGACATCGGGGTTGACCCGGATCGCGACGCGCACCGGACGGCCGCGCGCCGCCGCCAGCTCGCCGAGGCGGCGCAACTCGGGGATCGACTCGACGTTGATCTGGTGGATATCCGCGTCGAGCGCCGCTTCGAGCTCGGCGCTTGTCTTGCCGACCCCGGAAAAGACGATGCGCTGCGGCGGGATGCCGGCGGCGAGTGCGCGCCGCATCTCGCCTTCCGAGACGACATCGGCTCCGGCTCCGAGCGCCGCGAAGACGCGCAGCACTGCCTGGTTCGAATTGGCTTTGACCGCGTAGCAGACGAGCGGCGTTACCGGCGCGAATGCCGCGGCGAACTCCTGATAGCGCGCCCGCATCGACCCGGCCGAATAGACATAGCACGGCGTGCCGACCGCGGTGGCGATCCGCGCCAGCGGTACGTCCTCGGCGCGTAGCTCGCCGTCTCGATAGGCGAACGGCTCCGTCATGCTAGCTCTTCGGATAGCGCAGCGGGTATGTGTCGGGCTCGCCCGGCGGCGCTGTCGGGTTGCCCTTCTTGCCGCAGCCGCTCAGCACCGCCGCCGCCAGCAACATCACAAGGACGCAGGCCAGCCCCGCGAGTCGCGGACGGCGGGAAGCGGCGGAACCGGCAGTCAAGTCTCGGCTCATCGGCAATACCTTTCGCGGGCCGCCGCGACGGCGGCGCGGACACGCTCGGGCGCGGTGCCGCCATAGGAGTTGCGGCTGGCGACCGAACGGTCGATGTCGAGCACATCATAGACCGATCGGGTGATCGAGGGCTCTATCGACTGCATTTCTTCGAGCGGCAGCTCGGCGAGGCCCAGCCCCAGCGCCTCGGCCCGTTTGACGATCGCACCGGTCGCGTGATGCGCCTGGCGGAACGGCAGCCCCGCCTCGCGCACCAGCCAGTCGGCGAGATCGGTCGCGGTGCTGTAGCCGCGTGCCGCCGCCGCCCGCAGCCGCTCGACCTGAGGCCGCATGTCGCGCACCATGCCCTCGCAGGCGGCGAGCGCCAATTCGAGCGCGTCAGCCGCCTCGAAGACCGGCACCTTGTCCTCCTGCATGTCCTTCTGATAGGCGAGCGGCAGGCCTTTCATCACGGTCAAGAGCGCGACGAGCGAGCCGTTGAGCCGCCCGGTCTTGGCGCGCACCAGCTCGGCGGCGTCGGGATTGCGCTTCTGCGGCATGATCGAGCTGCCGGTGGTGAAAGCGTCGCTGAGGGCGATAAAGCCGAACGCATCGCTCGCCCACAGCACGATCTCCTCGGCGAGGCGCGACAGATGCGTCCCGGCGAGCGCGGCCGCGGCAATGAACTCGACCGCGAAATCGCGATCCGACACCGCGTCGAGCGAATTGCCCGCCGGCCGGTCGAAGCCAAGTGCCGCCGCCGTCGCGGCGCGGTCGATCGGAAACGCAGTGCCGGCGAGCGCCGCCGCGCCGAGCGGGCATTCGTTGAGCCGCCGGCGGCAATCGGCGAGACGCGAGCGGTCGCGCCCGACCATCTCGACATAGGCCATCAAGTGATGGCCGAACGTCACCGGCTGGGCGATCTGCAGATGGGTGAAGCCCGGCATCACCGTCGCGGCATGCTCGGCGGCGCGGTCGAGCAGCGCTTCTTGCAGCGCGCGCATCGCGCCGTCGAGCCGGTCGATCGCGCCGCGCACCCATAGCCGGAAATCGGTCGCGACCTGGTCATTGCGCGAGCGCGCGGTGTGCAGCCGGCCGGCGGCGGGCCCGATCAGCTCGGCGAGCCGCGCCTCGACATTGAGGTGGATGTCTTCCAGTTCCTGCTTGAAGACGAAGCTCCCTGCGTCGATTTCCGCCTGGATTGCCTCTAGACCGGCGATGATCGCCGCGCCATCCTCGGCCGAGAGGATGCGTTGCGCCACCAGCATCGCGCAATGCGCCTTGGAGCCGGCGATATCCTCGGCGTAGAGGCGCCGGTCGAAATCGATCGAGGCATTGATGCGGCGCATGATCGCGGCGGGGCCGCCGGCAAAGCGGCCGCCCCACATCGCATTGGGCGATGCGGCCGTGCCGGTCCGGGGCGGCTTCGGTTCGGTCACGGTAATGGCTCTGCGCTGTCGAGGCAGGTTGTCATGAAATTGTGCCGCACGATTGTGGCCGCATTGGTACTGGTCGCCTCGGTTGCGGGCGCGTGCGCCGACGAGCCCGCCAAGATCAAGATCGGCGAGTTTATCCCGGCCGCACCGCCGCAGCCAGCGCCGGAGATTGCCCTGACCGATCCCGCCGGCAATCCGGTCACGCTCGCCGATTTCAAGGGCAAGTTCGTCCTCGTCAATCTATGGGCGACCTGGTGCCAGCCCTGCCTCAAGGAAATGCCGACGCTGCTCGCCTTGCAGGATCGCCTCGGCCCGGCGCTCACCGTGCTCGCGGTGTCGGAGGACCACGGCGGCGGCGCTTCGGTCACCCCCTTCGTCGTCAAGCTCGGCCTCGACAAGCTCAAGATATTGCTCGACCCGAAAGCGGCCGCGTCGCGCGCCTTCGGTGTACGCGGCCTGCCGTCGAGCTTTGTCATCGACGGCGACGGCAACATCGTCGGCAAGGTCGAGGGCGAGGCCGAATGGGATTCCGACGCGATGCGGGCGGCGCTGGCCAAGGTGCTGCCGGCTAAGCCGGGTTGAGCACCCGCACGAGAAAGCGGCCGCCGGCCTGCAACGCGTCGCCGTCGATCGAATGGCCGATCCCGGGGCAGGCGAGCGTCTCGACCGAAACCCCGGCGGCCGAGAGCACCGTTGCCGCCTCGGCCATCGACGCGTAGGGCACCATCGGGTCCTCGGTGCCGTGCACGAGCAGGACCGGCGGCTTCGAGCGCATTTCTTGCGCCAGCAGCGGCGGCGCGATCAGCCGCCCGGAATAGCCGACAATTCCGGCTATTTGACGCTCACGCCGCGGACCGACAAAGAGCGACATCATCGTGCCCTGCGAGAAGCCGACGAGCGCGAGGTCGCTCTCGGTGAGGCCGCGCTCTTCCAGCGCTTCGTCGATAAAGTCATCGAGGATCGCCCCGGCGGCGCGCGCTCCGGCGAGCCGCGCCTCGGGGCTCGGGTCGCGCGCGCTCAGCCACTGGAAGCCGTAAGGCGCCATGTCGCAAGGGAAGGGCGCATTCGGCGACACGAACTCGACATCGGGCATATGCGGCGCCCAATAGGGCGCCAGGCCGATCAGGTCGTTACCGTCGGCACCTAGCCCGTGCAGCAAGATCACCAGCCGGCGCGGCTTGCCGCCCGAATGCGGCGGATGCGAAGGCCCGGACAGAGTCAGGTTGATCATTGCGCTCTCCGGCGATGTCGTCGTTCAGGGATAGCCGATGCCCGCCCGCGCTGTCACGCGGCACCGCGATTCCTCGCCGCCGTCGAATGCGTTGTTCCACGGCCGGCGGGAACGCTAAGTTGAGCAATGGGGCAATCGCTCGCCGCACCATCGGAGGCATCATGGCTCTGACGATGACCGCCCGGCTGCTTTGCGCTGCCCGGCATGCCTACACCATTGCCCCGGACGGCTCGCTGCCGCCGGACTCGGACCTTCAAAAATTGGTCGGATACGCCAACCCGGCGAGCTTTGCCAAAGGAGACGACGACATCGATGCCGGTCTTGTCGGCGAGGCGGACGATGCGATCATTGTCGCGTTTCGCGGCACGCTGCCTTTCACCAACCCCGATCGTGGCGAGGTCGTCCGCGACTGGGTCAATGATTGCAATGCGATTTTGTCCGCCGACCCGCTCGGCCTTCCCGGGAAGACTCACGCCGGATTTCTCGGCGCGGTAAGCGCCTTGTGGCCCGATCTGCAGCCGGCGATCGCCGCGCTGATGGCGAAAAGCCCGAACAAGCCAATCTACGTGACCGGCCACAGCAAGGGCGGCCCGATGGCCAACATAGCCGCCGGCCGGGTCTACAAGCTTCAGCCTCATGCCGCAATCTATGTGGTCACGTTCGCCGGCGCGCGGGCAGGGGACGGCGATTTCGCCGCCGCCTACGACGCGGCGATCACCAACAGCGATCGCTACGAATTCGCCGACGATATCGTCCCGCATCTGCCGCCCATGGACGCGCTGCGCGCGCTCGCCAAGCACCTGCCGATCAATGATAACCGCCTGCCCAAAATAGCGGCGGCGATCGCCGCCATTCCGCCCGGCTACGTTTCGGTCGGCAAGCTTCATTTCATTGAATGGAGCGGAACGATCGTTTCCGATTCGACTGTCGTGACATTCGAGCGCATCGCCAGCCTGATGAAGGTGTTCGGCGAGCTGCAATTCGACAAGATCATCGCCGATCATTCGATCGGCCCGCCGAAGCCGCCCGACCCGCCGTTGCCCGGATATTACAGCGTCCTTTACCAGTGATCGCGCGAGCGCTAACCGGATGACATGATCGTCACCCGGTTTGCGCCGAGCCCGACCGGCTATCTCCATCTCGGCCATGTCCGCTCGGCCTGGGAGGGCTGGAACGCGGCGCGCGAGGCGGGCGGGCGGTTTCGGCTGCGCATCGAGGATATCGACCAAGGCCGCTGCCGCCCGGAATTCGCGGCGGCGATCATCGAGGATTTGACCTGGCTCGGGCTCGGCTGGAACGGCGATGTCCGCCGGCAATCGGAGCATTTCGCCGATTACGCGGCAGCGCTGGTGCGGCTCGACGCGGACGGGCTGCTCTACCCGTGCTTCTGCACCCGCAAGGAAATCCAGGCCGAGATCGCCCGCTCCGGTGGCGCGCCGCAGGGCGAGGATGGGCCGGCCTACCCCGGCACCTGCAGGCAGCTGACGCGGACTGAACGGGCAGAGCGCATCGCCGCCGGCGGCGATTACGCGATGCGCCTCGATGTCGTTGCGGCGTTGACGTGCACCGGGCCGCTCGCCTGGATGGAGAATGGGCGGCGCATCGCCGCCACTCCGGAAATGTTGGGCGATGTCGTGCTGGCGCGAAAGGACGTGCCGGCCAGCTACCACCTCGCGGTCACGGTCGACGATGCGCTGCAAGGGGTGACGCTCGTCACCCGCGGCGTCGATCTGTTCGCGGCGACACATATCCATCGCTTGTTGCAGGCGCTGCTCGACCTGCCGACGCCGGCCTATCGCCATCACGCGCTGTTGACCGACCCGAGCGGCCGGCGGCTCGCCAAGCGCGATCGCGCGCTTACCGTCCGGGCAATGCGCGCAGCCGGGATGACCCCGGCGGAAATTCTCGACCGGGCTCAGTCGAGCGGGCGGTGAAGCCCGTTAGCGACCGCGAGGTATTCCGCATCCTCCGGGCGCAGCACGCCGTGGCGCACCGCGAAATCGAGGATCACCAAATTGACGTTGAACTTGAACTCGCTGGTGTCGCGAATGCGTTCGAGGACATCGGCGAGCGGCATCAGCTCGAACCCGGCGATCTCGCCGTCGCTATTGGCCGGGGTGAAATCGCCGGGGATTTCGAGGTCGTAGACGAACATGACGTCGTCGCGGATGCCATGCTTCGTCTCCATTCGGTAGGTCAGCGCGCCGGCCGCGATGGCGCCGGCGATCATCCCGGCCGGGATCGCGGCTTCCTCCGCGGCCTCCTTGGCGAGCGTCGCCGCCGCGCCGTAGCCGTTGCCGATGCCGCCGGCGACCATGTTGTCGAGCTTGCCCGGTGCGACCTGCTTGTTCGCGGCCCGGCGGCCGATCCACAGCGAGTAGCGGCCGCCGTCGCGGCGATAGCCGTTGAGGTGGACGCCATAGGCGCGCACCCCGAAGAACGGCACCGCGCCGCGGTCGAGCCGGAAGATTGGCGGTTCGCCCCAGCGCGGCGCGACGTCGAAGGTCTCGTTGCGCCATTTCGGCAGGCGGCGCTCGGCGACAAGCGCCTCGACCACCGCGTCGACCTCGCGGCTGACCTTGTCGCAGCTGCCTTCAGCGAGCAGCCGCGCCGCATCGCTCTCGACCGCGAAGACCTTGCCGTACGCCGCGAGCACCGCGGCGTTGTCGCGTCGCAGCCAGCCGATCCGGTGCTCGCCCGCCCGGAGCGGGATCGCCCGCGCCGGCTCGAAGCTGTTGCAATGGCGGATGCGGTCGGTGAACGACATCGGCTTCCGGTAGCGGCTCAGGCAGTTAATACAACATCGACGCCGGTGATCTGGCGCAGGCAATTGGCCACGTAGTCCGCCGCGTCGCCGAGGCCGGCGATTTCGATGTCGATCGTCAGGCGCTTGCGGGCGACGGTGCTGTGCCACAGCTCGGGCACCAGCCCGCGCTTGGCGAACAGCTCCAGCACGCGCGGCATCACCCCGGGCTCGGCGTGCGCCTGGAGCGAAAAGAACGTCGTTTGGGCGGGTTCAGATGCGCTGACGGCAGCGGCAAAAGAGGGCATCGGCGTGATCCTCGGCATGGGGTTGGCGAATCAGAGCGTCCCGGGTCCTCGCGGAGCCCGGGTCGGTAATTCGCCGCATGCCGGCGCGATGCGTCGCCTTCGTCATGGCTGTGGGATTTACGCCCGCCTGCCGCCGCCGTCAACCGGCCGCACCCGAACGCCGCCATGACCGTCTCCCAAGACGCCGCAAAAGTCCGATGAAGTCACCGCGGGGGATAGGAGCCAGCGGGAAAGGCCTAAAACTAAAAGGCGATAACTGCTTTGCACCGGCCATACCTCGGGTAGCGGTTGTGGCGATAGGCGTCCGGCCTTATATGTGCGCTGTACCCGCTTGGAGATGTCAGATGACGCTGCTTCGCCTCGGCCTCGTGGCTGCCTTGTGTGTCGGCGGCGCGCTCGGCTGCACGCCGGGCAATCCCGGTCGGGCCAGCGACATCCAGAACGTCAACGGCATCGGTGACGACATCTCGGCGGTCGGCATGACCGACTCGACAAGCCGCAAGACGCACGATCCCAACGAGCGCACCACGCTGCCGAACAATTACCAGACCACCGGGATGGAGTAGTCTCTCGCGTCTCTTGAGGCGTGAGGACAATGCAACCGAACGTTCTTTTCGATCAGACCGCCGCCGCGCTGGCCGGCGCCGAAGCGCTGCTGGCGCAAGCCCGCGGCAATCTCGCCGCGCGGGTCGGCGACGACAATGCCAAACTCGATGCCGAGCAGCTGGCCGCACACGGCCTCGCTTGGCTCGCGACCTATGTCGCAGCGCTCCGGCAACTGCGCGAGTGGGCGATGCGGCTCGACGCGGCGGGTGAGCTCGGCGAGGCGCAGCGCCTGATCCTCGCGGTCGGCTTTGGCGAGTACCTCGCGCAGATTTGCGGCGGCATCGCGATGGGGCAGGGCGAGATCGCCCGGCCGCAGGATCTGGGCATCGCCGAGGCGGAACTTACGCCGCTGCGCGCAAGCCCGCTCGTCGCCGCGCTCGGCGAGACGCGCGCCGGGCTCGGCGCGCTGTTCGCCGACGGCATGCCCGCGGGCGGCGACAGAATCGGCGACGAGACGCTCGAGTTGATCCGCGACCAGGTACGCCGCTTCGCCGAGCGCGCCGTCGCGCCGCACGCGCATGACTGGCATCGCGGGGACCGGCTGATCCCGCTCGAAATCATCGAGGAGCTCTCGGCCATCGGCGTCTTCGGCGTGACCCTGCCCGAGGAATATGGCGGGCTCGGCCTCGGCAAGCTGGCGATGTGCGTCGTCTCCGAGGAATTGTCGCGCGGCTATATCGGCGTCGGCTCGCTCGGCACGCGCTCGGAGATCGCCGGCGAGCTCATCCGCATCAATGGAACTTCCGAGCAGAAAAAGCGCTGGCTGCCGGGCATCGCCTCGGGTGCGGTGCTGCCGACGGCGGTGTTCACCGAGCCCAATGCGGGCTCCGACCTTGCCAGCCTGCAGACGCGCGCGGTTAAGGACGGTGAATTCTACCGCATCTACGGCGCCAAGACCTGGATCACCCACGGCGCGCGCTCCGACTTGATGACGCTGCTGGCGCGCACCGGCGCGCCCGACAGCGGCTATCGCGGCCTGTCGATGTTCCTCGCGCCCAAGCCGCGCGGCAGTGACGCCGACCCGTTCCCGGCGGAGGGCATGTCGGGCAGCGAAATCCCGGTGCTCGGCTATCGCGGCATGAAGGAATACGAAATCGGCTTCGATGGCTTCGCGGTACCGCAGGACGCGCTGCTCGGGGGCGTCGAAGGCGAGGGCTTCAAGCAGCTGATGGCGACGTTCGAGAGCGCCCGGGTGCAGACCGCGGCGCGCGCCGTCGGGGTCGCGCAGAACGCCTTCGAGCTGGCGCTCGCCTATGCCCTGGAGCGGCGCCAGTTTGCCCGCTCCCTGGTCGCGTTCCCGCGTGTCCAACTGAAGCTCACGATGATGGCGGTCGAGACGATGATGGCCCGCCAGCTCGCCTATTTCGCCGCGCGCGAAAAGGATAGCGGACGGCGCTGCGACATCGAGGCGGGCATGGCAAAGCTGCTCGCCGCCCGCGTCGCCTGGGCCAATGCCGACAACGCGGTGCAGATCCATGGCGGCATCGGCTACGCCATCGAGACACCGATCAGCCGGCTGCTCAACGACGCCCGCATCCTCAACATTTTCGAAGGCGCCGCGGAGATTCAGGCGCAGATCATCGCCCGCGGGTTGCTGGCCGGGCGGAATTAGCCGACAGCAACTGCAACCGCGCCAGTACAGTCTAGTACCGGCCGCCGAGCTTGGTGTGATCCCAGGTGACGATGCGCAGCGGCGTGACCTTGAGCACGACGCGCTTCGGCGCACTGTCGTTGGTCTCGCGGCGGCGCGGCGTCTCGCCCTGGCGCGAGATGATCGCCCAGGCCTCGTGCACCGCGTCCTCGCCTTCGACGATGTCGCAGGTGCCCCGCACCATCACGCCCTTCAGCTCGGCATAGGACGCGCCGGCTTCCATCATCAGCGCGACCTTGGCGTTGCGCTCGATGTTGAGCACCTTTTGCGCCTTTCCGTACGAGGTCATGTAGAAGACGCCGTCCTTGACCCCATAATTCATCGCCACGAGGTGCGGGTAGCCCTCGGCGTCAAGCGTGGCGAGCGAGCATTTGCGGTAAGTCGCGAAGAACTCCGCCTGTTCGACCTCGCTCAGCGTGATCTGCCGGCGCCGCGGCGCGGGATCATTTGGCATCGCAGACTCCCAGACAGCGGCCGGTGACGTGTTGCGCGGTTTCCGGCACCGCGCCGGCAAGCACGGCGAGCGGCAGCAGCACGCTGACGAGCTTCATCGCATTTTCCCTCTCCGGCGGCGAGCGCCGGTTCTATTGTTGCGCGGCGCATAAGAGCATAGGTCGGCCATGAGAAGCAGCAATCGTCCGAGCAATCGTCCTTGGGCGCTGGTCACCGGCGCATCGAGCGGCATCGGCGCGGCGCTGGCGCGAGAGCTGGCGCGGCATGGCCACGATCTCGTTCTCGCGGCGCGCCGGCTGGCGCCGATGGAAGCGCTGGCCGACGAATTGCGTGCGCTCGGCGCCGCCGCGACGGTGCTTACCGCTGATTTCGCCGTGCCGGGCGGCGCTGCGGCGCTCGCAGCCGAACTCGACGCGCGCGGCATCGCGGTCGAGGTTCTCATCAACAATGCCGGGCTCGGCGCGTTTGGCCGCTTCGACAAGATCGACGCGGCGCGCGACGCCGAGATGCTGCAGGTCAATGTCGTTGCGCTGACCGAGCTGACCCGCGCGCTGCTGCCGGCGATGCTGGCGCGACGCAGCGGCAAGATCGTGCTGGTCGCGTCGACCGCGTCGTTTATCCCCTGCCCGCACATGGCGGTCTATGCCGCGACCAAGGCCTATGTGCGCAGCTTTGGCGAGGCGCTGGCCGAAGAGCTGAAAGGCAGCGGCATCACGGTCAACGTGCTGTGCCCGGGGACGACGTCGACCGAATTCTTCGCGGTTGCCGGCGGCACGCTGTCGGGCGTGCAGATGCAGCGCATGATGAGCCCCGAGGCCGTCGCCAAGATCGGCTATGCCGGAATGGCGCGCGGCGAGCGGGTGACGATCGCCGGCCTCGCCAACCGCGTCCTCGCCTTCGCCGCGACCCACACGCCGCATTTTCTTACCCTCCCCGCCGCCGCCCGGATGATGGCGCAGGAGTAGGGGTTCCTCGCGGCGCAAGGTTGACCTCGCCGGCCGAGTGTGGCTGACATGCGCCCCCGTAACAGGGATGAGGGATCGGATGACGGGTCGGTTCTGGGCGCTGGGGCTCGTGCTGCTGCTCGCCGCGTGCGGCGGCGAGAACGGGATGCGCTGCGAATATTCCGCCGGCAATCTCGATGCGATCAAGACGCAGGTCGCCGGGCTCAAGGCCGGCGGGACGACCGCGGCCGAAATCGTCAAATCGCTTGGCAAGCCGAGCGCGGATTCCCCGACCCCGGATGGCGGCAAGACCTACGAGTACGAATTCCCGCAGCCGCTGACGCCGGATTCGTCGCCGGCCTGTCCCGCGAAATCGCAGAAGGCGACGTTCATCTTCAATGCCCGGGACGTGCTGCAGTCGATGCAGATCAATTTCTAATCGACCCGCACGCCCGCGGCTTTCGCCATCTCGACGAGGTAGCGCCGCGCGGCCAGCATATCGTCGAGCGAGCCGAACGCGTTGGTGTAGCGGCCGGTAAACCCGCCGCCTTCCAGCCGGCGGAACAGATGACCAAGATCGAGATCGCCCTCGCCCGGCCGCAAATGCGCCTCGTAGCCGTTGCGGAAGCAGTCGGCGAGTCGCACCTCGGCGACGCGCGTGAGGTCGATCGCGTCGATGAAGCCGTCGATCCCCTCGGGCACGAGATGCGCGTGGTTGGCGGTGAACGACAGCTTGAAGTTGGCCGAATCGATCGCCGCGAAATAATACCGCCACTCCTCGGCCGTATGCGCCAGGTAGTGGACCTCGGCGTCGTCGGGCTCCTTGTTGAGGTTTTCGAGGAGGATCAGCGCGCCCTTGTTCTCTGCGTGGCGGATGACGCGCTGCAGCCGCTCGCGCCCGGCCTTCATCCGCTCGGCCTTGTCGGCGGTGAAGTGGAAGCCGGCATGCATGACAATCCACTTCGCGCCGAGCCGCACCGCGGCGTCGACATAAGCCTTGAGATAAGCCTCGACCGCGTCCCCGACATACGGCGCGTACTCGCCGACATTGACCGCCGAGGCAGTGTGCAACGCCAGGATCACGCCATGTTTTTCGCACAGCGCGCGCACCCGCGAGCCGCGGATGCCGCTGATCGTGCCGAGCGCGTTGTCGCCGGTGTCGAGCTGGATGTCGATGCTGCGCACGCCGTGTTCGGCCGCCCACTCGACCGCGTCCTCCAGCACGAGTTTGCGCCCGACATCGATGCCGATCCGGTCGAACAGGTTCATCGCCAGCCTCTCTCGGGTTTCGCGACATCCCAGCACGGCCGCTGCCCGGCGACAAGTTCAGGCCGCCTTTTCGCGTGACAATCGGCCGCTCGCCCCTACACTTCGCGCATGAAATTCCAACGAATTCAGTCGCTCGCCCGGCTGCTCCTGGCGCTGGCGACGGGCCTCGTCGCGTCGTGCAGCTATTTGACGCTGCCGTTCGGCGGAGCGCCGCCGGTGAGTCCGCTGGTCGGCAACTGGGCTACGACGGACAAGAACAAGGTGTCGTTCCGTGCCGACGCGGTCATCGTGACCCCCGACAAGGGATCGTCGACGACGCTGGGGCCGCGCGACTGCAACGGCATCTACAAGCTGCAATACGGCCGAATGAACGGCGCTTCGCTGGCCCAGGCCTTCCCGTCGCAGAAGGACCTGACGAGCAAGCTGAAGCAGCTGCTCGTCAAGCCCGAATACGCGGTCGCCGATGTCACCTGCGACCAGGGCGGCACGACCTATCTGATGCTCGACGAGTCGCGCATGCTCGCCGTCTATCGCGACGCGGGGGTCGGCGGGCTCGAAGCCTATTCGCGGCTCTGACCGGGGCGCGCGATGGAGGCGCGGCTCAAGAGCGCGATCCAGGTCAAGGCGCTTATCAGGCGCTGCGATCTTGCGGCGATCGGCGTTGCGGTGACGGCGCGCGGCGACCCCGATGCCGGCGCCATCCTCGTGAAACTCTGTGGACGCGAAGAGGGCGCGACGGTGTTGGCGCAAGCGCGCCGTCCGGACGGGACGCTCGGCTGGCTGCGCGCGACCGGCGCGGCACCTGTGGCGGAAAGCGACGCCGACGCCTATATCGCCCGGCAGCGGCAGCGCGATCCGGACCTCTGGGTGATCGAGGTCGAGACCGTCGCGCCGGCCACGATCCTCGACGACGGGCTCATCGAATGAACGATTTTCCCGACCATCCCGATCTGCGCATCGACGGCCACGAGATCGTCTTCAAGCGCCATTTGCGGCTCGACGTGTACCGCTTCCGCCATCGCCTGTTCTCGGGCGAATGGAGCGGCGAGCGCATCTGGGACATCGTGCGCCGCGGCGACGCGGTCGGGATCGTGCTGTACGACCCGGAACGCGACGCCGTGGTGCTGATCGAGCAGTTCCGCCTGGCGCCGCTGCTTGCCGGGTTCTCGCCGTGGGTGATCGAGGTGGTCGCCGGCCTCGTCGACCACGAAGGCGAGTCCGATGCGGATGTGGCGCGGCGCGAGGTGGTCGAGGAAGCCGGCCTCGCGGTCGAGGGCGAGTTGATCCCGATCCAGCGTTATACTCCCACTCCCGGCGATTCCGACCAGGCGACGATGCTGTTCTGCGGCCGGGTCGATTCGCGCGGCGCGGGCGGCGTCTACGGCGTCGCCGAGGAGAACGAGGACATCCGCGTTGTCGTCAAGCCAATTGCCGAGATCGCACGGATGGTCGATGCCGGCGAGATCGACAACGGCCACACGCTCGTGTGCCTCTACTGGCTGCTGCGGCACCGCGACGAGGTGCGGCGCAAGTGGGGTGTCGGATAATGCTGCAAACATGACATTGCGCCCTTCGAGGCTCCCTTCGGTCGCACCTGAGGATGAGGAAGTTCAGCAGACGGCATCCTCAGACCGTCCTCATCCTGATGAGGTACTTCGCGGGGCGAAGCTTCGAAGGACGCGAGTCGTCAATCCAACCGATCAGCGCACCGGCACTTTCTTGAAATGCTTCGACAGCGCCAGACCCTGGTTCTGGTAGGACGAGCCGATGCCGCCGCCGTAGAGCCGGTCGGGACGGGCGATGAGCGGCTCGTAGACCAGGCGGCCCATCGTCTGGCCGTGCTCGATGAGAAACGGTACCTCGTGCGAGCGCACTTCGAGAACCGCGCGGCTGCCCTGTCCACCCGCCTCGGCGGCGCCGAAGCCGGGATCGAAGAACCCGGCGTAATGCACCCGGAATTCGCCGACGAACGTGTCGTAAGGCAGCATCTCGGCGGCGTGGTCGGGCGGCACGACGACCGCCTCGCGCGAGGCGAGGATGTAGAAATCGTTGGGGTCGAGCACCAGTCCCGACGGGTCGCCCGGCCCGCGCCGGGCATAGACCGGTTCCCAGAAATCGTTGGGATCGTAGGAATCGACCCGGTCGACATCGACGACGTCGGTGTGGCGCCGCGCCTTGTAGCCGATAAGCCCGGTATCCGGCTGGCCGATCACGTCGACGGTGAAGACGAGCCCGTTACGGATCGCCTGCGAGGCCGGCGCGCCGTCCTCCGGCAGCTCGACAAGCGGGCTTTCGGCGTGCAGCCGGCGCAGCGCAGTGTCGCGGAAGAGCGGCGAGCCGCGCCGGATGCGCAGCTGCACCAGGCGCGAGCCCGTCCGCACCACGACGCTGAACGAGCGCGGCGAAATCTCGGCGTATAACGGTCCCTTGTAGCCGTCGCGCACGCGGTCGAACTCGGTGCCGTAATCGGTGATGATGCGGGCGAAAACATCGAGCCGCCCGGTCGAGCTTTTCGGGTTCGCCGCCGCCGTGGTGCGGCGCGGCAGCGCCGTCATCTCCAGCAGCGGCACGATATAAACGCAGTCGCGTTCGAGCACGGTGCCGGCGGTCAGGTCGATGCGGTGCATCGACAGCTGGTCGAGCTTGTCTTTTACCGTGTGGCGCGCGCCCGGCAAGAAGCTCGCGCGCACCCGGTAGGCGATTTCGCCGAGCCGCAGATCAAGGCTCGCCGGCTGGATCTGATCCTCGCCGATCGGCGCCGAGGCGACGATCTCGTGGCCGCGCTTGATGAGAGCGCGCAGCATCTGCGACGGCAGCAGCCCGGTCGACCGCTCCGCCTCGGTGATCGGGAACAGCTCGCCGTCGCGCGGGATGAGCACCGCCTCTGTCGTTTCGCTCTCCACCATGAGCGAGTTCTAAGCCATGCACGCGGCCGGGAAAAGCTGCCGTCTGCACCTTGCCCTTATTCCGGGCAGGCCGATATTGTCGATCCTCGCCCCCGGCACCGCGGAGAGTGGCAGATGGACATTCGCGACGGCTTTATCGGCTCGATCGGCAACACGCCGCTCATCAAGCTGCGCCGCGCCTCGGAGGAGACCGGCTGCACCGTGCTCGGCAAGGCCGAGTTCCTCAACCCCGGCGGCTCGGTCAAGGACCGCGCGGCTCTGGCGATCATCAAGGATGCCGAGGCGCGCGGCACGCTGCGTCCGGGCGGCGTCATCGTCGAGGGCACCGCCGGCAATACCGGGATCGGCCTTGCGCTGGTCGGGCTGGCGCGCGGCTACCGCAGCGTCATCGTGATGCCCGAGACGCAGAGCCAGGAAAAGAAGGACATGCTGCGCCTGTGCGGCGCCGATCTGCGGCTGGTGCCGGCCGTCCCCTACACCAACCCGATGCATTACGCGCGCTATTCGGGCCAACTCGCCGAGGAGATCGCCGCGCGGGAGCCGAACGGCGCGATCTGGGCCAACCAGTTCGACAATCTCGCCAACCGCCAGGGTCATTACGAGACGACCGGCCCGGAAATCTGGCGGCAGACCGACGGCAAGGTCGATGGCTTTGTCTGCTCGGTCGGCACCGGGGGCACGTTGAGCGGCACCGGCATGGCGTTGAAAGAACGCAACAAGGCGGTGAAGATCTACCTGTCGGACTGCATGGGCTCGGGCATTTACAGCTGGTATTCCCGGCGCGAGTTCAAGCCCGAGGGCAGCTCGATCACCGAAGGCATCGGCAACAACCGCGAGACCGAGAACCTCAAGGGCTTTACCCCCGACGGGCAATTCCAGATCACCGACGAGGAGATGCTGCCGGTGCTGTTCGCGCTGGCGCAGGAGGAAGGCATCCTCCTTGGCGGGTCGAGCGGGATCAATGTCTGCGGCGCGATCCACCTCGCCAAGGAGCTCGGCCCGGGGCACACGGTCGTCACGATCCTCGCCGATTCCGGCACGCGTTATCAGTCGAAGCTGTTCAACCCAGAATTCCTGCACGAGAAAAATCTGCCTGCGCCAAAATGGCTGGAAACCTGAACCTCCGTTCAAGGAGCTGAACGATGACCGCACTGCTGTTCCGCGACGACGCGTATCTGCGCTCGTGCACGGCGCGGGTCGTCGCGGTCGACGAGCGCGGCATCCGGCTCGACCGAACGGTGTTCTACCCGACCGGCGGCGGGCAGCCGGGTGACCAGGGTGTGCTGATTCTCGCGGACGGGTCGTCGGTGGCGATTGCCGACACGGTGAAGGGCGACGGCGACGAGGTGATCCACGTCGCCGCGTCGGATGCGACCGCGCTTCAGCCGGGCGCCGAGGTGACTGCCGAGCTCGACTGGGAGCGCCGGCACCGGCTGATGCGCATGCATACCTGCCTGCATCTGCTATGTGCGGTCGTGCCCGGGGCGGTAACCGGCGGGTCGATCGGCGACGGTCGCGGCCGGCTCGATTTCGATGTGCCGGGCGCCAGCCTCGACAAGGAGGCGATCAGCGCCGGGCTCAACAAGCTCATCGCCGAGGGGCATGCGGTCGCGCCGCGCTGGATCGACGATGCCGAGCTCGACGCGCGCCCCGAGCTGGT
The DNA here is from genome assembly GCA_035552135.1 of Allostellaceae bacterium. Classification (GTDB taxonomy): domain Bacteria; phylum Pseudomonadota; class Alphaproteobacteria; order ATCC43930; family CGMCC-115725; genus DATARH01. Next base: position 12,605 of record DASZLY010000029.1, on the reverse strand, counting down.
GCGGACGATGTCGGTTAAGCCGCCGACCGGCGCCGGCAAGGTGCGGCTGCTGGAGATCGACGGCGTCGATCTGCAGCCCTGCGGCGGCACGCATGTCCGGAACACCGCCGAGATCGGCCGCGTCGAGATTATCAAGATCGAGAACAAGGGCCGACAGAACCGTCGGATCAACCTGGCTTTCGTGGGCTGAACGGGAACGCGAGCATCCCGCCCGCCAAAAGGAGCGTCCGAGCGAAGGACGCATCAAATTCAGCCTCACCTATCCGCGAACGCATCCTCGATGAGCCGGGAGAGCACGTCCCGCGCATCGAAATGGGCGAGCGCGACATCGCGCGCCGCCTGCATCTCCCGCCCGTAATCGGCCTCGACCGCTTCGATCGCGGCTGCGGCTTCGTCGGCGGTGGCGAAGGCGTGCAGGCCGCGCCCGGTCGGTAGGATCGCCGAGAAGCCGGTATCCTGCACGACGACCGGCCGCGACGCCGCGAGATAGCAGGCGCTGCGCGTCGAGAACCAGCCGGTGCGGAGCGCGACATAGACGTTCTTCGCGACCGACACCTCGCCGCGCGAGCCGGCGATGTAGTCCTGGTAGTCTTGCGGGGTAAGCGTCGCGCCCGGCCCGTCCTCGGCTTCCCAGCCTTGCGCGGCCAGCTCGGCGAAGGGTGCCTCGGTGCCGCCGACCGCGACGCGAAAACCACGGCTCACGCGGCGCGGCAAACCGGCGATCTTGGCGAATTCCTCGGCCTTGCCGCGGTATTCGGCGCCGCGATATTCGAGCTTACCCTTGAACACGTTCCAGGTCATCACCGTGCTCCACGGCGCGTCGGGACGTGCGGCCTCGGGGCGCGCCGGCCATAGCTCGGGCACGACCGGCATCCGCGTCTTGCCCCAGGCGATGCCGGCATCCGGCATCAGGCAATCGCCGGCGCCGAAATTCTCCGCATAGGTGAAATGGCGGTCGTGCGCGCGCACCCCGGCGCACCAGCGGTCGACATTCTCCGACCAGGCGGGCCGCTCGCTGAGGATGATCTGGTTGTAACCGGGATCGCTGTCGAGGAAGAGCTTGCGGCAGGACGGCGCCAGAGCGTCGGGGAAGAAGCTGCCGCCGCTGACATTGATGAAAAGGTCGGCCGTCCTGGCAAACGCATCGAAGGTGGCGCGGCTCATCCCGCAGCTATCTTCATGCAGGTGCAGATAGTGCCAGCGATCGGACAATTCCGGCGCATAACGGGCGAAAAAATCGTCGAGATAGGCGGCCGAGTACGATCGGTCGTCGGTCATCGACCGCTGCAGCGGGTCATAGGGCCAGCACCACGTGTCCTCGTGATAGACGACGTCGTGGCCGAGCCGCGCGAGGCCGATCGGATATTGCAGATAGTCCCAGGCGACGCCGCCGACCGGGTATTGCGCCGCCATCCCGGCGACGATGATCCTTAAGCGCTGCGACGATGCTGGCATGTCGGCGCGACAACGCCGGCGGGGACCGCCTATTCCTCGCCAGCTCTATGCCGCGCTTGCTACGTCACACCCCGGCATATTCGGCCGAGATCTCCTTGCCGGTGTAATCGGTGAGGAGCGCGGTGGAGATGATGCCGATCACCGCGCAGATTGCGATGTAGATCGCGATCGGCGTGCTCGAATGGTGGCGCGCCACTGTCCGTTCCGGACGACGCGCAGCCTTGGACGAGCCGCCATTCGATACCCTGATGTATACGGTTCTGTACACCTGCGGGCTTGACCTATCAGGAGCCTTAGGCGCTCCTTGGGGTCAATATCGTGTATGGTGTCTCGTCCCCTTGGGGACGACAATCGTTTGCATAGGGGAAACCCATGCCGAATATTCCTGACGACATCTTCACCGAACCCGACGCGTCGCCGGATACGCTGGCGAATCTGGGCCCGCTATGTCGTCTGGCCGGAGAGTGGGCCTCCGATCAGGGGTTGGACATCAACCCGAAGGCGGAAGGGCCCGAACGACGCCGGTTCCGCGAACGTATCCGGATGGATCCGATCGATCCGCAGACCAATGGCCCGCAACTGCTCTACGGGCTGCGCTATCACACGCATATCAACACGCCGGAGGAGGCAATCACCTTCCACGATCAGGTCGGCTACTGGCTGTGGGAGCCAGCCACCGGGCTGATCATGCAGACCATCGCCATTCCGCGCGGGCAGGTGGTGCTGGCGGGTGGAACGGCGAAGCCGGGCGATGACCGCATTTCGGTGGAGGCGCGGCGCGGCGACACCCGCTTCGGGATTTGCTCGACCACCTTCCTCGAAGAGGCGTTTCGCACCGACTATTACCGCGTCGACATCACCTTTAACGATGACGACAGCTGGACCTATGTGACGCGTACGGATCTGGCGCTGCGGGGCCGTACGCCGCCGTTCGACCACCGCGATACCAACACCCTAAGGCGGATTGCGCAGCCCACGCCGAACCCGCTCGTCGGGCTGCTGCATCAAAACCCGCGCGGAACAGAGTGATGAGCGCCGGAGTCGCTGCTCCGAACGCGGCTTCTTCAGCCGCGCGGGAGCGCTATGCTTTCTTCGGCGACCAGCCGTAAGCCTTGGCGGTGGCGCCGCCCATCAGCATGGCGCGCTCGCTGGCGCTGAGGCGGCCAGTCCGGAGGAAGGGCTCGACGGCCTCTTCGTAGTTGACGACCGCGAAGGCGCGCGTCCAATCGGTGCCCCACAGGCAGCGATCGAACCCCCAGGCGTCGAATACCCGGGCCAGCGGGTCCCAGATGTCGGCGAACGGAAACGGCTCCTGCGACAGCGTGCAGGCGCCGCTGACCTTGATCACCGCGTTCGGGCGCTTGGCGAGTTCGAGCACCTTGGGCAGGTCGGCCCAGGGTTGCGGCGGGGCAGGGGGAACGCGCGGCTGCAGGATGGCCAGGTGGTCGATGATGAAGCGCGTCTCGGGATGGCGGTCGATGAGCGCGGTGCCCGCGTCCACATTGCCCCAGAACAGCACGTTTACCGGAAAATCGTGGCGGACGGCCGAGCGGGCAATCCGGTCGAGGCCCGGGTCGTCCGGCGCGCGCTTGGCCTCCGGCGTCAGCATGATGCGGATGCCGACCGTGCCCGGAACCTTCTTCCATTCGGCGATGACCTCGTCCACCGCCGGATCGTCCGGGTTGACCGGCTTGACGAGCGCGAACCGGTCGGGATGCGCCCGCTGCACATTCACCGCATAGCTGGCATCGTACTGGTACATCGAGAAGGCGGAGATGAAGATCGCGCCATCGACGCCGACCTTGTCCATCGCCGTGACCATCTCGTCTCCCGTGACGTGATCGGGCCAGTTCGGCACGCTGTGCCAAGGTCGCTTCGGCGTGTTCGCCTCGTAGACATGGACCTGGGAATCGATGATCGTCATCGGGGAGCTCCTTTGTGACGCCCGAATTTGGCCATCGTGACAGGCTTGCGTCCAGAGGCCCGACCGATTGTTATGGCGATCCGCGACGAGCCGCCGCGGCCGCGCGCTCGCCCAGTTGCGTGCGGCTTTGCTATTAACCGCGATCGAGTAAGCGACGGCGGTGCGCGAGGAATCCGATGAGGGGTAAGGTCGCGCGGGGGCTGGCGCTCGGTTTATTCACTTCGGTTCTGATCCTTGTCACGCTGATCGCGGGCGAGTTCGTCGTTCGCGAAATGGACTCCTATCTCCTGTTTTCCTGGAATCTGACCGGGGGACGGAAGGGCAAAATCGCCCCGACCAGCCTCGGCGATAAATACGCCGGGGCGGTTCCACGCGCCGATGGCATGAAGCTGGAATGGTTCGACGAAGAGCCCGACCCGATTTCGCCATCGCCGCCCAACCACGAATTCGCGGAAATTCTGCAACGACAGCATGCCGCGGGGGTGGGACGAATTTCGGGCTTCGTTTTCAACTGGACTTACGCGCGCGGCAAAATCTGCAGCGGCACCGACTTCGCCAAATTTCCGGGGTTTATGTTCGCGTTCGACGCACCAAACGGGGTCGATCGGCCGCGCTTCCGCTTTCCAGGCAATGTCGAAATCAACCGGATGATCACCGATCAATTCGGCTTTCGCGGCCCGCCGCTGGCTCTGCGCAAGCCCGACCGGACGATCCGGATCGCCTTTGTCGGTAGCTCGACGACGGTTGGACCGGACTATTTCCCCTTTTCCTATCCGGAGCTGGTCGGGTTCTGGCTAAACAAATGGGCGAAGAGCATCGGGTTGGACGTCAAAATCGAGGCGATCAATGCGGGGCGGCCCGGGATCGATATCGATGACGAAACGGTCATTTATCGCGACGAAGTCGCGCCTCTGGAGCCGGACCTCGTGCTGTTTGATGGCGCGGTCAATGGGTTCTCAGTGGCGCCGGTCGTCGAGAGAAACGCGGGCGAGGCTCCGATCGAGAGGAGGGCGGCGCTCCGAGATCTGGCGGTGACCTGGCTTTATGGGCATTCGGCGATTGCGCGCCGCGCACTCGAGCTGATGCCGGAGGTGGCGACATTGGACGAACCGCCAAAGCCGCAATATCGCGTGCGCTGGCCCGACGGAATCAGCGAGGCCGACCCGCCCCTTGATAACCCGAAACTCCCGCTGTCATTTGTGGTGAAGGCGCTGGACCAGCTTCGCGAGGACACGGCGCGGAGCGGCAGCCGCCTTCTTTTGACCTCGTACTTCTTCTCGGCGTTTGATGGAATGCGGCTCAATTTGGCGCAAAACGATGCGCTCTATGCGAGCCTTAATGGGGCCTACTATCCTTATCGATATCGAGATCTAGAACGAATGGCGCGCTTTCTGAATCGCGTGTATCAAAAATACGCTGGCGAACACGGCGCGTATTTTCTCGATTCCGCAAGTGCTTTTCCGCACGACCCGGCGCTGTTTGGTGACCCGGTGCACCGTACCTATGACGGCACACGCCTCGAAGCGTGGATCGTGGCGCAAGAGCTGGCCCCGATCGTCCGCAAGCTGGTCGCCGACGGAGCGCTGCCGCGGCCGATGCAAAGCAGCCTGACGCAGCATCCCGCCTTTCCGGGCAATGTGCGGTCGCTATCTTACGATTGCAGCAAAGTCGGTGGCGATCTTCTCGGCGATTTGCCGCTGCGAAACGCCACCCCGGCAATAAAGAATGCGCAGCTCAACTTCGACGGAGAGGCCTTGCGCGTGACGGCAAACGCGGAGGTGCCGATCAGCACGTATCTTGCCACTCTTCCGGTTCCGGATTTTGCGGCAACACCCAAAGAGTTGGTGCTCCGGATGCGCCTGGCTGTGAACGACGGCTCGGTCATCATCGGGGTGCTATCGAAGGATCAGAAGCGCTTTCTCCTGTCCCGTCGTGTCGCATCCGCGAGCGAGCCGGTCGATCTGCGCTTGCCGTTCAGCGATCCGGAGGGGGCGATCGGCCCGCTGGTCGTCAGCAAGGGCGAGGGCGGCCGACAGGCAGTTTCAGTCCGCATCCTGTCGGCGAGCTTGTTGAAGGGCCTAGCCCCTGAAGAGATTTTTCACGAATACGCGAGCGGGATGAAGCTCCCGCCGGTCGAAAAGGCTTCAGCTGGAAAGTAGACGAGAACAGCGTTCCCGGCCGGGATGCCGATGTTCATGCTGCCGGCAGGTTTAGCGCGGACCTAGACCAGCGGGTCGGTGAGGCATTTGGCGAGCTCGGAAGCCGCCATGTCGCGCGCGGCGGCGGCAGATTTTTCGATGCCGGTGGAGATGAGCTCGCCGCGATCGCGCAGGATCGAGTTGATGGTCCATTGCCACCGCCCGGCGCCGAGGCGGACGACCACGGCACGCAGCCGGTTACGGTCGGGAAGCGGTGCGTCGAGGACTTCCGCCGCCGTCCATTCCGGCAGGTCGATGGCGTCTGCACGCAGGGGTTGGGCCAAGTCGAGCATGACACTACGTCCACTGAGGAGATGGCATTCTGCCAAGCGCGCGGTGGTTGGTGGCGTGCAAATTGAGCGGGCCGCCATCGCGAAAACCGGCGCGCTGTTCTGCCGCAGGGATGATCAGGCGAGGGTGCGCAGATCGTCGCGCAGGCGCTCGGGTCCGGCCTCGCCGAACAGCGCATCGACGGCGGCGTGTTCGCGCCGCCATACCGGCCACGCCGCGGCGAGAAGGGCTTGCCCTTGGGGCGTCAGGGTCAGCTGGCGGCCGCGACGGTCGGCCGGGTCCGCCGTTACCGTGACGAGGCCCCGGCGTTCGAGCGGCTTCAGTGCGGCGGTGAGGGTGGTGCGGTCCATCGCCAGCAGCGCAGCGACGGCGCGCATCCCGGCAGGCTCGGGCCGATTGAGCGACATCAGTAGCGAAAATTGCTGGTTGGTCAGGTCGAACGGCCGGAACGCCGTGTCGAAGCGCCGTGCCGTCGCCCGCGCCGCGCGCTGCAGATGCAGACAGAGGCAGGTGTCGCGCACCAGGCAGGTTTCGTCGAATGTCACCGGATCGGGGTTTGACATGCGGCCAGTATGTTGATATCAACTTATTTGTCAAGGCCAATCGCGGCGTCCGCCGCGCCGGAGTCCGAACGACAATGGAGTGTGTCATGCCTTTTCAGCCGTATCTGTTTTTTAACGGACGTTGCGACGAGGCGATCGAGTTTTACCAGAAGGCGGTGGGCGCCGAAGTGACGGGACTGCTGCGCTTCAAGCAGGCGCCCGACCCGAGCATGGTGCGCCCGGAAACCGCTGAAAAAGTCATGCATGCACACCTGCGCATCGGCGGCGGAGACCTCCTCGTCTCCGACGGCATGTGTGCCGGCGAGACGAAATTCGAAGGCTTTGCGCTGACCCTGAGCCTCGCGACGGCGGCGGAGGTCGATCGCCGCTTCAACGCGCTCGCCGAGGGCGGGGAGGTGCGCATGCCGCTCGACAAGACATTCTTCTCGCCGCGCTTCGGCATGCTCACCGATCGATTCGGCGTGGGCTGGATGGTCATGGTCGAGCCGTAGGCGTTCGCCAACCGAGGGCATCGAGGAGCAGACAATGCGTTTCATGTTGCTGGTCTATCCGGAAGGCTTCGACACCGCCGGGCCGGATTTCGCGCCGCCGCCCGAGGCGATGGCGGCAATGATGAAGTTCAACGAGGAACTGGCGTCGGCCGGCGTGCTGCAGTCGCTCGACGGGCTGCATCCGCCCGCGATGGGCGCGCGGGTGCACTACGGCGACGGCGCGCCAACCGTCACCTACGGGCCGTTCCCCGGCAAGGAAGCGCTGGGCGGGTACTGGATGATCCGCGTCGACTCGTTGGACGAGGCGATCGACTGGATGAAGCGTTGCCCGATGCACGGCAAGAGCGCCGTCGAGATCCGGCAGGTCTTCGAGATGGAGGAATTTCCCGAGGACGTGCGCAAAGCCGCCGGCGACGCGCCGGCCCGGCTCAAGGAAGCGATGGGGCGTTAACGCCCGAGCGCTGCGGGGCTGCCGGAAGGCACGGCGGCCCCCCTTTTCCAATATCGAATGCGAGGGTCCGATGAAGCTTTACGAATTCGCGCCGACGCGGTCGATCCGCGCGCGCTGGACGTTGCAGGAGCTCGGTGTCGATTTCGATGCCGTCACCGTAAACCTGATGACCGGCGAGCACCTACGTCCCGAATTCCTGACGATAAACCCGGCGGGGAAAGTCCCTGTTCTGGTCGACGGCGATCTCACGCTGACCGAGTCGATCGCGATCGTCGTGTATCTCGCCGATAAATACCCTGAAAAGAGGCTGATGCCGCGCGAGCTTGAGGCGCGGGCCAAGGCGATGCGCTGGCTGCTGTTCACGACGACCGAGCTCGAGCAGCCGCTATGGCGGATCGCCCGGCACTCCGTCATCTATCCGGAAGAAAAGCGCCTGCCGGGCGATATCGCGCTGGCACGCGAAGAGTTCGCCGCGATGGTCGCGGTCCTCGACGGGCACATGGTCGACCGGGAATTCGTCGTCGGCGATGGCGTGACGGTCGCCGATTTCGTGCTCGGATACACGCTCGACTGGGCAAAGATGGCGGGTCTGCTCGACGGCTTGCCGCGCCTCGAAGGCTATATGGAGCGCATGTACGACCGCCCGCGCGCGCCGATGCGCATCAAGGACGCCTTTGCCAGCCTGCGCGACTGAGCCGGATCAGGCGGGCATCGTCAGCCCGATCAGCCGCGCCGCGGCGTTGTCGACCGTGTCGAGCCTGCGGCAGGTATCGACCAGCTCGTCATAGCGTGCGGGGCTGATCGCCAGCCCCGGCTTGATCGGATCGAGGCGTCGCGCCAGCGTCGCGAAATCGAAGATGAACTCGCGGCCGGTGCCTTCCTTGGTGAAGCTCCTTCCGTCCTTGGTGAAGACCGTGATGCGCGGGCCGAACAGCGTCCGCCGCACCGTCGGCAGGATCGTCACCCGGTGCATCAGGTCGAGCACCTCGGGCGGGTCGCTCTCGCCCGGCCCCGGCCGGTCGCCGCGCAGTATCGGGTAGCCGCCGGTCACCGCGCCGTAGGCGGTGAAGTACGGCGTGCTGCCGACACTCGCCCCGGCCGTCAGGCCGCGGTTGGCGATCGGGAAAAGCGGGCTCGGATATTCGGTCTCGAACCCGTTGACCACCGCCTCGATGCGGTCGATGTCGGCATAGGCGATGCTGTGCTCGCGGCACAACGCGGCGGTCACGTCGACATGCGCGATATTGTATCCCGCGGTCGAATAGACGCGGTACAGCGTCTCGAGGAAAATCCAGTCCTTGCCGAGGCTTGCGGTGATGTTCTTGATGTCGGCGCGGTTGTCGCCGGTGAAGCTGTAGCGCAGCTCGCCGCGGTGGCTCCCGGCATAGGAATGATAGAAGCCGGCTTCGCCTTCGAGCGTCGTCTCGCCGCCCGGCGTGCCGTGCCGGGCGAGCGCCACCGCGAGCAGCGCGTTGCGCACCGCGCCGCCTTCGCGCAGGCTGCGGCCGCCGCTGCGGATGCCTTCGAGATTGCCCGCAGCGAGGTTGACGCATTGCGCGATCGCGCCGTGGATCTGCTCGGCGTCGAGCCCGCCGAGCTTTGCCGCGGCGATCGCCGCGCCGAAAATCCCGAACACCGGGCCGGCGTGGAAGCCGCGCGACATCACCGTCGGGATGAACTCGGCGGCCATGCGTTCCATCACCTCGTAGGCCGCCGCGACTGCGGTGAGGAACTCCTTGCCAGATGCGCCCGCGACCTCGGCGGCGACCAGCGCCGCCGGCAGGATCGCGGTGCCGGGATGGGTGAGCATGCGGAACGTGTCCCACTTGCCGCCGGCAAAGACCGTCTCGGCGTTGACGAACGCCGCGCCGGCCTTGGTCAGCCGCGCGCCGTGGCACAGCACGGTCGCCGCGCCGCCGCCGCCCGCCTCCTCTTCCTGCATCAAAGCCAGCGCCTGGCGGCTCGCCGCCATGTCGCGCGCGACCAGCGCCGAGGACAGCGCCTGCAAAGTCACGCCCTTGGCGCGATCGGCGACCTCGGCCGGCAGATCCTCATAGCGCAGCCCGGCGACGAAGGCCGCGAACTCGCGGCTCAGCGACATGAGCCGCTACCTCGCGCGGTGCAGCACCGCTTCGTGGAAGGCTCTGACGGCAGTCATCTGCGGCTTTGCGGCGCAGATTTGCAGGGCCGCTTCCTCGATCGCCTGGATTTGCGCGATCGAGAGGCCGCGAACCTTCGCGTCCGACGCCTGGTAGCCGATGAAGAACATCGATGCCGCGGCGCGGTCGTCGTCGCTGGCGCCCATGAGCTCGGCACAGCTGAGCGCACGGATCGGGATCGGCGCGGTCGGGGCGGCCGCCTCGGGCGGTGGAGGCGGAGCCGCGGCGGGCGGCGGTGGCGCCGGGGCGGGTGCGGGCGCTGGCCCTGGTGGCGTCGCGCAGGCCGCGAGCAGCATGACGGGCAGAGCGATGAGAGCGAATTTCGAGTTCATGGTTGTCCTCCCGTCAACGGCAATAGCGGTCGCGGTGCGAGCCGCGTCTCGAGGCGCCGGCGAGTCCGCCGATCAGCCCGCCGAGCGCGGCGCCTTGGCCGGGTCGCCCGCCGATAACCCCGCCGAGCAGCGCGCCGGCAGCCGCGCCCGCCGCGGCGCCGCGCAGCGCGCCGCGATTGGGCGGGCAGGGCGGCGGGCCGTAATAGGCTGGCGGCGGGCGATTGTAGTACCCGGGGGGCGGGCCGTAGCCGGGCGGGCCGTATTGCGCCTGCGCGGGGCCGGCAAGAAGGGCGAGCGCCGCGACGACACCTATCAGACCCGATCGCATGCTAGCCTCCTGTACTCCACCCCGACGCCGGAGTAGAGGCGCGTTGCCTCTTCGCGTCAAGCGCGAGGCGCGCCTGCGGGATGGCGAAACCGGGCTTGGCGCTTTACACTCCGAAGGAGACAGAGATAGGGGTCAGCGATGATCGTCGAGCAGATTTGGACCGGCAATGGCGGGCGCAATTTCAACTACCTGATCGCCTGCGCCGAGACGGGCGAGGCGCTGGCGGTCGACCCGCTCGACTATCAGAAATGCCTCGCCGCCGCGAAGGCGAAAGGCTGGACGATCACCCAGATTCTCAACACCCACGAGCACCACGACCATACCGGCGGCAATGCCGAGATGGTCAAGGCAACCGGCGCCAAGGTGCTGGCGCACAAGAACGCCAAGCCGCGCATCCCCGAGATGGATATCGGGCTCGGCGCCGGCGACACGATCAAGGTGGGCCGCACCGTCGAGTTGCAATGCCTCGACACGCCCGGCCACACCATGTCGCACATCTGCATCCTCGCGCACGGCGACACGCCGGCGCTGTTCTGCGGCGACACCCTCTTCAATGCCGGCGCCGGCAATTGCCACCATGGCGGGCATCCGAGCGAGCTCTACGGCACGTTCGCGTCGCAGCTCTCAAAGCTGCCGACGACGACGCTGATCTATCCGGGCCATGACTACATCGCGAACAATCTGCGCTTCACACTCGACCGCGAGCCCGACAACGCCAAGGCCCAGTCGCTGCTGCCGACGATGGAAAAGCAGGACACCAACAAGGCGCTAGTGACGACGCTGGGCCTCGAAATGGAGATCAACACGTTCTTCCGGCTGACCAGCCCCTCGGTCATCAAGCGCCTGCGCGAGGCGTTCCCCGATTTGCCGGACGCGCCGGATCAGAAGACGGTGTTTTTGAAGCTGCGGGAATTGCGCAACAAGTGGTGAGCTGCCGTCCCGGCGAAGGCCGGGACCCACCCGTCAATCGTCTCGGGCGCGGAAAAGTGGGTCCCGGCCTCCGCCGGGACGACAATAAAAGAAAGCGCACGAAGCGAAGGGGAGGGTTACCCCAGCGGTCCCTGGAACACCTGGTCCTGGTAGGTGTCGGCGAGGGGTTCCAGCGTCTCGGGCCAAGGCAGCGAGGTTTTACGGCGCTGCGCGGCCGGGCGTACTCGGCCGTCCCAGCCGATCTGCTCCATGTAGTAATAGAGCTGGATGCAGTGGCCGTCGGGATCGAGCGCGAAGGCCGAATAGTCGATGCCGGGGTAGAGCTCGGGCGGGATCGTATCGATGATCTCGACGCCGCGCGACTTGAGGAACGCGACCGCCTCCTTGAGCTGCGCGTAGCTGCCGAGCTCGATGCCGAACGACATGCATGAGCTGCGCTCGCTGAGCCCCAGCGTCTTGCGCAATTCCTTGGGGAAGAGGCCGAGCGTGTGGTGCTCGGCGCCGCAGCGCAGGAAGACGCAGCGCGCGCCGCGGTAGCTCGCTTCCTCGCTCACGCGGAAGCCGAGCCGCTCGGTATAGAAGCGCTCGGCGGCGTCGACATTGTCGACGAAGAGGCTCACCGGGCCGATCTTGGTGATCTTGAACGGCCGTGCCAGCAGTACGCCGTCGACATCGTAGGTCTCGGCGAGGTGGCCGTTGGGCTTGTGCCCGGAATAGAGGTCGATGCCCTTGGCCGCGGCCTCGGTCAGCTCGGCGGCTTCCGACATTTGCGGCAGCGGCGGCTTTTCCTGGAAGCCGCGGTAGTACATCTCGCGCGGCTTCGACAGCCCGTTCCAGCCGATCTGCTCAATGCCGTAGTAAAGCTCGTTGGTGTGGCCGTCCGGGTCGTAGACATAGGTGTGCCAGTTGCTGCCGGGCATGTCGCGCCCGACACGCTGGATGCGCACCTGGTGTTCCTCGAAATAGCTGTGTGCGCCGGCGATTTCCTTGAGGGAACCGCACTGCCAGGTGATCTGGTTGATCGTGACGCCGGGCTGGAATTTGCGGTCGGCGCGCTGGTCCATGACCTGTTTCGCGAACAGCACCATCGCGTGATGGTCGGTGCCGTAGCGCATGAAATAACCCTGCGAGCCGGCGAAATCCTTGGGGAACCACGGCGCGCGCGAGAAGTCGGCGAGGTCGGAGACCTTGAAGCCGAGCAGGTCGCCATAAAACTCGCGGCCCACCTCGATCCGGTCGAGGTTGAAGCCGAAATGCCCGAGCCGCCGGATCTTGAACGGCCGGTCGAGCATCACCCCGCCGACATTGTAGCGCTTGCCGTTGGTGGACATGGGTTCCTCCCGTTCAATCTTCGTCATATGCCTCGTCGCGGCTCCATTTCCCGAGATTCATTGCCGGCTGCTTGGCCAAACGCTCAAGCAATGCACGTTTGGCCGCTTTGCGTCGCGCCCGTAGTCCTTCCTCAGATTCTTATTGCTTTTGC
>DASZLY010000028.1:0-21005 GCA_035552135.1 Allostellaceae bacterium | reverse complement strand
GCCGACCGCGTTGACCTTGGCCGCGCGCGCCGCGAGCAGCCGCATCAGCCCGATCACCACACCGGCGCCGGCCATGTCCCATTTCATCTCGCCCATGCCGGCCGCCGGCTTGATCGAGATGCCGCCGGTATCAAAGGTCACCCCCTTGCCGATAAAGGCGAGCGGCGCCGCGCCGTCGTCGCCGCCGTTCCAGCGCATCACGACGAGCCGCGGCGGGCGCACGCTGCCCTGCGCGACCCCGAGCAGCGCGCCCATGCCGAGGCTGCGCATGCGCTCCTCGTCGAGCACCTCGACATCGAGGCCGAGCGACGACAGCCCGGCCGCGGCGGCGGCGAGCGTCTCGGGGTAGATCGTGTTGGCCGGCTCGGAGACGAGGTCGCGGGTGAAGGCGACGGCCTCGGCCGTCGCGGCGCCATCCGTGTAGGCGCGGCGCGCGGCGGCCGGACCGGGCCCGGCGATGGTCAGCGATTTGAGGCTCGGCTTGCGCTCGGGTTTTTCGGTGGTGCGGTATTTGTCGAAGCGGTAGGCGCGCAGCGCGGCGCCGAGCGCGAGATGCGCCGCCACCTCAGCCGCCGACAACTTCTCGGCGGCCATGGCATCGATCGCGAAAGTCGCCGCGACTTCGCCGACGCCGTTCAGATGCGCGACCAGCGTGCCGGCGAGATCCTCGAGCCCGCGCAAATCTGCCGCTTCGGGCTTGCCGAGACCGGCGACGACGATCCGGCTGACGGCGAGACCCGCCGGCCCAACGACCGACACCAGCTCGTTGCGCTTGCCGCGAAAGCGCGGCGACGCCGCGAGCGCGCGGCCGATGGCGCCGCCGCTCGCTTCGTCGAGTTGGCGCGCCGGAGCGGTCAGGACCTCGTCTTCCCACACCCCGATCACGACCGCGCCGCCGCCGGTCCCGGGGCGCGGCGGCTCGAATTCGGCGAAACTGATCTTCATCCCCGCGCCTCGCTCGCTGGAAACCGCGTATCGCGCGATAGAGCGCGCGCGACGCCGAGTCAACGGTGCAGCTCGAAACGTGATCCGGCTGCGGCGCAAAGCCAGTAGTGCCGCGGCTCGCTCGCACCTATGATCCGCGCCGATGCCGGGGGTCGACCAATATCTGAGTTCGCTGAACCGCTACATCCTGCGGCAATGCCTTGGCGTCATGCTGTTCGTCACCGGGGCACTTACCGCGGCGGTGTGGCTGGCCCAGTCGCTGCGGCTGGTCGACCTGATCGTCAATCGCGGCCTGTCGGCCGAGGTGTTCCTCTATCTGGCGATCCTGATCCTGCCGAAATTCCTCGATATCGTGCTGCCGATCGGCGCGTTCATCGCGGTGCTGTTCGTCTTCAACCGGCTGATCGCCGAAAGCGAGCTGGTGGTCATGCGCTCGGCCGGGCTCAGCCCGCTCAGCCTTGCCAAGCCGGTGCTGGAGCTGGCCGGGATCGCCTGGCTGATCCTGATGCTGCTGTCGGTCTATTTGATGCCGGTGGCGAATCGCGAGTTCAAGGACCTGCAGTTCGAAATCCGCAACCGATTTGTCTCCAGCCTGCTGCAGGAAGGCACCTTCACGACGATCTCCGACAAGCTGACGATCTATATCGGCGCGCGCAACGAACGCGGTGAGGTAATCGGGCTGATGATCGACGACGAGCGCGATCCGAAGCACCCGGTGACGCTGTTGGCGGAACGCGGCGCGTTCGCCGAAACCGGCGGCGGCACGCGGATCATCATGGTCAACGGCGACCGGCAGCAATACGACCACGATTCCGATAAGCTGTCGGTGCTGAGCTTCGACCGCTACGTGCTCGACCTCGACTTGATGCGCGACGCGCCGGAGGCGCGTTCGCGTGAGGCACAGGAGCGATTCCTCTTCGAGCTGTTCTTTCCGCCGGCCGATCTCGCGCAAAGCACGCGCGACGCCTATTTCGTCGAGGGCAACGAACGGCTGACCGTGCCGCTCACCGCGTTCAGCTTTGCGATCATCCCGCTCGCCTGCCTGTTGCCCGGCGAATTCAACCGGCGCGGCCAATTGAAGCGGGTTTTGGTCGCGGTCGGCTGCGCCCTGGTGTTTCAGGCGCTCGACCTCGCGGTGAAGAATCTGGAGGGGCGTTTCGTTGCCGCGATAGCGGTCAGCTATATCGTCGACCTGCTGCCGCTCGCGGTCGGCCTTGGCATTCTCTTGCACCGTGGAATAAAATTCAATTTGCGACGGCTGCCGTTTCTGGCGATGGCCGCGCGCTGACGGTGAACAGAGGACAGGGGATCACGGTCGGTGCTGCTCGCCAAGACTCTCTCCGCCTATATTGCGCGCCAATTCTTCGCCTGGTTTTGCGGAGTCTACGGCGCGATGCTCAGCATCAGTTTTCTGATCGACTACATCGAGCTGTTGCGGCGGGGTTCTACGCGAGGCGGGGTGACGCTCGGTGTTTTGCTTGAGATGGCGGCGCTGAAGCTGCCGCATACCGCGCAGGAGGTGATGCCGTTCGCGGTGCTGTTCGGCACGATGCTGTCGTTCTGGCGGCTTACCCGCAACAACGAGCTGGTCGTCGCCCGCGCCGCCGGCGTTTCGGTCTGGCAATTCCTCACCCCGGCGGTGCTGGTCGCGCTGCTCACCGGGATCATCGCGGTCACGGTGTTCAACCCCGCCGCCTCGCAGATGGAGGCGACCTACGAGCAGCTCGACTCGCGCTACCTCAAGCAGAGCGGGGAGGAGCTGAGCCTGTCGAGTTCCGGGCTGTGGCTGCGTCAGAGCGAGCCGAATGGCGGCCAGATCGTGTTGCACGGCGACAAGCTGGTCGCCCCCGAGCTGCTGCTCGGCCAAGTGACGCTGTTCTTCTTCAACGCGCAGCACCAATACCTGTCGCGCGTCGAGGCACAGCACGCCAAGCTGGAAGACGGCTACTGGATGATCGACCACGCGAAACGCTGGGAAAATTCCGACCTGCCGCAGCCGGTGCCGGAACTGCGCCTGCCGACCAAGTTCACGACGCACCGGATCGAGGAGAGCCTCGCCTCGCCCGATACGATGTCGTTCTGGGCGCTGCCCGGGTTCATCTCGCTGCTCGAACAGTCCGGATTTTCGGCGCAGCGACACCGGCTGCAGTTCAACATCCTGCTGGCGCGACCGTTCCTGTTCTGCGCGATGGTGCTGGTCGCGGCGACATTCAGCCTGCGGATGCAGCGGCGCGGCGGCGCGACGCTGATGATCGTCGGCGGCGTCGGCGCCGGCTTCATGCTCTATTTCGTCTCCAACATCGTCTTCGCGCTTGGCCTCTCGGCGAAGCTGCCAGTGCTGCTCGCCGCCTGGACGCCCACCGGAATCAGCCTGATTTTCGGTGTTTCGATGCTGCTCCATCTCGAAGACGGGTGACGCGAGCGCAGACAGGCGATATTGCTGCTGGAAATTTACGGAACGCGACAACGCCAACGACGGATCCCACGGACCAGTACCCGCCCGATGAACCGCCGCTCACCACTTCGACGCAAGCGCAAGGCCGGGCGAGCTGTCCGCCTCGCCGTCGTGCTGTTCGGCCTGTGGGGCGGCGGGGCGCTGGCCGAGAATTTCGGCCTCGGCGCCGGCAGCAGCGCCAGCAAGGCGCCGATCACCTTCCAGGCCGACGAAGTCGAGTATGACGACCAGCTGGCCCTGACCATCGCCAAGGGCCACGTCGAGATCGCGCAGGGCACGCAAATCCTGCTGGCCGACACCGTCACCTATAACCAGCACACCGACACGGTGACGGCGTCGGGCCATGTCAGCCTGATGACGCCGGACGGTTCCGTGATGTTTTCCGACTACATGGAACTGCGCAACGGCATGAACGACGCATTCGCCAACAATGTGCGGATGCTGCTTTCCGATCGCTCGCGCCTTGCGGCCAACGCGGCGCGGCGCACCAACGGCAACCGTACCGACCTCCGCCGCGCCGTGTATTCGCCCTGCGATCTGTGCAAGAGCGACCCGACCAAGCCGCCCGCCTGGCAGCTCAAAGCGCGCGAGATGACCGACGACAAGGAGCTGCAGCGGCTCGAATTCCGCGATGCGACGATGGAGATCGACGGCATCCCGGTCTTCTATACGCCGTACATGTCGGCGCCCGACCCGTCGGTGAAGCGGCAAAGCGGCTTTCTGATGCCGAGCGCGGGCGGGTCGAGCTCGCTCGGCTTCCATGTGTCGACGCCCTATTACCAGACGCTCGGCCCCGACGCCGATGTGACCCTGACGCCGCGCTTTACCACCGAGGCCGGAACCGTACTCGCGACCGATTACCGCCAGCGCTTTTCCAACGGCTTCATGGACGACCTGTTCAGCATCAACTACAGCAATGTCGGCACCAGCATCGCCGGCATCAACGACCCGAACGCGACCAATGCGTTCCGCTGGCACGTGAACGCCTCCGGCGTGTTCGATCTCGACGACACCTATCGCGCCGGCTACGACCTGCAGCGCGTGTCGGATCAGACCTATCTGCAGCGCTTCAGCTTCGCCATCCCGCTGCTCAACAGCGAAGTCACCCGCGGCTATTTCGAAGGCTTCCCCGACAACGGCTCGCTCGACGTCAACGCCTATCTGTTCCAGCCGCTGACCCCCGGTCTCGGCGATTCGACGCAGCCGATCGTGCTGCCGGTCGCCAACCGCGACTGGTTCTTTCAGCCGGACAGCGTCGGCGGCAATCTGAAGCTCAACGCCAATGTGCTCGACATCGTGCGCGAGTCGGGCACCAACACGCGGCGCCTGTCGCTCGGCAGCGAATGGAACCGCACCTTCTATGACGGGCTCGGCAGCGAGTACAAGGTGCAAGCGAGCGTGCGCGGCGACGCGTACTCGGTAAGCAGCCTCAGCAATCTGTCGAACCCCGACCTGCCGAGCGTGTACTTCCCGCAGAACGGCAAGGCGCCTTTGGTGCATGTCCCCTACGACTTTGTCGATGCGCGCGCCTTTCCGCAGGTCGGGTTGACCTGGAACTATCCGCTGGTTCACCGCAGCGAAAGCTTCACCTACCTCGTACAGCCCGAGGTCGCGACGTTTATCGGGCCCAACGGCGGCAACCGGTACATCATCCCCAACGAAGACAGCCTCGGCTACGAGTTCCGCGATTCGGACTTGTTCCGCGCCAACCGGATGCAGGGCTACGACCTTCTCGATACCGGTCAGCGTGTCGATTACGGCCTCAACCTCGGTGCCTACGACAATGACGGCGGCAGCTACCGGATGCTGATCGGGCAAAGCTACCGTGCCGAGACCGACCCCTTCGTCCCGCCGGGTAGCGGTATCGACACGCGTCTGTCGGACGTTGTCGGCCGAGTCTCGCTGACGCCGAGCTCCTATCTCGACCTGACCTACCGCTTCCGGCTCGACAAGGCGACGCTGAGCAACCGCCTGCAGGAAGTGGTCGCCGCGTTCGGCCCGCCAAACCTGAGGTTCTCGACCGGCTATCTGCTGATCCCGGCCGAGCAGCCGAGCGACGTCATTACGGTGCCGGGAAGCGGCCAAACGATCCTTTACGGCAAGCGCGAGCAGCTGAACCTCGGTGCGACGATCAAGCTTTCGGAATACTGGTCGCTGGTCGGCACCGAGACCCTCAACCTCACCAATTCGGCGAACATCGTAAACGGCATCGCGACGCCGCAATCGAGCAGCACCAGCCTCAACGCCAGCCTGTCGGCGCTCTATCAGGACGAGTGCATGGGGTTCATCGCCACACTGACCCAGTCCGGCATCGAGAACGGCGACGTGCGGCCGGGCTATGGCGTGCTGCTCAGCGTCGTCTTCAAGAATATCGGCGAGATCGGCGGGACGGTACTCAGCGCCACGCCGGGCAGCTGAACCGGTCCGCCGGGGCCGGGCGCCGCCGCGAAACGACGCGGCGACAGGCGAATCCGCGCCGTGTAAACTGTGCCGGGTTTTCGGGCAGCATCGGGTTGAGACCATGCCGGCACGGCGTTATTCAGGAGCTTTGCTCGTGGCGCTCGCGACGATTGTCGCGGCGCCGAGCGCCTATTCGGCGCACCGCGCGCCGATCGAGCGCGCCCCGAGCACGGCGCCGCTTACCGCCCCGGACATGCGCATCGCCGCGGTCGTCAACGACGAGGCGATCTCCGTCTTCGACCTCGATTCCCGGGTCCGCATGGTGCTGCTGTCGTCGAATATTTCGGACAGCTCGGACGCGGCGCAGAAAATCCGCTCCCAGACGTTGCGCTCGCTGGTCGACGAAAAGCTTCAGCTGCAGGAGGCGAAAAAGCAGAACGTCGTTGCGACCGACGACGAGATCAACACCGCGCTGGGTAAGATCGAAAAGAACAACAACATGCAGCCCGGCCAACTCAACGAACTGCTCAAATCGCATGGCATCGACCGCAGCTCGCTGATCAGCCAGGTCACCGCCTCGATCGTCTGGGCCAAGCTGGTGCGCCGCAAGGCGGCCGAGACGGTTGAAATCTCCGACGAGGACGTCGATGCCGCGATGAAGCGGCTGAAGGAGCACGCCAACGAGCCGGAAAGCCGTGTCGCCGAGATTTTCCTCGCCGTCGACAACCCGTCGCAGGACGCCGAGATTCGCGCTCTTGCGGAAAAACTCACCGAGCAGATGAAGCAAGGGGCGCGCTTTTCGGCGCTCGCTCAGCAATTCTCGCAATCGGCGACCGCGGCGGTCGGCGGCGATCTGGGATGGGTGCGGGCCGACCAGCTTCCCGCCGATATCGCGAAGGCCGTGGCGCCGATGAAGGCGGGCGAGCTCTCTCCGCCGATCCGCACCGGCGGCGGGTACTACCTGCTGCTCGTGCTCGACCGGCGCAACGGCGAAACCGGCGGCAGCCAGGCGAGCGATACGGTCTACGATATCGTGCAGGTCGTCCTTCCGCTGCCGGCGAAGGCAACCGAAGCGATGAAGCGCGCCGCCGCCGCCGAAGCCAACGGCATCAAGCAGGGCGCCAAGACCTGCGCCGACTTGCTGCGTATCGGCAAGGAAAAATCGCCGCAAGGCTCGAATGAGGGCCAGGTCACCGCCAGCACCATGGCGCCGCAAATGCGCGACCTGCTGAACAAGATGTCGCCCAACGAGGCGTCGCCGCCGATCCTCCAGCGCAACGGCATCGGCCTCATCATGCTGTGCTCGAAGGAGACGAAGGCGCCCGAGAAGGGCGGCGGCCAGCCGACCCGCGAGGAGGTGTTCGACACGCTGCTGCGCCAGAAGCTCGATACGGTGTCGCGCCAGTACCTGCGCGACCTGCGCCGCGGCGCCTATGTCGACGTGCGGGTCTAGCGGAATGACGCTGCCGCTCGCCGTGACGATGGGCGAGCCCGCCGGTATCGGCGGTGAGATCGCGCTCTCGGCCTGGCAAAGACGCCGCGAGGGCGTCCCGGCCTTCTATCTGATCGACGACCCTGCGCGGCTGGCGCGCCTCGCCGGCGCGCTGAACTGGGATGTGGCGATCCGCGAGATCGACGATCCGGCGCGCGCGCCGTCGCTGTTCGCCGACGCGCTGCCGGTCGCGCCGCTCGGCAAGACGCCAGCCGCCCGGCCGGGCCATCCTGACCGGGCGGATCAGGCGCTGGTGCTAGGCGCGATCGAGAAAGCCGTCGCCGATGTGCGCGACGGCCGCGCGGCGGCGCTGGTGACGAACCCGATCAACAAGGACGCACTCTACCGCGCCGGGTTTCACCATCCCGGTCACACCGAGTATCTCGCCGAGTTGGCCGGGATGCGCGAGCCCGCCGTGATGATGCTGGCCGGGGCGGGTTTGCGCGTCGTGCCGGTGACCATCCACCTCGCGCTGCGCGAAGCGATCGCGGCGCTGACCAGCGCGGCGATCGTCCATGCCGGGCGCGTCGTCGATGCGGCGCTGCGCCGCGATTTCGCGATTGACGCGCCGGTCGTCGCCGTCGCCGGGCTCAATCCGCATGCCGGCGAGGCCGGCGGGCTCGGCCGCGAGGATATCGACATCGTCGCGCCGGCGATCGCCGAATTGCGCGCCGCCGGGATCGACGCGAGGGGCCCGCTGGCGGCCGACACGATGTTCCACGCGGCGGCGCGGCGCGGCTATGACGCGGCGCTGTGCATGTATCACGACCAGGCGCTGATCCCGATCAAGACCATCGATTTCGACGGCGCGGTCAATGTGACACTGGGCCTGCCGTTCATCCGCACTTCACCCGACCACGGCACCGCCTTCGACATCGCCGGTCAGGGCAAAGCGCGTCCGGACAGCCTCATCGCCGCGCTCCGCCTTGCCGCGCAGATGGCGGCGAAGCGCGCCAAACATTGAGCCGCCGACACTGAGTACAGGCACGCTATCCGCGCTCACGCCGCTGCGCGAGGTGATCGCCCGCCACGGCATTGCGGCGCGGCAGAGCCTCGGCCAGAACTTCATCCTCGACCTCAACCTGACGCGCCGCATCGCGCGCGCCGCAGGCCCGCTCGAGGCCGGCACGACGATCGAGATCGGGCCGGGCCCGGGCGGCCTCACCCGCGCGCTGCTGGCCGAGGGCGCCGGCCGCATCGTCGCGATCGAGCGCGATGCGCGCTGCCTGGCGGCGCTCGCGGAGCTCACGGCGGCCTGCCCCGAGCGCCTGACGCTGGTCGACGGCGATGCGCTGACGATCGATCCGGCGACGCTCGGCTCCGCACCGCGCCGGATCGTCGCCAACCTGCCCTACAACATCGCCACCGCGCTGCTGCTCAGATGGCTCGACCGGATCGGCGAGTACGAGAGCCTGACGCTGATGTTCCAACGCGAGGTCGCCGAGCGCCTCGTCGCACCGCCGCGCGGCCCCGCCTATGGCCGGCTCTCGGTGCTGGTGCAATGGCTGTGCGAGGCGCGCATCCTGTTCGACATCGCGTCCGGCGCATTCACGCCGCCGCCGAAGGTCACGTCGAGCGTGGTGCACCTCGTTCCACGCGCGGCACCGCTGGCGCCGGCCGAAAAGTCCGCACTCGAGCGCGTCACGGCCGCGGCATTCGGCCAGCGCCGCAAGATGCTGCGGTCGAGCCTCAAATCGCTCGGCATGCCGGCCGAGGCGCTGCTCGCCGCTGCCGGGATCGAGCCGACGCGGCGTGCCGAGGAGCTGTCGGTAGCCGAGTTCTGCGCGCTGGCGCGGGCTATTGGTAAATCCTGACTGGGCGGCGGTACTCCCCGTCGCCGACCTGCAGTACGACGGTGTAATTGCCGGCGACGAAGATCGGGATGCGGTTGACCTGCATGAGGATCAGGTGCGGTTGGTCGGCAACCTTGGCAAATTCGTCGACATCGACGTAATGCAGTTCCTTGCCCATCGGATCAAGAAGACGAAGCGCCCCGCGAAACTGGCCGTCGCCATCCTTCAGCACGAACACGAAGGTCAGGTTGATCGCCGCGGGAAGCGGCGCCGAGGAGTCGAGCTTTACCACCGGCACTGGAAAATAGCCGGCGATATCGAGCTTTCCGCCTTGCGTCTGGCGCACGGCATCGCAGATCAACAGATCGACATTGGCATCGGTGGGAGGAGGCATCGGGCTAGGCCGCGCGCAAGCGTTTAACGAATTCAGGAAGGCCCGGCTGCGCCGTTCGCCTCAGATTCAGGGCCAGTTCAAGGATGTAATCCGACAAGCCTTTGTCCGCGCGGTCGCGCTTGATCCGTTCTGCCAACACGATAGCCTCCGCCTGCTCGACACTTTCTTGAAGATCATCGTTTACGATCACGTAGTCATATTCCGTCCAGTGGCTCATTTCCTCTTGCGCCTTCGCCATCCTCGCAGCCACAACCGCGTCACTGTCTTGAGCGCGCGTCTTTAATCTCGCTTCCAACGCCGCAAGACTCGGCGGGAGGATGAAGATCGTGACGAGATCATTGGGGACGGTTTCGCTGAGTTGTTTCGTCCCTTGCCAGTCGATGTCGGTCACAATATCGCGGCCCTCGGCAAGCGCTGCCTCGATCGGCTGGCGCGGAGTCCCGTAGCAATGGCCGAACACGGTCGCATGCTCCAAGAACTCGCCGGCGCTGACCATGCGGTCGAATAGCGCTTGATCGATGAAACGATAATCGCGGCCATCGATCTCGCTGGGTCGACGCGGCCGGGTGGTGACCGAGACGGAAAGCGCCAGCGTCGGGTCGCGTTCGAGGAGCCGCCGGGTGATCGTCGTCTTCCCCGCGCCGGACGGCGACGACAGCACCAAGAGGAAACCGCGGCGGCGGATTGCCGTCGTTTTCGTGTCGCGGGCGGCGCGCGCCGGGCTCATTCGAGGTTCTGCACCTGCTCGCGGAACTGCTCGATCGCGACCTTGAGCGACAGGCCGATCCGCGTCAGCTCGATATCGGCCGATTTCGAGCACAGCGTATTGGCCTCGCGGTTGAGCTCCTGGCAGAGAAAATCGAGCTGGCGGCCGACCGCCTCGTCCTTCGCCAGCAATTCCCCGGCCTGCGCGATATGCGCACGCAGCCGATCGAGCTCCTCGCGGATATCGCCGCGCGATACCAGCAGCGCCAGCTCCTGCGCGACGCGGTCCTGCGGCATGCCCGGCACCAGATCGACGAGCGCCGCCAACGATTGCTCCAGCCGGGCGCGCAGTGCCGCCGGCTGCGCGGCCGCAGTTGCCGAAGCGGCGGCGACCAGCTCGGCCAGCGCCGCGAGCTGCGCGGTCAACACCGCGCCGAGCCGCGCCCCCTCCTCCGCGCGCGCCTGGGCCAGCCGGCCGAGCGCTGCGTCCCACGCCGCGACCAGCGCCGCCTGCCGGGGCTCGATGACGTCGTCCGGCTCGTCCTCGACAGTCTCGATGATACCGCGCAGCCCGATCAGCCCGTCGATGCGCGGCGGCGCGGCCTCGACTTCGGCCGCCAGCTCGCCGACGAGCGCCACCACGCGGTCGAGCATCTCGCGGTTGATGCGGATGGTCGGCGGCGCAATGCGGTCGATCGTGAGGTTGGCTGAGACGGAGCCGCGCCGCAGCCGGCGCCCGAGCGCGGCACGCAGCGGCCCCTCGAGCGCGTCGTAACCCGGCGGGAGGCGCAGCCGTAGATCGAGCGAGCGCCCGTTGACGCTTTTCACCTCCCAGGCCCAGGAGATGCCGTTCCCCTCGCCCTCGACACGGGCGAAGCCGGTCATGCTGGAAATGCCCACCGCCGGCCGCCTAACGTACGACGCAGGGATGGCCGGGGCTGGCCCGGCAATGCGTCGTCGTACCGGCCGCCTGGCGTACCGGCGCGGGCGCCGGCGACGGCGACGGCGACGGCGGCGGATTGGCGGGGACCGGCTCCGCCTCGACCGTCGCCGCGCCGTGCAGATAGGTCGCGACGTTGCGGTTGTGCTCGCCCAGGGTCTTGGCGAAAACATGGCCGCCCGAGCCGTCGGCGACGAAATAGAGATCGTCGGTGCGTTCCGGGCGCGCCGCGTCGCGCAAAGCCGCCTTGCCCGGGTTGCAGATCGGACCCGGCGGCAGACCCTTGGCGACATAGGTATTATAGGGGGAATCGACCGCGAGGTCGGCGTGGGTCAGCGGCCCGTCGAATTTGAGCGTGCCGCCCTGGCTTAATGCAAACAGCACGGTCGGATCCGACTGCAGGCGCATCCCGAGCCGCAGCCGGTTGAGGAACACCGAGGCGATATGCGCGCGCTCCTCATCGCGGCTCGCTTCCTTTTCGACGAGCGAGGCGAGAACCAGCGCCTCTTGCGGGCTGGCGAGGGCCAGGTCACTGCGCCGCTCGGCCCAGGCCGTCGCGAGCGCTTCCTGCATCGCCTCCTGCATGCGCGCGACGAGACCCTCACGCGTGTCGCCGCGGCTGTAGATATAGGTTTCGGGCAGCAGCGTGCCTTCCGGCGGGGTTGCGGCGATCTCGCCGGTCATC
The DNA here is from genome assembly GCA_035552135.1 of Allostellaceae bacterium. Lineage (GTDB taxonomy): Bacteria > Pseudomonadota > Alphaproteobacteria > ATCC43930 > CGMCC-115725 > DATARH01. The sequence continues at coordinate 9,196 of DASZLY010000028.1, read as the reverse complement.
AGCGGCGCCTCGCGCACCAGCGCGACGATTTCGGCGCTGGTCAATCCCTCGCGGACGGTCAGCCGGTGCTTGACGGTCTTGCCGCTGGCGATGATGTCCATCACCTGCACCGCGCTCGCGGCGGGCGGGAACTCATACTCGCCGGCCTTGAGCGCGCCGGCGCGCCCGGTCACCTCGGCGGCGACCTTGAAAGCCAGCTTATGGCGGATGATGCCGTCTTCCGCCAGCAGGGCGGAGATATCGGCGATGCCGGTATGCGGCGGGATGACGACGGTTTCGGCCGCCGTAAGCGGCCCCGGGCCGGTGACGTCGTGATAGACCCAATAGCCCGCGCCGGCGGCGCCCGCGACGATCAACACCGCCGTCACGAAGCAGCCGACCAGCATGCGAAGAAACGCCAGCATGGCTCGGCGTCCGCCGGTCGTGCCGCGCCTACCCGGCGCGATCGGGATTGCTGAAGATCAGCGAGGCGTTCGTGCCGCCAAAGCCGAACGAGTTCGACAGCACGTACTCGACCTTGCGCTGCTTGGCGGCTTTGGGGACAAGGTCGATGTCGCAGGCGGGCGACGGGTTGTCGAGATTGAGGGTCGGCGGCACGACGCCGTCGCGCATCGCCAGGATCGCGAAGATCGCCTCGACCGTCCCGGCGGCACCGAGCAGATGGCCGATCGCCGATTTGGTCGACGACATCGACAGGCTGTAGGCGTGGTCGCCGAACAGGCGCTTCACCGCGCCCAGCTCGATCTCGTCGCCGAGCGGGGTCGAGGTGCCGTGCGCGTTGATGTAGTCGATCTGCTCCGGGGCAATCTGCGCCCGGCGCAGCGCGTTGCGCATCGAGCGAAAAGCGCCGTTGCCGTCTTCCGACGGCGCTGTCAGGTGATAGGCGTCGCCCGACATACCGTAGCCGATCACCTCGGCATAGATCTTGGCGCCGCGCTTCCTGGCATGCTCCAGTTCTTCGAGCACGAGGATGCCGGCGCCCTCGCCCATCACGAAGCCGTCGCGATCCTGGTCCCATGGCCGCGAGGCGCGCGGCGGATCGTCGTTGAACGCTGTCGACAGCGCCCGCGCCGCGGCGAAACCGGCGAGCCCCAGGCGGCACACCGCCGCCTCGGCGCCACCGCAGACCATGACATCGGCGTCGTCGAGCATGATGAGCCGCGACGCATCGCCAATCGCGTGCGCGCCGGTCGAGCATGCGGTCACCACCGCGTGGTTCGGGCCCTTGAAGCCGTACCTGATCGAGACGTTGCCCGAGGCGAGATTAATCAAATTCGACGGGATGAAGAACGGGCTGATGCGCCGCGGTCCTTTGTCCTGCAGGGTGATCGCGCCTTCGGTGATGCCCGGCAGCCCGCCGATCCCCGAGCCGATCATGCAGCCGGTGCGCTCGAGCTCCTCCTCATCGGTCGGAGTCCAGCCGGCATCCTCGACCGCCATCTGCGCGGCGGCCATGGCGAAGATGATAAACTGGTCCATCCGCCGCTGATCCTTGGGCGGAACCCAGTCATCGGCATTGAAGAGGCCCGATTCCTTGTCGCCTAGCGGCACCTGCGCGGCGATGCGCGCCGGCAGGTCGGAGACATCGAAAGACTGGATCGCGCCCACCCCGGATTCGGCGTCGAGCAGCTTCTGCCACACTCGCTCGACCCCGAGTCCGAGCGGGCTGACAATCCCCATGCCGGTAACGACGACCCGCCTCATCGCGGCGCGCCCGGTGACCGAAAACCGCCGGACACGCTCAGCCGTGCGCCTCGATAAAGCTCACCGCGTCCTTGACGGTGACGATTTTCTCCGCGGCATCGTCGGGTATCTCGCAACCGAATTCCTCCTCGAACGCCATCACCAGCTCGACCGTATCGAGACTGTCAGCCCCCAGATCGTCGATGAAGCTGGCGTTGTCGGTCACCTTCGACTCCTCGACGCCGAGATGCTCGACGACGATCTTCTTCACTCGGTCGGCGACGTCACTCATTCGTATTGTCCCTCAATGGCTAATTATGCAGGTTTTCTCGGCTCAGCGCGGTGCGGGTATCCGATCGGGGGATCAGCCGTTATGTGTCGCCATCGCGGCCGCGTTGAAGGTGGCGGGTCACATAACACGAATTCGGCAGACCTGCCAATCCGCGGAACCGCCCAAGCCGGTCGAGTTTATACCATGATCATCCCGCCGTTGACATGGAGCGTTTGGCCGCTGACATAGGCTGCCTCGGTGCTGGCGAGATAGACCGCCGCGGCGCCGATTTCCTCCGGCGCGCCAAAGCGCTCCATCGGGATCGCCGCCATCAGCCGGGCGCGCTGCTCGTCGCTGAGCTTGTCGGTCATCGCCGTGGTGATGAGGCCCGGCGCTATGCAGTTGACCGTGATGCCGCGCGTCGCGACCTCGGCCGCGATGGATTTCGACATCGCGATCATCGCCGCCTTGGAGGCGGCGTAATTGGCCTGGCCGGCATTGCCGGCGACGCCGCTGATCGACGAGATAGAAATGATCCGCCCGTGACGGCGGCGCAGCATACCGCGCAGCGCCGCGCGGATCAGGCGGAACCCGGCGGTGAGGTTGACCTCGAGCACCGCCAGCCAGTCCTCGTCCTTCATGCGCATCGCGAGGCCGTCGCGGGTGACGCCGGCATTGTTGACGAGGATGTCGAGCCCGCCGAGCGCGGCTTCGGCCTCGCGCACCAGGCGCTCGGGCTCGTCGGGCCGGGAGAGGTCGGCGGTGAGCACATGAGTGCGCTCACCGAGTTCGCCGGCGAGCTCGGTGAGCGCCGCTTCGCGCGTGCCCGCGAGCGCAATCGTCGCGCCCTGCGCGTGCAGCGCACGGGCGATGGCGCCGCCAATCCCGCCCGAGGCGCCGGTGACGAGGGCCTGCCGGCCGCTGAGGTCAAACATCTAAAGCGCCTTCATCAGCGCTTCGGTCTCGGCGGCGGTGCCGACCGAGATCGCCGGCAACTCGCGGTCGATGCGCTTGACGAGCCCGGCGAGAACGCGGCCGGCGCCAATTTCGGTGACCTCCTCGACCCCGCTCGCCTTGAACAGCAGCACGGTCTCGCGCCAGCGCACCATGCGGATCACCTGCTCGACAAGCAGCTCGCGGATTTCCTTGGGATCGACGGTCGGCGCGGCGGTGACATTGGTCACGACCGGCACGCGCGGCACCTTGAGCTCGACCCGGCCGAGCGCCTCTTCCATGACCTCGGCGGCCGGCGCCAGCAGCGGACAATGGAAGGGAGCGCTGACCGGCAGCATGATCGAACGCCGCGCGCCGCGCCCGGTGGCCAAGGTCACCGCGTGTTCCACCGCCTCGCGATGGCCGCTGATGACGATCTGGCCGGGGCAGTTGTCATTGGCGACGACGCAGACGCCGTGACCGGCAGTGCCCTCGGCGACCTCGCGCGCGGCATCGATGTCGAGGCCCAGGAGCGCCGCCATCGCGCCTTCGCCGACCGGCACGGCGGTCTGCATCGCCTGGCCGCGCCGCTTGACGAGGCGCACGGCATCGGCGACCGAGAACGTCCCCGCCGCGGCATGCGCCGAATATTCACCGAGCGAGTGACCGGCGACATAAGCGAGGCTGGAAATGTCGAACCCGGCCTCCGCCTCCAGCACGCGGATGACCGCGAGGCTCGCCGCAAGCAGCGCCGGCTGGGCGTTTTCGGTCAGCGTCAGCTCGCCCTCGGGCCCCTCGAACATCAGCTGTGAGAGATGCTGCGACAACGCGTCGTCGACCTCCTCGAACAAGCGCCGCGCCGGCGTGAAAGCCTCGGCCAAGTCGCGGCCCATGCCGGGCGCCTGCGACCCCTGGCCGGGAAAGACAAAAGCACGTTTCATGCGAGGCGCATCCCCCTTGCGTTCCTCGCTGTCGTCATAGACTCGTCATGCGGGGAGTCAAGCCGGGGGATCGCGGTAAAGCCGCTACTGGCACATCCGCAGGTTGTCGCGCTCGGTCTCGTAGTCGTTCAGCGCGCGGTGGAGGATGTTGTCCTTGGGCAGCGCCTGCAGCGCGTCCTGGATTCTCTTCAGCGTCGCGTCGTCATAGGCGACCGGCACCGGGCAGCGGCTGACCATGTGCGGGCCGAGCGGCTTGGTGATCTCGTCGGGGATGTCGCCGGCGGCGGCACCGGGCTTCTTGCCGAGGCCGAGCAGGCCCCCGCCGCCGCACCCCGCGAGCAGCATCGCGATGGCAAGCGCCATTGCCGCCTGGAGTCGCATCGATCCCCCGCTCTCCCCGTTCTTCGCACGATGGCGGCCACCCTGCCGCCGATCAAGCGGGAACAAGGCGGTGCGGCCTCAGGTAGCGGGCGCCGCACTGGTCAGAGTCGCGATCTGGCCGACCAGTTGGTCAAGCCAGATCGCGGTCGCCAGCGCATCGCCGGAGGGCGGATTGGCGCAGGCAGTGCGGATCACCGTATCGGCGTCGCCGGCGGTCGAGCCCGCCGCAAGCAGCCCGGCGCAGCCGCCCAGCAGCAACGGCGCCATGAGGATCGCGCGGATCATGGCGTCGCTGCCCGCGGATTGATCCAGGTGCAGCCGGCGCCGGCGGCAGCCGAGGCCTTCGAGGCGTCCGACGCCGCGCCCGCATCGCCCGCGGTGGCGGCGACGGTGCTCGCCAGGTTGGCCGCCGACTGCGCCTCGCACATCGCCTGCTGGGTCGTCGTCAGTACGATCTGAGCGTCGGCCTGGACGGTCGCGGGAGAGACTGCGCTGGGCCCGCTGCACGCGCCCAGCGACGCGCCGACGAGCACAGCCAGCGCGATCATCTGGATGACGCCGCGCTCCTTGAGGAGCAGCGCTGCGAGGCCGCAACCGGCGGCGATAAACTGGGCAAGCTGACCGAGATCTGTGTCCGAGAAATGCAGCCCGGCAATCGCCAGCACGGCGCCGAGACCGGCATAGCTCGACGGCTCGCTAAAGCGCGCCAGCAGAAAAGCGAGAAACGGCATGACAGACCCCTTTCGACGAAAAAGGCCGCACAAGGCGGCCGGGAAAGTCCGAGAACGGGAAAGGAAGAAGCGGGGCTAGCCGAGATCGGCGGCGAAGCCAGGGCCGCGCGAGGCGCCGGACGGCGGATCGGCGCGCACCTCGCCGCACCCGCCGCAGCGGTCGCAGATTTCGCGATGCTGGCCGAGAATATCGAACGGATCGGGAGTGCCGTCGCTACGGCGCCGCTGCGCCCGGGGCGTGCGGCCGCTGCCGCCGCAGCGTTCGCACGGCTTCGTCGCCGGCCTCATCCGGCGGCGGCCCGCCGGCGATAGGCGGCGGCAAGCTTGCCGTCGTAATCGTTGGCCGCCTCGCCGGGCCCGTTATAGGCGAGCGCGAAATGCGCCCAGTCATGCGCGCGCAGAAAGCGGTCGAGCCCGCCACGGCGGCAGAACGCGGCAAAGGCCGTGAGCTGCGCGCCCTCGCTCGTGCACATCGCCGCGACATAGCTCTCGGCATCGGCGAAGCCGCAGGCAGCGAAGTTCATCCCCATGATCTGAAACAGGCCCCAGCTCGCCGATTGCAGCGCCGCCGCGCGATCGAGCCCGATCGCCTCGGCCAGCCGGTTGTACTGATGTGCGCCCGGAGCGCCGTAAAGCGCCCGGTTCCAGCTCGCGGCCGACACGTCGGGGTGCGTCGCATCCCAGCGATGCGCGGTCAGCCCGCCGAAGATATGCGCCTCGAACAGGATCTTCGGCCGCGCGTCGGGAAGAAACCCGCCGCCTGCGCTCTCGACATCGCAGACCGCCCAGACCGCCGCCGGCTCGCACTGCAGCGCGGCCGCCGCCGCGGCAATGTCGTCCGGCCCGAGCGGCGTTGCCGCGCCCGTGAAATCCATGGTCTTGTCCTTTCGGCGAAAGCGGCTAGCGCCGGTTCTGCTTCTGCACGAGCTCGGCGCGCATATCCGACAGCGTTTGCATGACCCGCTCGAGCGCGGCGCGCATCTCGCCCTGGAACTCGCGTTCCTCGCGGCGGCGGTCGTCGAGGTCGCGCTCGGCCTCCCGCAACCTCGCCTCGTGCGCCGTGAGCGCGACCCGGTACTCGGCGCGCGCCGTATCGAGGTCGCTGCGCAGGCTGAGATAACCGCCAAGAATCCCGCCGCCTCCGGTGATGACCACGACCGCAGCCTGCAGCAGGTGGCCGAGCGTGATGTCCGGACTGAAATGCGGATGCAGCATGTCGCCGAGGTGTACGCTCATCGCGCCACCACACTGGCCGGCCACGGCCAGAGGAACGCGTTCACCATGCGTAACTCGTAAGACTGATGATCGAGCTCGGCGATGTGCCGCTGGCGGAATTCACATAGTAGAGCGTCTGCGGCGTCGGAACCGGCAGGCCCTCGAACGGCGTGACGCCGAGCGCTCCACTTGTCGCCGGAAACGGCATGACGAACTGCCGCCGGCCGATAGCGGCACCTACGTCGCTGAGCGCTTCGATTTGATAATTCCCGGCGGTCGGCGAGGTCCCCATGATGTTGATCAGCAGGCCGCCGACGGAAGTCGCGTTGGGCGGCACGAAAGGGGCGATCGATTGGCTCTGCGGCGACGCGTTGTTGCTTGCCGTATTAACCGCATTGACCGGCGCGAAGGTCAGCTTGCGGCCGGTCAGATAGGCCGCGACGAGTTGCGCGGAGCCATTGGTCGGCCACACCGCGATCAGGCCGGAGGCAGTATAGCCGCTCGGCATGTGACCGCCGGCATAGATCGTCGGGCACGACGTGCCGCCATTGGTGCCGAGCAGCGCCGCCGCTTGCGTCGCCGGGTTGTAGATCGCGTAAATCGCGACGAAGCCGCTTACCGGCAATGATCCGGTATCCATCCCGCCGGCGCCCGTCGTCGCGCCGTTGAAGCTGTGGCTGAAACTCGGCAGCACGAAGGATGCCCCGTTGAGCGCGGTCGCGACCGCGAAGGCGTCGCCGGTGATCGTTACCGACATGCCGGCGGCGCTAAGACTCGCGGCGATGGCGGTTCCCTGGCCGGGCAACGCGAAGCTCTGCGGCAGCGCGCCGGCGACGATCCAGACATTGCCGCCGGCATAGGCGACGCTGACGGTCGCGTAGAGCGTGTTGATCGCGACCGCGGCGAGCCCGTCGATCGTCTGGCCGGCGGGCGCCGCGACGGTCAGGGAAAAATTGCCGCTCGCCGCGAGATATTTGAACGCATGCGCCTCGCCGACCCGCGGGCTCGCAGGGAGCGTGAAGGTCGTCGCCGCCGGCGTGGCCGGCGCCCAGGCGATCAGGTCGTCGGTGACGCCGACGCTCTGCGCGCCGGTGCCGGTGACCGTGCGCACGCTGAGGCGCGGGCGCATCACCCAGCCGCCGGCGGTGACCCCGTCCTGAGCCTGCAGGCTCCAGTCGTCGGTGTTGAGCACGAGCTCGCCGATCGGGCCGGTATAGGCACCGATTTGGGGCGTGCTGCCGCGCGCCCATTGAACCTGGGTGTGGGACAAGGGAGGTTCTCCGTGGATTGCAAAGGAACGCGGGCATCCCGTCCGCCAATTGGCGCCGAAGGAGCGACCGAGACGGCTGCGGTCCGGAAAATCAGGGAAGCGCGCCGAGGTCGATGTCGTAGCCGGACGTGGCGGTGATCGAGGCGAGATCGGCCTGCGCGACGAGGCTGGTCGCGACCTGGCCCCAATCCTGGTCGACCCCCATGGCGAGGGCGGTGAGCACATTCACCGAGACGCCGCCCGTGCCGAGCAGCGTGTAGCTGGACGCCGAGACGGCGGCGAGCCCTTGCAGCGCCTGACCGAAAATGTTGAAGCCGGGCAGCTTGATGTAGACCGTCTCGCCGACAAAACTCGCCGGGTAGGAATAGCGGAAGAGCGACGGGTCGCTCGGCCCGAAGCGGGCGAACGGCGTCCCTGCGGAATGCGCCCCGATCGCCGTGCCGTAGGCGCCGCGGCGCAGGTAGGTGAGCGCGTACTGGTAGGCCGCGGTGAGCGTCGCGGTTTCGAACGACAGCAGCTCGCCGCCGCAATAGCACAGCGTCACATACGCATCGGCGTCCGCCTGCGTCCCCGACAGCAGCTGCCCGCGCGATTGCGTAAGGTCGACCGCCAGCGTGTCGCTGGTGTCGGGATCGGTGGTGGCCGGCAGGTTCGCGCTCAGCACGCCTTGGCGCGCGCCGCGATAGATCGTACCGGCCAGCGCGTAGGCGTTGCCGTCGGTCGAAATCCACACCTGGCAGCCGCCCCAATGGGCGCCACCGCTGGCGATGATCCACGCCTCGATCATGCCGCCGGTCAACGCCGCCGGCGGCTCGAAGACGACCGGTGGGTTGGTGTCGCCCGGATCGATGAAAGGATCGAGCGGCGCGCCGGCGCTGGTCTGCTTGCCGTAGAGCGCCGCGGTGCCGACGCCGATCGGGCTGATCGTGCCGGTCACGGCGTCACCCCCGGGATCTCCTCGGCGGTGACGGTGAGCTCGCCGTTGTCGTCTTCCGCGATCTGGGTGATGCGCACCGGCGCCGCGCTGAGGCCGAGCGCGGCGTCGGTCAGCAGCACGATGTCCATCGGCTCCAACAGCGCATAGCGGAAACCCAGCTTGAACTTGTAGGTATTGCGCACATAGAGCCGCCGCTGGAGCATCAACTGCGCCGCGATCGTCGCGCTGGCCGGGTTGGTGAATTCATGCGCCTGGATCGACGGCTCGGTGCGCAGCCCGTACCGGTCGATCGCACCCTGGTCGAAGGCGGCGATGATTTGCGGGTTGAAGCTGTTGACCGTGTCCATGTACTCGACCGACAGCCAATTCGTCGCCTGCGCCGGGTCGGCGCGGCTCAGCAGCACCGGGTCGCTGCCGCTCGCGCCGCCTTCCGACCACGGCAGGAAATCGTCGTCCCCGAGGCTGTATTGCCAAATGAGGTTCGGCGACCAGCTTGCGCCGTTGGCGGAGAGCGCCTGGTCGCCGTAGGGGATGATCTTCAAGAGCGTGCCGGACCACACGACAGCCGAGAGGGTGAGGTCGGCGATTTCCTCGATCCAGCGCGCCGTTGGCTGCTGCTTGTCGAGCAGCAGCGACATCGCGAGCTGCGCCGCCTGGCAGTAATTGCCCCAGTCGCCGAGCGCCCCGGCGGTATCGAGATTGCCGGCGGGAAACCCGGCGCCGTAGCGCGGGTTGGTCAGCATGTCGCCGACGATCATGTCGGGCCGTGCGTCGTTCGGGTAATCCGGCCCGGCCGTCCCCTGCTCGAACCCGGTGATCTCGAACGAGATGTCG
>DASZLY010000027.1:0-16716 GCA_035552135.1 Allostellaceae bacterium | reverse complement strand
AACCCGCCCTGGCGCACCCGCGTCAGATAGTCGGGCGGCAGGTTGTCGCCGAGCCCGTCGCGCTCGTTGACCGCGCACCACGGCTCGCCGGTCTTCGGCGCGAGCGCCAGCGACACGCAGTTGCGGAGGCCGGTCGCGTAGATGCGCCGGTTTTTGCCCTCGGGATCGAATGCCAGTACATCGGCGCGCCCCGCTTCGCTGTCCCAGGCCGCGCCCAAGGGATGCGAAGCTACCCAATCGCCGGGCGGGTTACGCGGCATCCCCTCGGCGTCGTTCGAACCCGACCCGACCGAGACAAACATCGTCTTGCCGTCGGACGAGAAGACGATGTCGCGGGTCCAATGGCCGCCGCTCTGCGCCAACTCGGAGACGATTGTCTCGGCCGGACCGGACGCCTTGAGATCGCCGCTCTTGTACGGAAAGCGCACGATCGACGTGGTGTTCGCCACGTAGACGTAACGCGGGTCGGACCCCGGCGGCCAGAACGCGATGCCGAAGGGCGAGTCGAGCTTGGTCGCGAAGACCTCGTTCTGTGCCAGCTTCCCCGCTCCCTCCGGGGCGCGCAGCAGCCGGATGCGGTCGGCGCGGCTCTCGGCGACAAAGATATCGCCGTTCGGCGCGACACGGATTTGCCGCGGATGGTCGAGATGGTCGGCGAAAACCGCGGCCGAGAAGCGCGGCAGGGTCGCGAGATGCGCGCCCCTGGGCGGCGCGACGACCCGCGCCGACTCGCGCGCCGAGCCGGTGGCGAACGGCGCCGGCAGGTCGGCCACGGTGATCTTGCGCAGCGTGCCCGGCGTGTCGGCGTGCCAATCGCCAAACGCATCAGCGCCGGTAAGGATTTTTGGCGGATCGGCAGCAAGCGTCGCCGCGGCCACGAGGCTCAAGGCGATGGCGGCTATCGTCACCGGCGTGCGCATGGTCACCGTCCCGCTCGACCCGCATTCACGCGACAAACGGCAAGCTCTCCCGCCGGTTCAAGCAAGTCCCCACCCGGTCACCGCTGCGCGGCGACCGGCCTCTCCGGCAGCTAGTCGGCGGCTTCCTTGACCGCGGCGGGAAGCGCCTCGCTGCCGGTCCAGGCATGCTCGGCGACGTCGAACAGCACGCCCTCCGGGCCGTAGAGCTTGACCTCGAAGCCGCCGGCGCGGTCGGGGTTTGCCTGGTCCATGTAGTGGGTGCCGCCGAGCGCCTCGACCGCCTTCTGCGCCTCGTCGATGTTCTCGACGAGGATGCCGAAATGGTGCAGCCCGGTGTAATCCATGCCCTTGCCGATCTGGTCGCTCTTGAAGCGCAGGATCGCCAGATCGATCGTGCCGTCGCTGATATGGTGGCCATAGGCGAGCGGCCCGTCGCTGGTGCGCACCAGCTTGAAGTCGAACGCCTTCATGTAGAAATCGGCCATCGCGTCCGGATCCTTGGCGGCGATGGCGAGGTGGCGCAGCTTGGCCATATGGTATTTCCTTCTGTCGGGTGCTACTCGGCGGCGTCCTTGAGCGGCGCGGGAAGCGGCTCGGCGCCGGCCCAGCCGTGCTCGGCGATGTCGAACAGGACCTGTTCGGGGCCGTAGAACTTCTTCTCGAAATAGCCGGCCTGGTGCCCTTGCTGGCCCTGGTCGATGTAGTGCTGGGCGCCGAGGCTCTCGAGCTTCTTGGTGAACTCGTCGACATCCTCGACCAGCACGCCGAAATGGTGGAGGCCGCGATAATCCATGCCCTTGCCGAGCTGGTCGCTCTTGAACTTGAGGATCGCCATGTTGAGCGTGCCGTCTGAGAGGAACACGCCGTCGGCGAGATAGCCGTTGGGCCGGCCGACTTCCTTGAAGTCGAAAGCCTTCTTGTAGAACTCGGCCATCGCCTCGGGGTCTTCGGCGGCGATCGCGATGTGACGGAGCTTGGGCATGGCGTCCTCCGGAATTGAGCGCTGGATATTCTCTAACATGTTAGCGCGCCGAGCGAAATCTCGGCGAGGAGGCGCGCCAGATTCTTGCCGACCCGGGCCAGCGCCTCGTCGGCCGTGAACAGGCCGAAACGATCGAATTCCGGCAGCCGGGCGCCGCTCGGCAGCTCGAAAAAGCCGGAGCAGGTCAGCGTCCCGGGATCGGGCAGCGCCGGCACGACCCAGGCGAACAGCGCCAGATCCTTGTCGCGCAGATACGCCTTGACGCCGAGCGGAAGCAGCGCCTCGGACGGCGCGACGAGCCCGGTTTCCTCGGCGAGCTCGCGGCAGGCCGCCTCGGCGAGGCTCTCGCCCGGCTCGGCGCCGCCTTTCGGGATGTCCCAGCGCGGCGAGCGGCTGGCATGGCCGAGCAGCATGCGTTCGCCGTCGGTGACGATGACGCCGCAGCTCGTGGTCTTGGCCGGCACGCCGCGGGCCTAAGGGACGGCGCCGCCGTTGACGCCGCCATAGGGCCCGTCGAACTTGTTGTCGTCCGACCGGTCGCCCCTCGCGGCGCAGGCGGCAAGCGCCAGGCAGGCGAGCAGCACGACGACGAGCCGGCGCCGCATCACATCCCCCCACCGCCGCCGCCGCCCGAGTCGACGTGGCCGGTCTCCATCTGCACGTTCGATTCCATATTCCGTTGGGCGCGCTGATCGACCGGTCCGCAACCGCCGGCGCACAACGCGACGACCCACAGAAGCAGCGCCAATACGCGGGTCATTTCGCCGCCTCGTAGCGCGCGAATTGCTCGGCGTTCTGCGCCCGGAACCGGGTGATGGCCGCTTCATGCGCAGCGCGTTCGGCCGCGCCGTAATCGGCTTGCGGGCGAGGCTCGTCGTCGAAATGGCCGAAGCGGTCGATCCCACGCACCAGCGCCGCCGCTTGTCGCCCGCTCGCGCGGCAGGTCGCCGAGGTCGGGATGTAGGAGATGCCAAAACCGATCCGCCGGTCGCTCGACAGGTTCGGGCCGGAGCGATGGATCAGATGCGTGTGGTGCAGCGACATCTGCCCCGGCTTCAACGTCATGAACACGCCGGTATCGCGGGCAAAATCCGCGGTCAGCGTCTGCCCGCGCGACAGCAGGTTGGCTTCGTCCGCGAACTGCCCGTGATGCAATTGGCCACGCTTATGGCTGCCGGGAACCACCTCGACCGCGCCCGATTCGATCGGCACGTCGGTCAGCGCCACCCAGGCGGTGACGTGCACCGCCGGTTCCAGCCCGAAATAGGTCGCGTCCTGGTGCCAGCTCACAAACGCGAGGTCGCCCGGCGATTTCGGCCAGATCGTGAAGTGGAATAGCCTGATGTCGGGGCCGATGATGTCCTCGACCGGATCGAGCACCGCAGGGTGGCGCACCAGAGCATCGACCCAGGGGAAGAGGAGATGCGGCTTGAAGTTATGGCCCTTGCCGAACAACCGTCCATCACGGCGCTCGAAATCCTCCAGCCGGTCGCGAAACCCGCGCGCCTCTTCGGGGCCGAACGCATCGATCGGACAGAGGAAGCCGTCGCGGTGATATTGCGCGATCTGCGCGTCGGAAAGAACCTTGCCCATGCGATTTGCCTCGCCAGCCTCGGTAAAAATAACGCTCGTCATTGCGAGGAGCAACGCAAGGAAGCAATCTCGGCGAAACAGCGAGCCCGGCACGAGATTGCGCCGCCGCGCTCGCCATCACGGAAGGGACAGCCTGTGGACGAAATCCGCTGCTATCGACCGCTGATCGTCGGCCGGCACGGCGCCGCCGCGGCGAACCATCCGCTCGCCGCGCAGGCGGGGCTGATGACATTGCGCGCCGGCGGCAATGCTGTCGACGCGGCGGTGGCGACGGCGCTCGCCCTTGCCGTCGTCGAGCCGATGATGTCGGGACTGGGCGGCGATGCGTTCTACCATGTGTTCGACGCCAAGACCGGCAAGGCCGTCGTGTTCAACGGTTGCGGCCCGGCGCCGCGCGCCGCGACGCCGGAGCGCTACGCCGCGGGCATCCCGCGCATCGGGCCGCTTTCGGTGTCGGTGCCGGGGATGCTCGCCGGCCTCGGTGCGATGCATGGCGAGTACGGCACGCTGCCCTGGGCGCAGCTCTGCGCCGAGGCGATCCGCCTGGCGCGCGACGGGTTCGGCGCGACGCCGCATTACCGGCATTTCGCCGCCGAGCATCTTGCCTGCCTGCGCGCCGACCCGCGCAGCGCCGCGGTGTTCCTGCATGACGGCGACGCCCCCGCCGTGGGAGCGACCATCGCTCAGCCCGATCTCGCACACACGCTCGAAGAGATCGCCGCCGAGGGTGCCGACTGCCTCTATCGCGGCGCCCTCGCCCGCCGGCTCGGCCACGCCTTGCTCGACTGCGGCGCGCTGGTGGCGGAAGCCGATCTCGGCGAGTTCCGCGCCGAGCAGCAGCAGCCGCTGGCGATCGACTATCGCGGCTTCACGGTGCTCGAGGCGCCGCTCAACTCGACCGGCTTTGTCGTGCTGCAGGAATTGAAAATCCTCGAGCATTTCGATGTCGCGGCGATGGGGCTCGGCTCGGCCGATCTGCTGCACACGGTGGTCGAGGCGAAGAAGCTCGCCTTTGCCGACCGCGAGCGCTGGGGCAGCGACCCGCGCACGCTTCAGCCGCCCTTCGACGAGCTGCTGTCGGCCGAGTATTGCGGCCGCCTTGCCGCGCGCATCGACCGGGCGCGCGCCGCACCGACCCGCTCGCTCGCCGACGCCGCCGGCGACACCACCTATTTCTGCACCGCCGACGGCGACGGCAACGCCGTCTCCGGCATCCAGAGCATCAACAGCGCCTGGGGCTCGGGGGTGACCGCCGGCGACACCGGCATCCTCCTCAACAACCGCATGGCCTATTGGCACCTCGACCCGGCGCATCCCAATCACCTGCGCCCGGGCCGCCGGGTGCGGCACACGATGAACCCGCCGATGGTGCTGAAGGACGGCCAGCTATGGGGCGTGTTCGGCACGCCCGGCGCCGACAACCAGGTGCAGATCAACTTCCAGATCGCCACGGCGATGATGGATTTCGGGCTCGACCCGCAGCAGGCGGCCGAGATGTCGCGCTGGACCTCGATGGTGCCGGGGCAATACGCCAACTACCCGCATGACGGGCCGGACGTATTGACCATGGAGCGCCGCTTTCCCGATGCGGTGCGCAGCGATCTCGCGCGGCGCGGTCACCCGGTCGACACGGTCGGCGATCTAGACGGCCCGTGCAGCGTCGAGATCATCCGCCGCACCGCTGACGGCATGCTGCTCGCCGGCTCCGACCCCCGCCGCGACGGCTGGGCCCTCGCCTGGTAGAGCGGCCGCGCCGCTCGCCGCGGCCAGGGTCTCCGCGCATTCCGCGGTCCAGGCGTGCTCGGCGCCGAGCGTTGCCGTCAGCCCCGCGAACCCGCGCTCGGCGTGGTTCAGCGCATCTTCGGCCTTGCCGCCGGCGACCAGCGCCGCCGCCAGCCGGCAGCGCTGATGGTAGGCCTGCGGATGATCGCGGCCGAAGCGCCGTTCGGCGCGGGCCAGCAGATCCTCACGCGCGAGGATCTGCATCGCCCGGGCATATTGCTCGCGCAATGCGGCTTCGAGGATAACCCTGGTGATGATGCCGAGCTCGATGAGGTTGTCGCCGATCCGGCCGCCCTTTCGCTCCTGGCGCGACAGCGCAATCCTGATCTGATCGGGCGTCGCCAGACCGCGCGAAACCAAGAGTTCACCGAGAAGCATAAATGGTTTCTCGCAGAGAAGGTCTCGTCTTACTTGGGCTCTTCAACATACATGATAATCGATTGGTTTCAAACAAAGAGCGTTAATGAAGAAGATTTGGCGGTCATTTTTGTCAGATTTAATCAAGATTTTTGTCGTCAAAGACTCGTCCACCCAAGACTTGGCTGGCGCGCAATGCCAGGCGGCCGTGCCCCGCGGCGGCGTGGCCGTGCTATACACGAGCAGGCGAACAGAAAGGCACAGCCGTGAAGCGCGTCCTGACCGGCCGGTTCATGCATGAGACCAACACCTTCTCGATCGTCAAGACCGACCTGGCGCTGTGGCGCCGGCGGGACTTTCACACCGGAAACGAAATCCCCGGCGTGTTCCGCGGTACGCGCTCGGCGCTCGGCGCCACCTTCGAGGCGGCCGACAAATACGGCTGGACGCTGATCCACCCGGTCTCGGCCAACGCCAACCCATCGGGCACGGTCACCGACGACGCGTTCGAGGCGATCGCCGGGATGATTCTCGACGCGGCGAGTCGGCAGGGGCCGATCGACGGCGTGCTGTTCCACCTGCACGGCGCGATGGTCACCGAGAGCCACGAGGACGGCGAAGGCGAGCTGCTGGCGCGGCTACGCGGGGTGCTCGGCGCCGACGTGCCGATCGTCGTGACGCTCGACCTGCATGCCAACGTCACCGAGCGCATGGCCGACAATGCCGACGCGCTGATCGCGTTTCGCAGCTACCCGCATATCGATATGTACGAGCGCGCCTGGCAGGGCGCCGACCTCCTGGAGCGGGCGATGGCCGGCAAGATCAAGCCGCGCACGATCATCGCCCGGCGGCCGATGATCCACGGGCTCGATTGGGGCCGCACCCAGAAAGGCCCGATGGCCGAGCTGATCGCCCGCGGCGAGGCGCTGGAAAAGGCCGGCGAGGCGCTGGCGGTCAGCGTTTGCGCCGGGTTTTCGCTCGCCAATATCCGCGATGTCGGCCCGTCGGTGACGGTGACCTATGACGCGATGGACGAGCTCGGAAGCGGCCCGCCGCCGCGCGAGATCGCCGAGACCTTTATGGACCATGCCTGGGCGACCCGCGACTACAGCTCGATCCGGCTGCTGCCGGTCGCCGAGGCGGTCGCCCGCGCCCGCGAGGGCAAGCGCGGCGACAAGCCGCTCGTCATCGCCGACTACACCGACAATCCCGGCGGCGGCGGCTACGGCGACGCCACGGCGTTTCTCAGGGGCCTGGTCGACGCGGGGCTCGAAGGCGTCGCGTTCCACGCGATTTGCGACCCCGAGGCGATCGCCGCGGGAATCGGCGCCGGCATCGGCGCGACAACGACGCTGACGCTCGGCGGCAAGACCGACCCCTCGCGCGGCGGCGGCCCGCTGACCCTGGCCGGCGAGATCACCTGTCTCACCAATGGAAGGTTCATCGCCTACGGGCCGATGGGCGGCGGGGTCGAGCGCAATTACGGGCCGTCGATGGTGTTTCGCGTCGGCGGCATCGACATCGTGCTCATCTCGAACAACGGCCAGGCGACCGATCTCGGCCAGTTCACCTCGCTCGGCATCGACCCGGTCCGCTATCCGACGGTCGCGGTCAAGTCGATGCAGCATTTCCGGGCTGCGTTCGAGCCCATTGCGCGCGAGGTCATCCTCGTCGATACCGGCGCCTTGTGCTCGGAGCTTTACACCCCCGAGCTCTACGACCGGGTGCCGCGGCCGGTATGGCCGATCGACGCGATGGATGAGAGAAGCCCATGAAGATTGCCATTGCCGTGGCGCTCGCGGCGCTGACCCTGAGCGGCACCGCCTTCGCGCAGGGCCTGACGCCGGACGATTTCAAATACCTTGAGGCGACGCAGGGGCTGGGGGCGCAAAGCGCGGTAATCGCCGAACTGACGCCCAACGAGCAGCAGGCGCTGCACAGCGCGATCGACGATCTCAAGACCTATCCCGAAGGCCGCGACCGCCAGGTGCGGCGCTACCTGACGCTGGTCTATGGCCGCGAGTGCAAACGCTGGGTCATCGGCCATGCCGGGCAGAACTGCTCGCCCGCCGCCAATGCGACACTCCAGCCGGGCAAGGACATTTCCGACAAGATTTGCGCCTCGTGCCACCTGTTCGGCACGGATTCGGCGCCGTCCTACCGCCAGATGGCGCGCGAGAAGGACTGGAACGCGCACAAGGTCGAGCATGCGCTGCGCCACAGCCCCGCCATGGTGCCCCTGAAGCTGACGCAAGACATGCTCGACCAGCTCGCCGCGTACATCAATTCGTTCAAGAATTAGGCTGCGAATAACGCCGTTGATCCGGCGGCTAATGCCGGAAATGCCTGAGCCCGGTGAAAACCATCGCGATCCCGGCCTTGTCGGCGGCGGCGATAACCTCGTCGTCGCGGCGCGAGCCGCCCGGCTGGATCACCGCGGTAATGCCCGCCTCGATCCCTGCCTCCAGCCCGTCGGCGAACGGGAAGAACGCGTCTGACGCCATCACCGCGCCCCTGACCGGCGACTGCGCGAGGCCAGCCGCCTTCTGCATATCGGCGGCCTTGGCGACGGCGATCTTGGCGCTGTCGACGCGGCTCGGCTGGCCGGCGCCGATGCCGACCGTCGCGCCATCCTTGGCAAAGACGATCGCGTTCGATTTGACGTGCTTGGCGACGGTGTCGGCGAAGATCAGATCGGCGATCTCGGCCGGGCTCGGCGCGCGCTTGGTGACGGTCTTGAGGATATTCGGCGTCGCAACGACATTGTCGCGGCCCTGGACCAGAAAACCGCCGGCAAGCGAGCGGAACATCATGCCCGGCGCCGCGGGATCGGGCATCGCGCCGGCAATCAGCAAGCGCAGATTGCCCTTGCGCGCGAAGAGCGCCGCGGCCGCGTCGTCGATTTCGGGGGCGATGACCACCTCGACGAAAATCCTGGCGATCGCCTCGGCGGTCGCCGCGTCGAGCCGCCGGTTGACCGCGACGATGCCGCCGAACGCACTGACCGGGTCGCAGGCGAGCGCCCGTTCCCAAGCCGCGGCGAGGCTTGGTCCCTTGGCGACACCGCACGGATTGGCGTGCTTGACCACGATCACGGCGGGCTCGGCGAACTCGGCGGCGAGCTCGAACGCCGCGTCGGTGTCGGCATAGTTGTTGTAGGACATGTCCTTGCCCTGCAACAATTTCGCCGTCGCCACCCCAGGCCGCGCCCCGTCGGCGCGATAGAAGGCGCCCGCCTGGTGCGGGTTCTCGCCGTAGCGCGTGACCTCGACGAGGCGGCCGGCGAGCGACACCCGCTCGGGAAACGCCATTTCCTCCTCGTGTGCCATCCAGCCGGAAATCGCCGCGTCATAGGCGGCGGTCAGCGCAAACGCCGTTGCCGCCAGCGACCGCCGCATCGTCTCGCCGACCGCGCCTTCCTGCGCCGCCATCTCATCGAGCACCGCCTGGTATTCACCCGGATCGGTGACGACCGCGACGAATTCATGGTTCTTCGCCGCGGCACGGATCAGCGCGACGCCGCCGATATCGATGTTCTCGACGCAATCCGCGCGGCTCGCGCCCGCGGCCACGGTCTCGCTGAACGGATAGAGGTTGCAGACCAAGAGGTCGATCTCGCCGATACCGTGCGCGGCGAGCGCGGCGCGGTGGTCGTCGCGGTCGCGCCGCGCCAGGAGCCCGCCATGGATCGCCGGGTGCAGCGTCTTGACCCGGCCGTCGAGCATCTCCGGGAAGTTGGTGACGGCCGCGACCTCGGTGACCGCCAGCCCGGCATCGGCCAGCGCCTTCGCGGTGCCGCCGGTCGACACCAGCGTCACGCCGCGCGCGACGAGGGCGGCCGCGAACGGCACCAGCCCGGCCTTGTCGCTGACCGAAATCAGCGCCCGGCGCACCTTGTGCGGCGCGGAACTCATGGCGTCCCTCTTCGACGGCTATGAGAGGCGGTATAGGCCGCGGCCCGTCCGCCGGCAAGCCGCGTCACTTGCCGCGAGCGAGCATGCCGAGCAGCACCAACACCGTCGCCGCGGCGGCGCAAAGCGCAGCCAACCCCCAGCCCTGCGTCGCCGCCCAGGCACAGCCGACGAGCACGATGTCGGCGGCGATGATCCGCCGCACGACCGCGTCGTGGTTGAGGCCGCGCTGTACGGCGCGCTGATAGAAATGCTGGCGATGCGCCTGCCACACGCGCTCGCCGCGCGCGAGCCGGCGCAGCAGCGTCAGCGTCGCGTCGGCGAGGAAATAGGCCGGCAGGATCAGCGCCGCCTGCCAGGCCCCGATCATCCCTGCGTGGCTGCGCAGCGCCAGCGCGTAGAGCAGAAAGCCGAGGAGATAGCCGAGCGGCACGCTGCCGACATCGCCCATGAAGATTCGCGCCGGCGCCCAATTCCATATCAGGAAACCAAGCGCCGCAGCGGCGATGGCGGCCGCGGGCAATGCCAACTCCAAATCGCCCGCTACGCCGACAAAGGGCGGCAGAAGGCGATTGGGATCGTAGACGAAAAGGCCAAAACAGCTGGTCAGCACGATTCCGGTCCCGATCGCCGCCGCCTCGCTGCCGTCGATGCCGTCGATCCCGTCCATGAAGTTGAACAGGTTGACAAACCACACCCAGAGCAGCGCCGCGGCGATCGCGTCGAGCCCCGGCGGCAGCCAGCCCTGGAAGATCGCGCCAGCCGGCAGCGCCCACATTCCCGCCGCAACCGCCGCGAATTGCGCGACCAGGCGGATTGCCGGCGACAGGCCGCGCAGATCGTCGAACCATGAGACGAGCGCCAGTCCGCCGGCGGCGAGCGCGACGACCGCATCCGCCGGCGGCAGAAGGCGCACGGCGCAGAGCGCAAGCCACGCGGCGACGCTCACGCCGATAATCGCGATGCCGCCGCCGCGCGGCGTCGGTGTCGCATGCGACGAGCGCTCGTTCGGCACGTCGAGCACCGCGCGCCGCCGCAGCACGCCGACCAGCACCCGCGTGCCAAGGCAGGATGCGGCGAAGGCCGCCGCGGACACCGCGAGGAGCAGGAACACGAAAGTTCGGGCCGCCGGGCTACGTCAGTTCGCCGCCGCGGCCTTCGCGGCGGAGCGCCCAGCGTATCGAGGCGCCGTTGGCGCCGGTGGTACCGCTTAGCACCACCTGCTGCGCCGGCTTAAGCTCGCCGGAGCCGAGATAGATGCTCTCCGCGAGGCTCATCTCCGCCCCGGACGCGCGCAGCCGCCAGACCAGGCCGCTTGGCAGACGCAGCAAGGCGGCGCTGCCGTCCTGCACCAGGCGGGGCTCGACCGACGGGTGCAGATGGAAACGCACGACAAAGGCGGTGTTCGACCGCCCGGTCAGCTTGTCCTCGCCGCGCAGATCCTCGCCGTCCGCACCGAGGTAGAGTTCGCGCGCATAGATCAGGCCGAAGCGCTGGCGGTAGCCGTCATGGCTGGCGGCGATCCACTGTGCGCCGTCATCCTCGGCGCGCTCGCAACGGATCGTCGCCGGGGCGCGGCCGAGCGAGCCGTCGTCGGCGATCTCGACCGCGTTGGTATCGGCGACGACCAGCACCGAGTGAGCCGCGGTCGAGCGCGCGACATGGCGCCAGGCGCGGTGCGCGCCGCGATAGCCGCCGCAATTGACGATGATCCGCTCACGTCCCTGGCTCAGCTCGAAGGAGAGCGTGCCGGCATGCGCGGCCTCGTCGAACCCCGCGGCGGGCGGCTTGCCGGTATCGATCAGCACGAGGCTGTGACCGGCCTGCATGCGCTGGAAGCCGGAATGCGGCGCCTGCGCCGGCGCCCGCCCCTTGGTCTCCGAGCGCGTCAAGACAAGATCGACCAGGATGCCGTCTTCCTCGACCGAGTTGTTGAACAGCGCCAGCTTGCGGTCGCCGTGGCGGAAGAAGCGCAGCATCGGCGCCACCCGGTCGATCGCATCTTGCAGCGCCCCGGGTATCTCGATATGCCCGGCGCGCAACGCGGCGCGGATATCGACCAGATCGCGCAGCACGTCGAGCTGCACCGACGGGTTGCGCGAGCGGTGTCCGCCGTCCGGCAGGATTTGCGCCGGCAGCTCGCGCTCGACGGCGCGCAGCGCCCGCATGACGCGCTTCTCGCCGCCGCCGAACGCGACGAGCCCGGCGATGAGACCCTTCAGGGCACGCAGCCGCGCCGGGCCCTGCAATTCCCATGCGGCGATGCGCGCCAGATGGCGCAGCTGCGCCGCGAGGCTCACCAGGATCGCGCGGCGCAGCAGGCGGTCGGCCTCGCGGCTGGCGATTTCGTCGAAATGGACGAGCCAGGCATAAATCCGCGTCGCCAGGACGTCGGCCCGCCAGGCGATCGGATGCCAGCCGGTGTTGTCGGTAAGCCAGCTCTGCACCAGCGCCCGCACCGCGTCCTTGGCGCCGCCGCCGACGCTCAAGAGATCGGCGACCCAGGAGAAATCGTGCCACGCCGCCAGCCAGTTGACTCCCGCCTCGGGCGGGAACCACACCGGCATCGGGTTGCGCACGAGCTGCCCGGCCAGGAGGATTTCGCCAGAGAGGATCGCCGAGCCGCGCTTGGCCTCGCCGGGCCAGCGCTCGCCGACCCGCAGGCGCAGGTCTGCGGGGACGCGCCCGATCAGCGTGTGACGATAGAGTGGGCTCGCCGCCAGGCCGCGCAGCGCCTCGCGGCGCAGCCGGGTCAAGAGCGGCGGCGCGTCCGGCTTTGCATCGGCCGCGGATTTTGCCGGCGGCGTCCCGGGCCGGCCGCGGTTGAGCGGCGATTTCACGTGCGCGCCCGCAGCGCCAGGCCGTGCGCCGGCCTAGCGAGCCTTGTTGTGTGACGGCGCCAGTCCACTCCCCCGCCCACGGCCTGCCCCGCGGTAGACTGCATGTCGTTTCGTAACAAGGAAAACGGGTCGTAACAAGGAAAACGGGATGCCGCAAGCAGCGGCCATCCGCAGCGCCGCGGATGGCCGCTTATCGCGTTCCGCTATGCCGCCGCCGGCAGCTTGACGAGCCGCGCGCCGTAAAACCCGTCGAGCCCGTCATATTCGGCGAGATGGAAGGGAAGCGTCCGCAGATCGCCGTCGGGGGTGATCCAGTCATCCGGCCCTTCGAGCTCGGCCGCCGCGACAGGCTGACGCTGCACCGGCGCCCCCGACCGCAACAGCGCGTCGATCCGCTGCGGCCCTTCTTCCGGCTCGAGCGAACAGGTGCAATAGACCAGCATACCGCCCGGCCGCAGCATATCGATCGCGGCGCGCAGCAGCCGGTCCTGGATCGCCGCCAGCCGCGCGACATCGGCCGGCCGCTTGAGGTGAGGCACGTCCGGGTGGCGGCGGATCGCGCCCGTCGCCGAGCACGGCGCGTCGAGCAGCACGGCGTCGACCGGCCGCTCCGGCCGCCAGGCCAACGCATCGGCCGCGATCGTCGCCGCCGGCAGCGACAGCCGCTTCAGGTTGGCGACGAGCCGTTCGAGCCGGCGGCTGGAACGGTCGACGGCGGTGACGAAGGCGCCGGCATCGGCGAGCTGCGCGGTCTTGCCGCCCGGCGCGGCGCAGAGATCGACGACATGCAGCCCGGCGACGTTGCCGAACAGCCGCGCCGGCAGCGCCGCCGCGGCGTCCTGCACCCACCACGCGCCCTCGGCGTAGCCCGGCAGCGTCGAGACCGCGCCGCCGCCGGCACGGCGCAGTGTGCCGGTCGGCAGCACGGTTGCGCCGAGCGGTTCGCACCAGCTGCCGCCATTGCTGCGCAAGGTCAGGTCGAGCGGCGCCTCGCGCATATGCGCTGTCGCGATCGCCCGCGTCACCGCCTCGCCGTAATGCCGCGTCCACGACTGCCACAGCCAAGCCGGCGTATTGAGCGCCGGCGCGTCATGCGACTGGATGCGATCAGCGCCCTCGACGCTGAGGCGCCGCAGCACCGCGTTAACGAGGCCCTTATGCGCCGGAAACCCGCGGCTCTGCGCGAGGTCGACGCTGGTCGCGACCGCGGCGTGCGGCGGTGTGTGGAGGAACTGGAGCTGGGCGATGCCGAGCCGCAGGATGTCGTGCACCTGCGAGGCGCGCGGCGGCAGCGGGTTCGCCAGGCAGGCGCCGATCAGCGCATCGATCTGTCCGAGGCGGCGGAGCACCGTCGCGACCAGCAGCCGCGCGAAGGCGCGGTCGCGCAGCGACAATTTCGCCATCGCCACGCTGTCGTCGATCGCTTCGTCGAGCGGTCGCTCACGCCCCAAAACCGCGCCGATCAGATCGAGCGC
Source organism: Allostellaceae bacterium (assembly GCA_035552135.1). Classification (GTDB taxonomy): domain Bacteria; phylum Pseudomonadota; class Alphaproteobacteria; order ATCC43930; family CGMCC-115725; genus DATARH01. Next base: position 2,856 of record DASZLY010000027.1, on the reverse strand, counting down.
TACATGACGGGCCGTCAATGCTGGCACCATGGGCAAGGTTCTTCTATGCCGTCCGAGCGAAGCCGGGACGGCAAGGCCAGCCCTGTCAGGCGCTGCCCCACCGCCCTTTAATCGGCAACGCTCGGGTTGAGCCGACGTTACCGCACTGTCATAGTGAAGATATGGCAGGCATCTCGCCGGGCATCCCCGGACTGGAGCAATCAAAATCCGCAAAATCTCCACCGGCAGTGGGGCTGGCCGGAGTGGGAATGCCGGTTTGCGTCGGTAAGCGGCTGTCGCCGGCCGGCGGCGCCGAGGTCACCGGCGCCGATTTGTCGCAGCCGATCTCAGCCGATTTCGCCGCGACGATCCGGCACGCGCTGCTCGACCATCAGGTCGTGGTCATTCGCGACCAGGCGCTGTCAAAGCAGCAGCAATATGATTTCACCCTCAATTTCGGCGAGATCGAGGACCACGTCGCGCGCCACGGCGACGAGCGCTATGCGATCGTCCATTCGGTCACCAATCTCGACCGCGACGGCAACCCGACCGACGCGCTCGACACGCGCGGCAATTATTTCTGGCACACCGACAAGTCGTACCATGCGGTGCCGTCGCTGATGACGATGCTGCACGCGGTCGAGCTCCCGCCGGCCGGTGGCGACACGCAATTCGCCAATATGGTATTGGCGTATCGCGCGCTGCCCGCGGCGATGCAAACGCGGCTCGAGGGCCTGCGGGCCATCCACAGCTGGGAGGCGAGCCGGCTCGCCTCGGGCAGCAGGCCGGCCAGCGACGCGGAAAAGCGCGAGCGCCCGCCGGTGTCGCACCCGATCGTGCGCACCCATCCGGAGACCGGCGAGAAGGCGCTCTATATCGGCACCCATGCCGCGGGCGGCATCGAGGGCATGACGGAGGCCGCGGGCAAGGCGCTCCTCGCCGAGCTGCTGGCGCACGCGACCCAGCCGCGATTCATCTACACCCACCACTGGCGGCCCGGCGACGTGGTGATCTGGGACAACCGCGCGCTGCTGCACCGCGCGCTCGCAAATTACGAGATGGGCCGCCACCGCCGCGTACTGCACCGCACGGTGGTGCGCGGCACCGTCCCTTATTAGCCGCCCGGCGGCACCCGCAGCCCCGGCACGAAGAAGAACGCGAGCTGCTTCAGCCGCTCGTCGTCGCCGGCGAGAAATTCGCGGCGCAGCGTCTGGATCGCGTCGCCGAGCGCGGTCTCGTTCCACAGCCAATCGCCGAGCTGGCGGCTTGAAGGACGGCTTCCGGGGGTCAGCGCGGCTTCGAGCGCAAAGGCCTTGAGGTCGTCGATCGCAAAGCGCAGCGCCAGCGGCGGCGACATGTCGGCGATCGGGCTCTCCGGCCGCTCGCCGCGCAGCCACGCCGCGAGATAGGCGCCGCATTCCGCCGGCGGCAGGCCGGACAGCCCGACCGTGCTGCGCTCGCGCGCGACGCAGGATGCGGCATAGGGCTGCGCCAGCGCGCGCAGTTCGGCCTCGACGGCTTCGGCGCCATGCTCGCCCGCCGGCGGGCGCGGCGCGCGCCAATCCGGATCGGCCGCCTCGCGCGGGTCGTCGTCGGGAAAATCGGCGATGCGCACCGGCCCGCCTGCCTCGACCAACATCCCCAGCGCAGCGCGGATCACCCGCTTCTGGAACGCCGGGTCGCCGGGCGGCCCGATCGGCCGGCCGAGCTCGAACGGCACGAACAGCGCGCGCGGCGGCCGCGTCTTCTCCGCCTGCGGCCGGATCAGCGCAATCGCGACCGACGCGATGCCTTCTTCCTCGAGATAATGCCCCAGCGCGCTCACGGCGCGCGTGCAGAGCGGTCAAACCGAGGTCAGCAGCACCGCGTCGACATTATCGGCCTTGAGCTTGCCGGCGACCTCGCGCGCGCCCTCGACCATCTGCACTGGGTCGGTCGCGCCCATGAACGAATAATGCGTTGCCGCCACCGAGCCGATCGTCCCTTCCGCCGCCAGCTCGTTCAGCCGGTCGAGCGGGAAGACGACGTTCCAGTCCTCCTGAAAGCCGTTGCGGTCGAAATTGATCGAGATATGGCTGCACAAGAGGTCGTTGGCGCCGGTCGCGCTCGGGATCGCCCGATAATCTGCGTCACGGCCGCGGAAGACGCGGTCGCCCCGCACCGTCAGCCCGGCCGAGGAGACAATAGCGACGCGGCGTTCGTTGAGCGGTTTCCCTTCGACCCAAGGCGTCGTCGTGAAGTCAGGGCATTCGAGGTCAGACAAACGCTTCGCGTAGTCCGGCGGCAGTTTTTCGAGACGCATTCAAGTTCCTCGTTCCGCTGTGTGATTGACCATAGCAGCCGCAGAGGGATCGCCGGCCTGAATAGTTCTCACGCCTCGGGTGAGCGATGCTAAACCGAGGGCACGCCTTTTTCGCCGAGGTCCCAATAGATCCCGGTCATCACCGCCAGCGCCTCGCGGGCGACGGGCGCGAGCATGTGCTCGTTGGGGGCGTGTTGCGAGCATGAGGCATAGGAATGGGGGACCCAGATCGTCGGCAGGCCGAGATCGTTCGCGAAGATGTCGTTGGGCAGCGAGCCGCCGAGATTGGGCAGGATCGCGGGGCGCTTGCCGGTGGTTTCGGCGATGGACTTCGCCGCCCAGCGCACCCAATCGTGGTCGGGGTCGAGCCGCGTCGCCGGAAAATAGGCCTTCTTCCACGGCTCGACGCGCACCATCGGAAAGCCGGCCCGATCGAGATGGCGGCGCAGCGCCGGCATGAACCCCTCCGGGTCGACGCCGACGACAAAGCGGATCTGACAGGTCGCGGTGGCCTTGGGCGGGATCGCGTTGACCGGGTTCTCGGGGTTGCCGGTGGTGAAGGCCAGCACCTCGAA
>DASZLY010000026.1:0-5895 GCA_035552135.1 Allostellaceae bacterium | reverse complement strand
CGCGCGCTCGCCGCGCTGGGCCTGATCGATAGCCCGATCCTCCTCATCTACAACGATTTTTCCGTCGTTCTCGGGCTGGTCTACGCCTATCTGCCGTTCATGATCCTGCCGCTTTACGGCAGCCTGTCGCAGCTCGACGAGAGCCTTGTCGAGGCCGCCGCCGATCTCGGGGCACGGCCATGGCGCGTCTTTGCCGAGGTGGTGCTGCCGCTGTCGCTGCCCGGGGTCGCGGCCGGGGCGATGCTGGTCTTCATTCCGGCGATCGGCGAGTTCGTCATCCCCGACCTCTTGGGCGGACCGGGCACGCTGATGGTCGGCAAGGTGCTGTGGCAGGAATTCTTCGACAATGTCGATTGGCCCGCGGCGGCAGCGGTGGCGATGGTGCTGGTGGCGATGCTGACCGCGCCCTTGCTGCTCGCGCAGCGCCTCGTCGAGCGCGAACCGTCGTCGTGAACGCGCGGCTCACCGGCTTTCGCGCCGCGGCGCTGGCGCTCGGCTTCGGTTTTCTCTATCTGCCGATCGCCCTGCTCGTCGCCTATTCGTTCAACGCCTCGCGTCTGGTCGCGGTGTGGGGCGGCTGGTCGCTGCACTGGTACGGCGCGCTGGTCGACGACGCCAAGTATCGCGACGCCGCGCTCAACAGCCTCGAGATCGGCATCATGGCGGCGACCTTGGCGCTGGCGCTCGGCACCTGCGCCGGGTTCGCGATCGAGCGCTTCACGCGGTTCCGCTTCCGGCTGGTGTTCAGCTTCATGGTGATGGCGCCGCTGGTCGTGCCCGAAGTGATCCTCGGCCTGTCGCTCTTGCTGCTGTTCGTCGCCTCGCGAGCCTGGCTCGGCTGGCCGGCGAGCCGCGGCCTCATGACCGTGACGATCGCCCACGCGACGTTCGGCAGCTGCTTTGTCGCGGTGCTGGTGCGCGCGCAGCTTGCCGGCTTCGACCGCGCGCTCGAAGAGGCCGCGCTCGATCTTGGCGCGAGGCCCCTGGGTGTGCTGTGGCGCGTGACCCTGCCGGGGATCAGCCCGGCGCTGGTGTCGGGCTGGCTCCTCGCGTTCACGCTGTCGCTCGACGACCTTGTCGTCGCCAGCTTTGTCTCAGGACCCTCGGCGACGACCTTGCCGATGGCGGTCTATTCCAGCGTCAGGATCGGCGTCACGCCCGAGATCAACGCGCTGGCGACGGTGTTTATCGCCGCCGTCATCCTCATCGTCGCGCTCGCCTTCGCGCTGATCGCGCGCCAGGAGCGCCGGCGGCTCTCGGGCTAAGGGCGCGCCGGCCATTCCGGCTGGTGGTAGCCGAGCGGCACGGTCGGCCGCGCCCAATAGGGCTGCGTCTCCGAGAGCTGCAGGGTCGGCGCGAGGTGGCGCAATTTGCCGGCCGGGGTGACGCTCTCCATCGACCATTTCTCGATTTCGGCCGGGGTGAACTCGGCCGGGATGTCCTTCAGCTGCGCCTCCGGCACCTCGCCGCGGCCGACCAGCCAGCGCCCGCTCTGCGCCAGCGAGATGCGCACCAGCCAGCTGCCGCCTTCGGTCGCCCGCCGCTTCAGCGCGACCAGCGCGCCGAACGCCATCAGGTAGCCGGTGAGGTAGTCGATCGCCGAGACGGGGTAGAATTGCGGGCCGGGCTCCTTGCCGGGGAACAGCTCGCCCTGGCGGGTGGTGATGCCGCTGACGTTTTGTACGACGGTATCGAAGCCTCGCCTCGAGGACCACGGCCCGACATGGCTGAACGCGCAGAGCGAGACATAGACGAGACCGGGGCGCGCCTTCGCCAGCTCTTCCGGCGATAGGCCGCGGTCGCTGATCGTGCCGGGGCGGTAGCCCTGGATGAACACGTCGGTCTCCCGTGCCAGATCCTTGAGCCGCGCCAGCTGCGCGGGGTCGCGCAGATCGAGCTGGGCCGACAATTTGCCGTGCCCGGTGTCGAATTCCTGGTAGCCGAGATTGGGCAGATGCGCGGCGGTGATCTTCAACACGTCGGCGCCGTGCTCGGCGAGGGTGCGGGCGCTCGACGGGCCGGCCAGCACGCGCGTCAGGTCGAGCACGCGCACGCCGGAAAGCGGCCGGCCGCCGGCGGGCAGCTTCTCAGCGGGCGCGTCGCCGATCTTGACGATCTCCAACAGCGGCAGCGCGGCGATCGCCTTGGCCTGCGGGTGCTCGGCCCATTCCGCCATGCTGCGCACCATGCCGCCGGCGCCCTTGGCGGCGATGATCGCCTCTTCGAGCTCGAGCGGGTCCCATTTGGCGACGGCCTGGCGCACCGCTTCCTTGTCCTCGGCGCAGCCCAGCACCTTGAGCGCGGCGGCGCGGTGGTTGGGGAAATTGGCGTGGATGTAGCTGAAGTGGCCGTTCTTCGCCGGGTACATGCCCATGACCGGGTTGCGCTCGTGCGAGACTTCGGCCTGCTCCATCTTGAGGTAGTGGCCGCTGCGCAGCGAGGCGACGGCGCGCCGTGTGTCGACCGTGACGCCCTGCTGCTTGCCGCCGCGCAGCTCCCACAGATCGCTGACCGCGAGGCCGATCGCGCCGAGGCAGGCGGCCGCAGTCTCGCCGATCTTGAACGAGGTCGGCAGGATCGGGTCGAGCCCGCCGGTGAACTCGACCGTGCGCGCGCGGTCGGCGTCGAGACCGGCAACCGGCAAAATCGTGCGCAGAGCGTCGTGCGACATGGTGCGAACCCCTTCCCGTCATGGCGTCGATTGGCGATGATGCCGCGAAATCCCGGAGAGAGGAACCGCGATGAGCCGGATCATGATCGTCGTCGAATTCGAGCTGAAGCCGCAGCACGCCAACGACTTCATCAAGCTGATGAAATCGCATGCCGAAGCGTCGCGGCAGGAGGATGGCTGCCAGCAATTCGACGTGCTGCAGGCGCAAGACGACCCCAATAAGGTCTTCTTCGTCGAGTCCTGGCGCGACGCCGAGGCGCTGGCGGTGCACTCGAAAGTGCCGCGCATGGAGCAGAACCGCGCGATCTACACGCCATGGCTCGACGGCCGCAAGGCGACCCGCTGCAACGTCCCGTAACCTGCTGTCGCGGCAGGTTGTCGCAGCGCGGAACCCGCCGCAAAACGTGATCGATCCCCGGCTTGCGACTTATTGGCTTTATCTATAATAGACACGCGCTATTGCGCGCGGGCGCCGGGAGACCATCAGCATGAGAAAGGTTGTGATCGCCGTGACGGGTGGAGCCCTCGTCGCGGCGGGGGTGGCGGTCGGCGTCGTGCCGCAGCTGCGCGCCTATGTCTGGCCCGAGGTCAAGGCGGCCGACGCGCCGGCGCCGGCGGCGCCAGCGGGCGTCCCGGTCACCGCGGGCACGGTCGCCGCGACCGACGTGCCGGTGTTTCTCAACGGCATCGGCTCCGTCCAGGCCTACAACATGGTCACGATCAAGACCCGGGTCGACGGCCAGATCACCAAGGTAAGGTTCGCCGAAGGCCAGGAGGTCAAGGCCGGCGACCCGCTGGTGCAGATCGACCCGCGCCCGTACAAGGCGGCCTACGACCTGGCCAACGCCAATCTGGAAAAGGACCAGGCCAACCTCACCAATGCGCAGCTCAACTTCCAGCGCGACGCGGCGATCATCACCTCGAACCTGGCGGTCTCGCGCCAGCAATACGACAACGACAAGGCCGCCGTGACGGTCGATCAGGCCCTCGTCGACGGCGACAAGGCGCAGGTCGAGCTGGCGCAGACCAATCTCGATTATTGCGACATCCACGCGCCGATCTCGGGCCGGCTCGGGGTTCGCCTCGTCGATGCCGGCAACATCGTCCATGCGAACGATACGACCGGGCTGGTGACGATCACCCAGACCAAGCCGATCTACGTCAATTTCACGCTGGCCCAGGAGAACCTGCACAAGATCCACGAGAAGCAGGCACTGGGCGATCTCCGGGTCGAGGCCTACGGCGCCGACAACGTAACGCTGCTCTCGGTCGGCAAGCTGACGGTGATCGACAATGCGGTCGACCAGACCACCGGCACGATCCGGCTCAAGGGTACATTCGATAATGCCGATGAGCGGTTGTGGCCCGGCGAGTTCGTCGACGTGCGGCTGATCCTCAATACGAAAAAAGGCGCGCCGACCGTGCCGCAGCAGACCGTGCAGGTCGGCCCCAACGGCTACTACGCCTATGTCATCAAGGCCGACGACACGGTCGAGCGCCGCGCGGTCGAGGTCGGCTCGATCCAGGATGGCCTCGCTGTCATCAACAAGGGCCTCCAGCCGGGCGAGAAAGTGGTTGTCGACGGCCAGTACCGGCTGACGGAAGGCGCGCGCGTGCGCATCGCGCCGGGCGCCTCGGGCTGATCGCCGGCGACGCCTCTCCGCTTCCACCCCTCGTATCGAACCGATAAAAACGGGACCTGTCGCCGATGAACATTTCTGAGCCGTTCATCCGCCGGCCGATCGCGACCTCGCTGTTGATGCTCGGCATCCTGGTGTTCGGGATCGGCGCTTACGGGCTGCTGCCCGTCGCGGCGCTGCCCAAGGTCGATTTTCCGACCATCGTCGTATCGGTCAACTATCCGGGCGCGAGCCCCGACACGATGGCCTCGGCGGTGGCGACGCCGCTCGAACAGCAATTCGCGGCGATCCCGTCATTGTCGCAGATGACCTCGACGAGCGGCATCGGCTCGCTGTCGATCACGCTGCAATTCGACCTCGATCGCAATATCGACGCCGCTGCGTCCGACGTGCAGCAGTCGATCAACGCGGCGACCGGGCTGCTGCCGTCCGATTTGCCGTCGCCCCCGACCTATCGAAAAACCAATCCGGCCGACCGGCCGGTGCTGATCTACGCGGTGTTTTCCGACGCTCTGCCGATCTACCGCGTCGACGACTACGCCTACACCATCCTCGCCCAGAAATTGTCCACCGTGCCGGGGGTCTCGGAATCGCGCATCTTCGGCCAGCAGCCGTACTCGACGCATGTCCAAATCAACCCCGAGGCGCTGGCGACGCGCGGCATCGGCTTTGAGGACGTCCGCAGCGCGCTGCTCGCGACGACGCTCGACCGCCCGAAGGGCACGCTCGAAAACGACCATCAGACCTATACGCTCGACACCAACGACCAGCTCTTCAAAGCAGCCCAGTTCAACAACGTGATCGTCGCCTACCGCAACGGCGCGCCGGTGCGCGTCAAGGATGTCGGCGCGGCGATCGAGACCAAGCAGAACGCCCGGATCGGCGCGTGGTATTTCGATCAGCCGGCGGAGGGGCTGGCGATCCAGCGCCAGGCCGGCGCCAACACCAACCAGCTCGTCGACACCATCCAGGCGATGGTGCCGCGCATCCTGCGCTCGTTCCCGCCATCGATCCATGTCGAGCTGGTGTCGGACCGCTCGCTGGTGGTGCGCGCGGCGGTGCACGACGTCGAATTCACGATGATGCTGACTGTGTTGCTGGTCGTCATCGTGATCTTCATCTTCCTGCGCACGCTGTGGGCGACTGTGATCCCCAGCCTCGCGGTGCCGCTGTCGCTCTTGGCGACCTTCTCGGTGATGTATGTCGCGGGGTTCAGCCTCGACAACATCTCGCTGATGGCGCTGACGATTTCGGTCGGCTTCGTGGTCGATGACGCGATCGTCATGATCGAGAACATCGTCCGCTACATCGAGGAGGGCGACCGGCCGTTCGAGGCGGCGTTGAAGGGCGCCGGTCAGATCGGCTTCACGATCATCTCGATCACCTTTTCGCTGATCGCGGTGTTCATCCCGCTGTTCGCGATGGGCGGTGTGATCGGCCGGCTATTCCGCGAGTTCGCGATCACCGTATCGGTCGCTGTGTGCGCCTCGGCGGTCGTGTCGCTGACGCTGACCCCGGTGATGTGCTCGCTGTTTTTGAAGGAACAGGGGCTGCATCCGACGGGTCGTTTCAATCGTGCCGCCG
>DASZLY010000025.1:0-1587 GCA_035552135.1 Allostellaceae bacterium | reverse complement strand
GATCGACGGTCATTATGGCGCCCAGGCCGAGGCGCTCGCCGGCGGCGACCCGGAACTCGCCGAGACGATCCGCGCGGCGCGCGCCGACGAGCTGGCGCATCGCGACACCGCGCTGGCGCACGAGGCCACCGCCGTCCCCGGTTACGAGCTGCTGTCGGCGGCGATCAAGACCGGTGCGCGCATTGCGATCTGGCTGTCGGAGCGAATCTGAACCTTAAGCGGGCCGCCATCGTTCGCCATGCGCGTAACGAGGGAGGGCCACATGGCCGGTCAGATCGTCGTCGGGCTCTACGAATCCAAGGGCTATGCGCAGGACGCGCGCAACCGGCTGCATACCGAGGGCGTGCCGCTCGCCGATTTGTCGCTGGTCGTGATCCACGATATCGCGCCGCTGCCTCAGCACACGCGCGACGAAGAGCTGACGGCGCTGTCGGTGTCGCCGCTGATCCTCGGCGACGTCGAAGAGACCTTCGCGCAATACATCAGGAACGGCGAGACCGCGGTCATCGTCAACACGCCGACCGTAGCCGATGTCGAATTCGCCAGCGACATATTGGCGCTCTACGACCCGCTGGCGATCGAGGTGATGATCCCGCGCACGATCGTCGTCGTCAAATGATCTTGGCGGTGCGGAGCCGGGCGATTTCGTCAGCGGCATAGCCCAATTCCGCCAGCACTTCGTCGGTATCGCCGCCGATTTCCGGTGCCGGGCGGCGCAATTGGCACGGCGCCTCGGCGAATTTGATCGGAAAGCCGAGCATTTTGACGTCGCCATGGCCGGGGTGATGCTGGGTCAGCACCATGTCCTGCGCCACGACCTGCGGGTCGGCGAACACCTCGGCGAGCCCCATCACCCGGCCGCACGGCACACCGGCGGCGTTGAGCAATTCGATCCAATGCGCCGTCGTGCCGCTGACGAGGCGCGCCTCGATCGCCGCGTTCATCGCCGCGCGGTTCCGCACGCGCAAATCGTTGGTCGCAAAACGCGGGTCCTGGCGCAATTCGGGGAGCTGCAGCGCATCGACGAGGCGCTGATACGATTGTTCCTGGCTCGGCGCGAGCGCGACCTCGCCGTCCTGCGTGCGAAACATCCCGTAGGGCGAGACGATCGCATGGTCGTTGCCGGTGCGGCGCGGCTCCTCGCCGGTCGCGAGATGGTTGGCGGCGAGAAAGGCGAGGAGGCTCAGGAGCCCGTTATTGAGGCTGGCGCCGACATGGTCGCCGGCGCCGGTGCGGCCCTTGCGCACCAGGCTCGCGCACACGCCGATCGCGCCATAGAGCCCGGCGACGAGGTCGGCGATCGGCGGCCCGGCGCGCAGCGGCGGCCCGTCGGCGGCGCCGGTAACGCTCATAAAGCCGCTCATCGCCTGGGCGATGAAATCGAAGGACGGCCGGTCGCGATAGGGCCCGCCATCGCCAAATCCCGAGAGGCTGCACGTCACGAGACCGGGGTTGAGCGCCTTCAACCGCGCATCGTCGAACCCCATCGTTGCGAGCACGCCGGGGCGGTAGTTCTCGACCAGCACATCCGACGTCTCGATCAGCCGCGCCAGCGCGGCGCGGCCCTCCTCGGCGCGCAGGTTGAGG
>DASZLY010000024.1:0-7664 GCA_035552135.1 Allostellaceae bacterium | reverse complement strand
GGACCACGCCTTCGCCGACGCGCGGCCGAAACCCAACGCGGCGACACCGAAATACGTCTCGCTGATCAACCTCGCGAGCATCCGCGACCTCGAAGAGAAGATCGGCCGCACGGTCGAGCCGATCCGCTTTCGCGCGAACGTTTATTTCGACGGGCTGCCGGCCTGGAGCGAGCAGGAATGGCAGCAGCAGGAAAAACTGCTGACGATCGGCGGCGCGCGGTTCCACATCGTCGCGCCGATCACGCGCTGCGCCGCGACCGAGGTCAACCCGGCGACCGCCGAGCGCGACATTCCGATGGTCGCCGAGCTGATGCGGCATTACGGCCACAACATCATGGGCATCTATGCCGAGGTCGTCGCGCCGGGCGCGATTGCGGTCGGCGACGCGCTTCAGCCCGACTGAGCGGCGCGAGCCGGCACGCTTCGGCCGGCAGCGAAACGTCGGCGCGCGCAAAGCGCGCAAGCGGACTTGTCCCGCCGGGCGGCATGTCTATCTATCCTGTGCCCTGCGCGAAAAGCCCTGCGACAGGAGCCAGACCGCCGGCGGCGCCGGCCCGGGAATCGCACAAATGACCGAAGAAGCCGAAGCGCTGTTCGCCGTATTGCGGCAATCGGCGAGCGCCGACGTGGTGCCGGCCATCGAGGCGCTGGTGCGCGACGCGCCGGACCGCGCGCTGTGCCGCATCAACGCCCTCAAATTCGCCGCCGCGCGCGAGCTCGACGAGGAGGCGGTGATCAACACCTTTATCCGCGCCGCGCGGCTCGGCATTTTCGAATTGTCGTGGAATGTCGTCTGCCCGGGCTGCGGCGGCGTGCTCGGCGCCGGCGACACTCTCAAGACCGTGCACCACGACGACTATGTCTGCGCGCTGTGCGCCACCGGCTATTCGCCTTCGCTCGACCAGATGGTCGAGGTCACCTTCACGGTCAGCCGCCGAATCCGCAAGATTGCCGCGCACGACCCCCACGAGCTGCCGTTCGGCGAATATTTCCGGCAGATCTTCTGGGCCTCCGCGATGGATTTGCCGGAGGATCTCGACCGGGTCATCGACGACATCACGCTCGACACGCTGGAGCTGCCGGGGCACGAGAAGGCGCAATTGTCGCTGCAACTGTCGGAGCAGTTTCTCATCGTCTTCGAGCCGGTGACGCATGTCGCGCAATTCATCGACGTCAAGGGCGAGCCCACGCGCGAGCGGCAGAACCTGTCGATCCTGCTGAGCGGCCTCAGGGCGCCGACGACGACGATCGAGATGCGCCCCGGACCGCTGCGCCTCACCTTCGAGAACCGCACCGGCGAGCGGCTGCTGCCGGGGCTATGGATCGCCGGCGACGAGCTGCACCATCTGCTCGACCTGCGCCACCCGTTCCTGTCGGCAAAGCGGATGCTGGCAAACCAGGCCTTCCGCGACCTCTACGGCACGGACACGCTCGACCCCGAGCAGCGGCTGAAGATCACCAGCCTCACCTTCCTCTTCACCGACCTCAAGGGCTCCACCGTGCTCTACGAGCGGGTCGGCGACCTTGCCGCCTTCGACCTGGTGCGCACGCATTTCCATGTGCTGCAGGACATCGTCGCGAACGAGCACGGCGCGGTGGTCAAGACGATCGGCGACGCGGTGATGGCGACGTTCGATTCGCCCGACCGCGCGGTCGCCGCCGCGCTCAAGATGCGCGAGGCGATGCAAAAGCTGAACGCCGAGCGCGGCGCCGAGGATCTGCTGCTGAAGATCGGCATCCATGAAGGGCCGTGCCTCGCGGTGGTGCTCAACGACCGGCAGGATTTTTTCGGCTCGACCGTCAACATCGCCTCGCGGGTCCAGGGGCTGGCGACGTCGCGGGCGATCTGGGCGACCGGCCCCGTCGTCGAGAACGCGCAGACCTCGTCGCTGCTGGCGAAAGCGGGGCTGTCGCCGGTCGCCCAGCAGCGCTCGCTGCGCGGCATCGCCGACGAATACGCGGTGTACGAGATTCCCTAGCGGAGTGACAGCGAGCCGCCGCGCACGGCATTGTGAGACTGCCTTCCTCCGGAGAAAACGATGCTGAAACTGGCGCTGTTCTTTCTTGTCATCTCGCTGGTCGCCGCGCTCTTCGGCTTCACCGGCATCTCGGCGGCGGCGGCGGGCATCGCCAAGCTATTGTTCTTCCTGTTTATCGTCATCTTCCTCATCTTCCTGATCGCGGCGATCATGTTCGGCTCGGCGCTATGGTGACGCCGCTTTCTTCGCCATCGGCGCGGCATTACAATCGCGCCGGCATTTTCGCGAGGGTCACATGGCAGAGAAACCCGCCGCGCCGGCGCGCGCGGTAACCCCCGTCGGGGTCAACCATCTTGTCCTCAATGTCCGCGACATCGAGGAATCGCACAAATTCTGGACCGAGATCGTCGGCATGCAGGAAGTCGGGCGGCTGAAGCCCGGCACACAAGAGCGGCCGCGGCCGGTGATGCGCTTCTACAGCGCCGACCACGACGGCAAGATGAACCACCACGACATCGCGCTGGTCGAGAACAAGGAGCTGCCGCCGCGGCCCAAGGACTGGGCGATGTTCGGCGCGCCGGTCGCGGTCAACCACATCGCGATCGCGCTGCCCGGCCGCGACGCGTGGCTCGAACAGCTCCAGTTCATGCAGAGCCGCGGCGTCAAGTTCGAGCGCCGGGTCAACCACGGGATGACCCGCAGCGTCTATATCAGCGACCCCAACGGCTACGGCGTCGAGCTGCTCTACGAGCTGCCGCGCGAGATGTGGGAAGACGATATCGACACCGCGCTCAACTGGGCGGAGAACCTGCCGACCGAAGGCGAGGCGGCGCTGATCGACGAGATCGACAAGGCACCGAGCTTCGGCAAGGCAGCCGCGGAATAAGCGACTTCAAGGGGAGGCGAAGATGACAGCACCGGTCGGCATCAACCACATCGTGCTCAACGTACGCGACATCGAGGCATCGCATAAATTCTGGACCGAGATCGTCGGGCTGACGCAGGTCGGCGCGCTGCATCCGCGCGGCGAAATGGGCAAGACGCCGCGCATGCAGTTCTACAGCGGCGACCACGGCGACGGGAAAATGACGCATCACGACGTCGCGCTGGTCGAGAACCCGAACCTGCCGCCGCCCTCGGAATGGGGCCTTTTCGACAAACCGGTGGCGATCAACCACGTCGCCATCGCGATGCCGAGCCGCGAGGCCTTTGTCGCCAAGCTCGCCGAGCTGCAGCAGAAGGGCGTCAAGTTCAACATGCGGGTCAATCACGGCGTGACCCACAGCGTCTATATCAGCGATCCCAACGGCTACGGCGTCGAGCTGCTCTACGAGCTGCCGCGCGAGATGTGGGAAAACGATATCGACGCCGGCATCAATTATTTCGAGCCGCTGCCGACCGAAGGCCCGGAGGCGCTCAAGGACGATCTGGAGAGCGCCCCGAGCTTCGGCAAAGCCGCCGAGTAGCGCCCCGGCCATGCGGTTTGCCCCTCTGGTCGAGCGGGTCGCCGGCAGAGGGGTCGGCACCTGGGACACGCATATCAGGGCGCGCCAGCTGATCGACAGTGGCGTCGACGTCATCCTGTTGACCGTCGGCAATCCCGACCAGCGTCCCGCCGCGACAATGGTCGACGCGACCGTCGACGCGCTGCGCGGCGGCCGCACGCTCTATGCGCCGACGATCGGCTACCCGGCGCTGCGCGCGGCGATCGCGGCGCGCGCCGCGCGGCGCAGCGGGCGGCCTTGCGCGGCCGAAAATGTCGCCGTCGTGCCGGGCGCGCAGGGCGGGCTCTTCAGCGCGCTGAGCTGCATGGCGGGCGACGGCGACGAGGTCATTCTGCCCGAGCCGATCTACGCGACTTATGAGGGCGTGGTCGGCGCTACCGGAGCGACGATGGTGACCGTCGCGCTCGACCCGGCGCGCGCCTTCCACCCCGACCTCGACGCGCTCGCCGCGGCGATCACGCCGCGGACGCGCGTCATCTGGATCAACACGCCGCACAACCCGACCGGCGCAGTCTTCACCGCCGCGGAGATGGAGGCGATTGCCGCCCTCTGCCGCCGGCACGATCTGTGGCTGCTGTCGGACGAGGTTTACGAAGACCTCGCCTTTGCTCGGCCGCATGTCGGCGCGTGGTCGCTTCCCGGCATGGCCGAGCGCAGCGCGGTCGTCGCCAGCCTGTCGAAATCGCACGCGGTGCCGGCCTTCCGGCTCGGCTGGGTGATCGGCCCGCCGGGGCTGATCCAGCACATCTCAAACCTGCTGCTGAGCGTCACCTATGGCAGCCCGGCCTTTATCCAGGACGGCGCGCTGGCGGCGCTCAAGACCGAGCTGCCCGAGGTCGCCGCGCTGCACGCCGACTACGCGACCCGCGCCCAACTGATGTGCGGCATCCTCGCGGCGGCGCCACACTGCCGCGTCGTGGCGCCGGAAGGCGGCATGTTCGTCCTGCTCGACGTGCGCGATAGCGGGCTCGGGTCGGAGGATTTCGCACGGGCGCTGCTCAATGCCGAGCGGGTCGCGACGCTGCCCTGCGACGGCTTCGGCGCCAGCGCCGAAGGCTATTTGCGCATCTCGCTGGGCGCGCCGACGCCACGCATCGCAGAGGCGGCGCACCGCGTAGTCCGCTTCGCGCAACGCCTGGCGCAGCGGGCGCCGGGGCTGAATTGAAGAACGAGGGAGTGCCGCGATGCCGCGCATCGGATATCTGCTGCCGACCCGCGAGCAGGTCATGGAAGGGCGCCCGGCGGCCGCGCCGCTCTTGGCGCTCGCGGAGCGCGCCGAGGGGCTGGGTTTCGACTCGATCTGGGTCGGTGACTCGCTCCTGGCGCGGCCGCGCCACGACCCGCTGACCCTGCTCGCCGCGGTTGCCGCGCGCACCAGAAAGGCCGAGCTCGGCACCGCGGTGCTGCTGCCGGCGCTGCGCAATCCCGTCGTGCTGGCGCAGCAGATCGCGACGCTCGATCAGATCAGCGAAGGCCGCTACATCCTCGGTGTCGGCATCGCCTCGGACGTGCCCAACATCCGCGCCGAGTTCGTCGCCGCCGGGGTGCCGTTCGAGAAGCGCGTCGGGCGGATGATGGAGGGTCTCCGCCTCTGCCGCGAGCTGTGGAGCGGCAAGCCGGTCAGCTGGAACGGCCGCTGGGTCATGGAGGACAGCGTGCTCGGCCCGACACCGCACCGGCCGGGCGGGCCGCCGATCTGGATCGGCGGCATGGTGCGCGCGGCGCGCGAGCGGGTCGGCCGGCTCTATGACGGGTGGTTCCCCAATGCGCCCGACGCCAAAGGCTGGGGTGCGCAGTTCCGCGAAATCCGCGACATCGCCCGCGAAGCCGGACGCAAGCCGGAAGACGTCACCGGGGCGATCTACCTGACCCTGACGATCGACGAGGATGCCGGCCGCGCCGGCCGGCGCATCGATGGGTTCTTCGAGAACTACTACGGCCAACCGCCCGAGGTGATGCGCGGCCGCCAGGCGAACTATGCCGGCCCCGCGGCCGGCGCCGGCGAATGGCTCAAATCCTATGTCGACGAAGGCGCGAGCCACCTCGTGCTGCGCTTCGCCGGCGACGCCGAGCGCAACATGGACGCGGTCGCCCGGCTGCGGGGAGAGCTGGGGTGGTGAGGGTCAGCCCGCCCGGTCGTGCCCCGGAGGGCCGGCCTCGTCGCGGCGCAGCAGGTAGTCGAGCCCACCGGCGCGATACCAGCGATAACCGTAGCCTTCGATCACCATCCGGTGCCGGCTGCCATCGCCGGCGGTGCTGTGGTCCTCGGACAACAGGTTGATCAGCAGATCCCCCTGGTCGGCGTTGTTGTCGTGGAGCCCAACCGAGAACTCGATCTCATGCGGCATGGCGTCGAGATTGTGCACGAACAGGACCGAATTATTGCGCCAATCGTAGCGCATGACGAGCACTGAGGACGCAGCGGTCTGGATGATGGTGAAGTCGCCCCAGCCGATTTCGGGGACTTCCTTGCGCATGCGAATGATGCGTTCGGTCCAGTTCACCATGGATTCGGGATGGCGGCGCTGGACGGCCACGTTGATGTGCTCGTACCCGTAGGGACCGCCGCTGATCACCGGAAGATACGGCTTGTCGCTCTTGGTGAAGCCGCCTTGCGGCTCGTTGGACCATTGCATGGGAGTCCGCGCGCAATTGCGTTCGGGCAATGCCAGATTGTCGCCCATGCCGATCTCGTCGCCGTAACGGATGACGGGCGATCCGGGCAGCGTGAACAGCAGGCTATAGGCCAGCTCGAGCCGCCTTTGGTCACCGCCGAACATCGGCGCGAGGCGGCGGCGGATGCCGCGATCGTAGAGCTGCATCTCGGGCTCCGGGCCGAACGCTGCGAATACCCGGGCGCGCTGCCTCGCGGGAAGCCTGGCGAGGTCGAGTTCGTCGTGGTTGCGCAAAAACGTGCCCCATTGCGCGGTCGCCGGGCGCGGCTTGGTGCTCTTTAGCGCGCCGACCAGCGGGCGGACATCGGCGGTCGCAAAGGCGTAGAACAGATGCTGGTTGACCTGAAAATTGAACATCATATGGAGCCGATCGCCATCGCGGCCGAAATACTCCATGTCGGTCTGCGGCAGCACGTTCGCTTCCGCCAACACGATGCTGTCGCCGCGCCGCCATTGAAGGAATTCGCGAAACCGGCGGAGCATGTCGTACTGCTCGATCGGTTGACGGATATTCGCACCCTTCTTGGAGATGACGAAGGGTACCGCATCCATCCGGAACCCCGAGACGCCCAACTGGACCCAGAACCCCATGATCTTGAGGATCTCGGCCTGCACTTCGGGATGCGAAGTGTTGAGGTCGGGCTGAAATTCGTAGAAGCGGTGGAAATAATAGGCCTTGGCCTTCCGGTCCAGGGTCCAGGTGGATTTCTGCACGCCAGGGAAGACGATGCCGCGATCGGCATTCGCCGGTTTCTTCTTTGACCAAATGTACCAGTCGCGATACGGCGATTGCGGATCGCTCCGCGCCTGCTGGAACCACGGATGCTGGTCCGAAGTATGATTGATCGCCAGATCGATGATCACGCGGATGCCGCGCTGTTCGGCGGCATGGGTGAATTCGACAAAATCCCCGATCGTGCCGTAGCGCGGATCGACACCGTAATAGTCCGCGATATCGTAGCCGTCGTCGCGGTGCGGCGACACTTGGAATGGCATCAGCCAGATAGCGGTGATGCCAAGGCCGTGCAGATAGTCCATGCGGCGCATCAAGCCGGTGAAATCGCCGATGCCGTCGCCGTTGGAATCCATGTAGCTGGCCACGGAAAGGCAGTAAATGACCGCGTTCTTGTACCAAAGGTCGTTGATCATCGAGGCGTGCCGGCCGGGGAATCCACCGGGCAAACGGTCGTCCGCCGCATTCGCTCCGCAAGCGGCCGACCGGCCGAGCGGCGAGGCTATCGAGCCTAGCTCGCGAGCGGGTGCGGCTTCGGGTTCGACCCGTCGGTGAAGCGCGAGAGGCGGAACGGCGTCGGGTCGACCACCGTCGGGCCGCCGGCGACCATGTCGGCGACAAGCCGGCCGGCGCCCGGGCCGATGCCGAAACCGTGCCCCGAAAAGCCGGTGGCGATAAAGAACCCCGGCACCCGGTCGACCGCCGAGATGACGGGGATGGCGTCGGGCATCACATCCATCATTCCGCCCCAGCTCTCGGCGATCCTGGCGCC
>DASZLY010000023.1:0-25482 GCA_035552135.1 Allostellaceae bacterium | reverse complement strand
CGAGCCGGAAGCGGCGCCGACGCTGCACGACGCGCTCGCCGCCGGACAGCCGGTCGACGCGCCGGCCGGCGGCATCGCCGCCGACTCGCTGGCGCCGCGCCAAGTCGGCCAACTGATGTTCCCGATCGCGCAGCATTATGTCGCCGCAGCGGTGCTCGTCACCGACGACGCAATCCGCGACGCGCAGCGCCGGCTGTGGGATGCGCTGCGCATCGCCGTCGAGCCGGGCGGCGCGGCAGCACTCGCCGCGCTGCTCTCCGGCCGCTACCGCCCGGCGAAAGACGAACGCATCGCGGTGCTGCTGTGCGGGGCAAACACAAATGCGGTGGATTTTCGCCGTTAACACCCGCCGGTGCCCTTTCGCAATCCGGCGATCTGAGACGCGTGTCGCCTGTTTTTACTGGAAATTTACAGGCACCCCTGCTCCATTCGATAGCCTATAATCGCAATGATAAAATACGATTATGGCAATTTCGTGGACGTTGTGCTGCATCGTAAGGCGGCTGCTTTTGCCGCGTTCCGGCCATTGCCTTCGCAGGCTTCCCAGAAGGGCCTAGCAAGGTGGAAAGCGACGCCTGGCTAAATTAGATTAAACGGCCGCGATGCGTTGCAGCACGCTATGACTTGTTGTTGCCAACGATGGTACAAGGGCGAATGAGAAAGAGATACCCTGTCTCAAGGTGAACGATGCGTATCTAATCCCCAGCGCCATGAGATAATTGCATTGTAGCGCAATCGTGCCTGTCGCTACTGTGCGGATGTCCGCCAACCAACAATGACCGCTTTCGGCGCATAGAAGACAGCAGCCGCATCCCGATGTGCCTTGTGTTATCCAACTCGTCCCGGCGAGATCGGGGGGGTCAGCCGAACTTGCCGTTGCGCGGGAAGCCGTTGGGGACGGTGCGGCCGGCGCCGGCGCGGGGACCGCGCCAAGCGGTGAGGTCGGTCTCGGTGCGGGTGCGGCTTTCGCCCTGGCGCCAGGAGAGCCCGTCGGCGAGGCGGAACACCTTGGCGTCGGCGAGCCGGCCCATCCGGAAGCGCTGCAGGATGACGCCGCGGCCGCGCGCGATCTCGGGGATTTCCGCGAGGTCGACGACCAGCATCCGCCGGTTCTCGCCGACAAAGGCCACGGCATCGCCAGAGGCCGGTACGCAGACACAGGCCTTTTCGCCCTTGCCGGGCGACAGCACCTGCTTGCCGGCACGGGTCTGCGCCAGCGCCTCCTCGCCGTCGACGACAAAGCCGCGCCCGTCGGTCGCCGCAACCAAGAGCTTCATGCCGAGCCGGTAGGGAAACATCGCGACGATTTCGTGCTCGTTGGCGAGGTCGATCATCAGGCGCAGCGGCTCGCCCTGGCCGCGCCCCGAGGGCAGGCGATCGACGCCGAGCGTGTAGAACCGGCCGTTGCTGCCGAAAATCATCAGCCGGTCGGTGGTCTCGGCCGGCACCGCGAACCGCGGGCCGTCGCCTTCCTTGTAGCGCTGCTCCGCGGCCACGACGTTGTGGCCCTTGACGGTACGGATCCAGTCCTTATCCGAGCAGAGGATGGTGACGGGCTCGCGCTCGATGAGCGCAGTCACCGGGATCGTGACCGGCTCGGGCGCCTCGCCGATCGTCGTGCGCCGCGCGCCGAGCGGCGTGTCGCCGCCGAACTCGGCCTGCGTCTCGCGCATTTCCTTTGCCAGCGCGGTCCATTGCCGGCGCTCGCTGCCGAGCAGCTTTTCGATGTCGCCGGCCTCGGCGCCGAGCTTTTCCAGTTCCTTGCGGATCGCGACTTCCTCGAGCCGGCGCAAGGCGCGCAGGCGCATATTGAGGATCGCCTCGGCCTGGAGGTCGGTGAGGCCCCAGCGCGCCATCATCGCCGCCTTCGGCTCGTCCTCCTCGCGGATGATGCGGATCACCTCGTCGAGGTTGACGTAGACGATCACCAGGCCGCGCAGCACCTCCATGCGGCGCTCGATCGCGGCCAGGCGAAAGCGGCCGCGACGCTGCAGCACGACGCGGCGGTGGTCGAGGAACTCGCGCAGCACCTCCTTCAGGTTCATCACCCGCGGCACGCCGGCGGGGTCGAGCACGTTGAGGTTGAGCGGGACCCTGACCTCGAGCTCGGTCGTGCGGAAGAGCTGCTCCATCAGCAGATCGCCGTCGACGTTGCGGGTCTTCGGCTCGAAGACGAGACGGATGTCCTCGGCCGACTCGTCGCGCACATCGGCGAGCAGCGGCAGCTTCTTCTCTTCGAGCAGCGCGGCGATCTTCTCGATCAGCCGGCTCTTCTGCACCTGGTACGGCACTTCGGTGACGACGATCTGGTAGAGCCCGTGGCCGAGCTGCTCCTTCGTCCAGCGCGCGCGCAGGCGAAAGCTGCCGCGCCCGGTCTCGTAGGCGGCGCGGACATTGTCGGCCGGCTCGATGAGGATGCCGCCGGTCGGGAAATCCGGCCCCGGCATCAGCGCCACCAGCTCGCCGGCGGCGCAGCCCGGGTTGTCGATCAGATGCAGCAGCGCGGCGCAAATCTCGCCGACATTATGCGGCGGCACGCTCGTCGCCATGCCGACCGCGATCCCCGTCGCGCCATTGGCGAGCAGGTTCGGAAAGCGCGCCGGCAGGACGACCGGCTCGGTATTCTCGCCGTCATAGGTGGCGCGAAAATCGACCGCGTCTTCGTCGATGCCCTCGAGCATCGCCTGCGCCACGGCCGACATGCGGCTTTCGGTGTAGCGCATCGCCGCCGGGTTATCGCCGTCGATATTGCCGAAATTGCCCTGACCGTCGACCATCGGGTAGCGCTGCGCGAAATCCTGCGCGAGCCGCACCAGCGCGTCGTAGATCGCGGTGTCGCCGTGCGGGTGGTATTTGCCGATGACCTCGCCGACGACCAGCGCGCATTTGCGATAGCCCCCGTCGGGATCCATGCGCAGCTGGTTCATCGCATGCAGGATGCGCCGGTGCACGGGTTTCAATCCGTCGCGCACATCCGGCAGCGAGCGCGCGACGATCGTCGACAGCGCGTAGGACAGATACCGCTCGCCGAGCGCGTCGGCGAAATCGACGTCCTGGATGCGCTCGGCGACATCCGTCATCCGGTCAGGCCCTCATTGCGATCGGGCTGCGATCATACCAGCCGGCGCATCCGGTCGGCGAGACGGCCGCGCGCTTCGGGCAGCGCCCGGCCCTGCGGCTCGAGCAGGTGATGGTGCAGGAAATGGCCGGTGAGCATCAGCCCGGCGACGATATCCGGCGCCGGTGCGGGCGCGTCTCGCCACAAAAACCCCGGCAACGCCAAGAGCTTGTCGCGATAGGGCTCGCCCGCCGAGCGCGACACGGCGCGGCCGGAGCGCGGCGACACATAGGCGAGATCGTCGTTGACCCCCGTCGCGGCACAGGAAGAGAGGTCGAGTCCGAACCCGAGCGCCGCCAGCAGCGCGCATTCCCAGGCGACGTAACGCGCCGCCCACGCCGCAGAATCGAGCGCCGCGATCAGCTCGCCGAGGCCGGCGAAGACATCGCCGTGCGGCTCGCGCTCGGGCAGCGCCAGCGCCACCAGCGCCGCCGCAGAAGACAGCGCGGCGAGCCGGTCGGGGTCGTCGATCAATCCGGCCGCATGCGCGCGCAGCAGCTCGATCTCGAACGCGCCGAGATGTTCCGGCAGGCGACCGCGCCAGCTCACCGCGACGAGATTTCCGGGCTGCAGTACGGCGCGCCGCTTCGGCGACTGGCCGCCGCGCACCAGGCCCGCGTGGCGGCCATGCGCCTCGGTCAACAGCTCGACGATCAGCGCGCTCTCGCCGTGCCGCCGGGCGGTCAGCACAAAGCCGGTATCGCGCCAGTCCATCAAAAGCCCCTCCCCCTCCACCCTCGGGGGTGGAAAGGGTCGGGGTGAGGCGGGGGTTTCCAGAGGCGCCTGAGCATTCCCACCTCACCCGTCCGCCGCTCCGCGGCGGCCACCCTCTCCCCCCAATGGGCGGAGAGGGATGCTTCGCGCGCCACAAATTCAGGCATTGAAGTCGATGCCCATCGCCCGGAAGCGTTCCGGGTCGTCGAGCCAGTTCTCGCGCACCTTGACGAAGAGAAACAGGTGCACCTTGCGGTCGAGCATCGCCGAAAGCTCGGCGCGGGCGCGGGCGCCGATGGTCTTGATGCGCTTGCCGCCCTCGCCGAGCACGATCGCGCGCTGGCTTACGCGGCGGACATAGATCACCTGCTCGACCCGCACGCTGCCGTCGGGGCGCTCGTGCCAGCTCTCGGTCTCGACCGTCGCCGAATAGGGCAGCTCGTCATGCAACTGGAGAAACACCTGCTCGCGCGTCACCTCGGCGGCGAGAAAGCGCTCCTGGGCGTCGGAGAGCTGGTCGGGCGGGAAGAGGAACGGCCCCTCGGGCACGATCGCCGCGAGGTGGCGGTAAAGATCGTCGACCCCGTCGCCGTTGAGGCCCGAGATCATGAAGACGCGGTCGAAATTACCGAGCCTGGTGAGCTCGTCCGCCTGACCGAGCAGCACCTCGCGGCGCACCAGATCGACCTTGTTGAGCGCGAGGATCGCCGGCCGCCCCGCCGTTTTGAGCCGCTCGACGATGGCCCGCGTGTCGCCATCGAGGCCGCGCGCCGCATCGACCAGCAGTACCGATACGTCGGCGTCCGACACTCCGGCCCAGGCAGCGGCGACCATCGCCCGGTCGAGCCGGCGGCGCGGCGCGAAAATGCCGGGCGTATCGACAAAGATCAGTTGCGTCCGGTCCTCGGTCGCGATGCCGAGCAGGCGGCTGCGCGTCGTCTGCACCTTGGGCGTGACGATCGCCAGCTTCTGCCCGACCAGGCGGTTGAGCAGCGTCGACTTGCCGGCATTGGGCGCGCCGATCAGCGCGACATAGCCGCAGCTTGTCCCAACCGGATTGGCAGCTTCCTCAGCCATCGTGCGTCAGCAAAGCGAGCAGCGCCGCCGCGGCCTCGGCCTCCGCGGCCCGCTTTGACGAGGCAGTCGCGCTCGATTCCGCCGATTGCGCGACGCTCGCGGCGACGGTGAAACGCGGCGCGTGATCCGGGCCCTCGGTCGTCACCAGGCGATAGATCGGCAGGCCGAGCCCCCTCGCCTGCGCCCATTCCTGCAGCCGCGTCTTGGGATCGCGCGGCGGAACCGCCATGTCGTCGATCAGCCGCGCCCACCAGCGCGAGATGAAGCCGCTCGCCGCCGGCAACCCGCCATCGAGATAGATCGCCGCGATCACCGCCTCGCAGACATCGGCGAGGATGCTCGGGTTGCGCGCCGCGCCGGCCGCCGCCTCGGACGGCGACAGCACGAGGTGCCGGTCGAGCCCGATATCGAGCGCGACGCGCGCCACGCTTTCGCGCCGCACGAGATCGGCCATGCGCCGCGTCATCGGGCCCTCCGGCTCGCTCTCGAAGCGATGCCACAGCAGGTCGGCGATCACCAGGCCGAGCACCCGGTCGCCGAGGAATTCGAGCCGCTCGTAATGGCGCGGCACCACGCGCCGCCGGCTCTTGCCGCGCGCCGGTGCGACGGCGCTCGGATGGGTCAGAGCTTCGCCGAGCAGCGCCGGCCGGGCAAAGACATGACCAAGCCGCGACGCGAGATCCTCATCGCCGGCATTCGCCGGCGCGCTCGCGCCGCTAGTGGACACCGTTGAGGAACCGCCAGTAGCGGATGGCGAACGGCCATTGCCAGACCTGCCACCACGCCGCCGAGCCGTTGGTCGAGAAGAACAGGAACTGCGCCTTGCCGACCAGGTTCTCGGCCGGGATGAAGCCGACCGCCGACATCACCCGGCTATCCTGCGAATTGTCGCGATTGTCGCCCATCGCGAAATAATCGCCCTCCGGCACCTCGTAGACGGCGGTATTGTCGAGCGGGCCGTCATCGCCGATCTTGATGATCGGATGATCGAGCGGCGGCTCGCCCGGCCCGCGCGGCAGGCTCTCGACGTATTGGTGCATCAGCACGACCTGGCCGCCTTCCTGGTAGACGTAATCATCGACCTGGCGGCGCGGCACCATCTGGCCGTTGATGAAGAGCTGACCGTGGATCACCTGGATCTTGTCGCCCGGCAGGCCGACAAGCCGCTTGATGTAATCGGTCGAGGTGTCGGTCGGCAGTTTGAAAACGACGACATCGCCCCGCTCGGGCTTGTGGAACTCGAAGATGCGGCCGGAAAACAGCGGCAGCCCGAACGGCAGCGAGAAGCGGCTATAGCCGAAGGAGAATTTCGAGACGAACAGATAATCGCCCACCAGCAAGGTCGGGATCATCGAGCCCGAGGGGATGTTGAACGGCTCGTAGGCGACAGTGCGGACCACCAAAGCGATAAGGACCGCGTAGACGATGGTTTTGATGGTCTCGAAAACGCCGCCCGTCGGTTTTTTCTTGGCGATTGAGTTCATGGCCTGATTGTTTGGTTGATGGCCGGGCGGCGGGAGTGCGCGATAAGGCCGCGCGCGAGGCGGCTAGTCAAGGGCTGCCGGCGCGGCTGCGACAATGGCGGAACCTCAGCCAACGGTCGAACCGGCTGCCGGTCCCGCGGCCGCGGGATCAGTGGGTAAAGGCTCGGCGGTGATGATCACCACGGCCTGCGCCAGCGGCGTCTCGTCGGTGATGGTCAGGTTCAGCCGCGCTGCCATGCCGGGCGGGGTGAGCGCCTGCAACCGCTTCAGCGCACCGCCGGTCAGCTGCATCGAAGGCTGCCCGCCGGGCAGGTTGACAACCCCGAGATCGCGCCAGAACACGCCGCCGCGAAACCCGGTGCCGAGCGCCTTGGCGGTTGCTTCCTTGGCGGCGTAGCGGCGCGCATAGCTGGCGGCGCGGAACAGCGGCCGCCGGTCGCAGCGCCGCCGCTCGGTCTCGGTGAAGATGCGCAGGAGAAACCGGTCGCCGAACCGCGCAATGGTCTTCTCGATGCGGCGAATGTCGATGAGGTCGCTGCCGAGGCCGAGGACGATCACGGTTCAGCCGCGCGCGCGTTCGACCGAGTTGATGACCGGCGTCGCGCGCAGCGCGGCGATGATCGTCGACAGCTGCTTCACGTCGGCGACCTGAATGTCGACCATGATCTCGAAGAAATCCTGCGAGCGGTTGGTGATCTTCAGATTGCTGATATTGCCGCCCTGCTTGCCGATCGTCGTTGTCAGGCTGCCGAGATTGCCCGGCTCGTTGGCGATCGTGACATTGATCCGGCCGACATGAATGTTTTCCGCCTCGTCGCTCGACCAGGCGACATCGATCCAGCGTTCCGGCTCGTCGTTGAAGGTTTCGAGCGTGTCGCAATCGATCGTGTGGATCGTCACCCCCTTGCCGGTGGTGACGATGCCGACGATGCGGTCACCCGGCAGCGCGTGGCAGCATCCGGCGAAATGCAGCGCCATCCCGGGGATGAGGCCGCGGATCGAGACCGCGTTGTCCTTGGCCGTACCGCGCCGCCGCGCGCGCGACAAAGGCACCACCTTGTCCTTTTCCTCGCTCGGGGCGTGGGGAAAGGCGGCGTTCACCACCTCGCGGCCGGTGAGGATGCCCTCGCCGACCGCGGCATAAAGATCCTCGGTCGAGGCGCAATTGAACTGCTTCAGCACAGGCTGGAGCGGCTTTTCGGTAAAGTCCTGGCCTTCCTGGCGGAACGCCTTCTGCACGATCGCCTTGCCCAGATCGAGATATTGCGCGCGCTGCTGCGTGCGGATGTAGCGCCGGATGCGGGCGCGCGCCTTGCCGGTGACGACAAAGCGCTCCCAGGTCGGCGATGGGGTCTGCGCCTTCGAGGTGACGATCTCGACCTGGTCGCCATTGACCAGCTCGGTGCGCAGCGGCAGCAGCCGGCCGTTGATCTTGGAGCCGACGCAGGTATCGCCGACCTGCGAATGCACCGCATAAGCGAAATCGACCGGCGTCGCACCGCGCGGCAAGGCGATGAGGTCGCCCTTCGGGGTGAAGACGAAGACCTGGTCCTGGAACATTTCGAGCCTGGTGTGCTCGAGGAATTCCTCGGCCGAGGAATGCTCCAGGATATCGACGAGCTCGCGCAGCCAGCGATATTGCGGGCCGTCGGTACGCTCCGCCGCCTGCTTGTAGATCCAGTGCGCGGCGACGCCGAGCTCGGCGATCTCGTGCATGTCGCGGGTGCGGATCTGCATCTCGATGCGCTGCCGCTCCGGGCCGATGACGCCCGTATGCAGCGAGCGGTAATTATTCGGCTTGGGGGTCGAGATGTAGTCTTTGAAGCGCCCCGGAACCACGTGATAGGCCGCATGGATGATGCCCAGCGCGTGGTAGCACTGGGAGAGGTCGTCGACCAGCACGCGGAACGCCATGATGTCGGCGAGCTGCTCGAACGGCACGTCCTTGCGCTGCATCTTGCGCCAGATCGAATAGGCCGATTTCTCGCGGCCCGTGACGGTCGCATCGAGCCCGCCTTCGGTGAGCTTGCGGGTCAGCTCGCCGGTGATCCGCGCGACGATGTCGCCGCCTTTGGCGCGCAGAAAACCGAGCCGGGCGGTGATGCTGGAGCGCGCGTCGGGATAGAGTTCGGCAAAGGCCAGGTCTTCGAGCTGGTCCTTCATGCGGTGCATGCCGATCCGTTCGGCGAGCGGCGCGTAGATGTCCATCGTCTCGCGCGCGATCTGGCGGCGCTTCTCGGCGTTCTTGATGAAGCGCAGCGTCTGCATGTTGTGCAGCCGGTCGGCGAGCTTGATGAGCAGGACGCGGATGTCTTCCGACATCGCCAGCACGAGCTTGCGGAAATTTTCCGCCTGCTTGGTCTGGTCCGACTGCAGTTCGAGGCGCGACAGCTTGGTGACGCCATCGACGAGCCGCGCGATCTCCGGCCCGAAGATGCGCTCGATCTCGTCGAGCGTGGCGACCGTGTCCTCGACCGTGTCGTGCAACAAGCCGGTGACGATCGAGGCGGTGTCGAGCTTCATCCGGGCGAGCAGCCCCGCCACCTCGACCGGATGCGAGAAATAGGGATCGCCCGACTCGCGCAACTGCGCGCCGTGCGCCTTCATCGAATAGACGTAAGCGCGGTTGAGCACCGCCTCGTCCGCTTCGGGATCGTAGGAGCGAACCAGATCGACAAGATCGGGTTGCCGCATCATCCCGCGACGTTCCTTAAGGGATGGCGGCGATCTGGCTGTTCGAAGCGGCGGTGCGCCCCGAACGCCACGTCACGGCGCCTCGTTCTCGGCGACGTCTTCCCCGGCGACGTCTTCCTCGGCAACGTCTTCCTCGGCGACGTCTTCCTCGGCGACGTCTTCCTCGGCGACGTCTTCCTCGAAGGTCTCCGGCTCACCCTCGGGCAGCTCCGGCAGGTCGACATCCTCGTCGCTCTCGACCGAGAGCATGTCCTCGCTGAGCTCGTCGTCCTCGGCGGCCTCTTCCTCGACCTCGTCGCCGAGCCCGGCCACACCCAGCGCCTCGGCGACGCCGAACAGATTCGATTCGAGCTCGATCGTCTCCTCCGGCTCGTCGATCTCGACATGCTTCTGCATGCCGCGGATCAGCGAATCCTGCAGCCGGTCGATCGGCACCGAAGCTTCGGCGATCTCGCGCAGCGCGATGACGGGGTTCTTGTCGTCGTCGCGGTCGAGCGTCAGCTGCGCGCCGGCGGTGATCTCGCGCGCCCGCTGCGCCGCGACCAACACCAGATCGAACCGGTTCGGCACCTTGACCACGCAATCTTCGACGGTTACCCGCGCCATACTGTTACCTTTCCGCCAGCAAACTGGATTCGTTCGGATATATCTGCGCGTAGACGCGCCCCGGCAAATATATGGGCGCGACCGCGGCGGGGCAACACCCGCCCCCGCGGCAATAACGCCTGTAAACACCGAATGCATCCTTCACGCGGCAACTTGACCGCGCCGGGAGGCACTGCCTATATCACCGGCTCGCCTTGCCTTCCAGCGGCCGGATGGCAGAGTGGCTATGCAACGGACTGCAAATCCGTGTACAGCGGTTCGATTCCGCTTCCGGCCTCCAGCGACTTGCGAATACATAGATCGCATTACGCGATCGGGGCCACCTCCCCGCGACGGCGAGGACGATGTCGCCATGCCTGACGGGCCGCCAGCCGAAACGCAACCACCGTCGACCGCGCCGCCGGCAAGCCCGCCGGCAGCGCCGGCACCGGCGCCCGCCTGGCGGAGCGGGCGCTTTTGGGCCGCCAATCTCTTTCGCCTTGTCGTGATCCTGGTCGCGGGCGGGCTTGCGGTGCTGTTCGCGACGCAATGGGACCGCTGGGTCGGTACCGCAACCCGCCAGACGACCGACGACGCCTATATACGGGGCGATGTGACGCCGCTCAGCGCCCAGGTCGACGGCTATGTGCGCAAGGTATTCGCCGACGATTTCCAGCGCGTCAAGGCGGGCGACCTGCTCGTGCTGATCGACGACAGCGACTACGCCGCGAAGGTCGCCCAGGCCGACGCCGAGCTGCTCGGCGCCCAGGCGGCGGTCGAGAACCTCAAGGCGCGCAAAACGGCGCAAAAGGCGGTGGTCGCGGAGGCAGAGGCGCAAATCGTCGGGACCCAGGCCGATGTCGAGCGCACCAAGCTCGAAGCCGAGCGGCAACGGAAGCTGCTGCAGACCACGTTCGGCACCGAGCAGAAGGTCGAGCAGACCGGCGCCGAAGCCAAGCGGCTCAACGCCACGCTCGTCAGCAACCAGGCCGCGCTCGAGGCGCAACGCAGCCAGCTCGCGGTGCTCGATACGCAGGAATCGCAACTGCGCGCCGACGCCAAGGCGAAACAGGCGGCGCTCGAGCTGGCGAAGATCAATCTCGGCTATACCCGCGTCGCCGCGCCGGTCAGCGGCGAGGTCAGCGAGCGCGGCGTCTATGACGGCCAGTACGTCCATGGCGGCAGCCAGGTCATCACCATCGTGCCGCTCGACAAGGTCTGGGTGGTCGCCAACTACAAGGAAACCCAGCTCACCCGTGTCGCGATCGGGCAGCGTGCGGAAATCCGCGTCGACACCTTTCCCGGCTTCGTGATCAAGGCGACGGTCGACAGCATCGCCCCGGCGAGCGGTTCGCAATTCAGCCTGCTGCCGCCCGACAACGCTACCGGCAACTTCACCAAGGTGGTGCAGCGCATCCCGGTCAAGCTGCGCATCGGCCCCGACAACCCGCTCGCCGGCCATCTGCTGCCGGGCATGTCGGTCGAGGCGACGATCCTCACCGACACTACCCCGCCACCGCCATGACCGCGACGGCGGAGGCGGCGCGGCCCCCGCCGTCATCCAACATGCTGACCGGCATCGAGTACCCGGTCATCGGCGTCGCCGCGGTCATCCTCGGTGCGTTCATCTCCTCGCTCAACACGCGGATCAGCACGTTCGGCCTCGCCGACATCCGCGGCGGGCTGGGCCTCGGCTTCGACGAAGGCTCGTGGCTCACGACGATCTTCGGCGCGGCGCAGATGGTGGTGACGCCGTCCGCCGCCTGGATGAGCACGGTGCTCAGCACACGGCGCGTGCTGCTGGTGACGGGGACGATCTTCACCATCGCCTCGCTGCTGCCGCCTTTCGTCAGCGACTACCACACGGTGATCGCCTTGCAGCTGATCCGCGGGCTGGCGGTCGGCGCGTTCATTCCGGCGGCACTGGGCTTTGTGCTGCGCAGCCTGCCGCCGCGCTGGTGGATCTGGGGCATCGCCGCCTATTCCTTCCGCTTTGTGTTCTCCCAGAACATCGCCGGCGCGCTCGAAGGCTGGTACTCGGAGAGCGGAACCTGGCAATGGATCTTCTGGCAGAACGCGGTGCTGACGCCGCTGATGATGGTGATGGTGGTGATCGCCATGCCACGGCGCCCGGTCGACCGCGCGCTGCTGGCGCGCACCGATTGGCCGGGGCTCACCTATGCCGGACTTGGCTTCGGCCTTATCTATGCCGGGCTCGACCAAGGGAACCGGCTCGATTGGCTGAATTCCGGTCTGATTTGCGGGCTGCTGCTGGCGGGGGCGATCCTGATCGCCGCGTTCTTTCTTCGCGAGGTCCGCGCGCCGTTCCCGTTGATTCACCTCCCCGTGGCAGCGCAGCGCAGCGTCGTTATTCCGGCCATGCTGATCTCGCTCTACGGCTTCGGGTCGACCGCGACCGGCTATGTGCTGCCCGATTACCTGACGCGCATACAGGGGCTGCGCGACCTGCAGATCGGCGACACGCTCAACTGGATCGCGCTGCCGCAGTTCGTGCTGGTGCCGCTGGTCGCGCTATTGCTGCGGCGGGTCGATGCCCGGCTGCTGCTGCTCGCCGGCTTCGCGACGATCTCGCTCGGAAGCTGGATGGACACCGGGCTGACGCATGACTGGGCCGGCGGCGATTTTCTGCCGTCGCAATGCGTCTCGGCGGTGGGGCTCGCCTTCGCGATCACCGCACTCGTTACTTATGCCGTGTCGCACATCACGCCCGCTCAGGCCGCGGCGATCGCCGCGACGATCCAGATCGCCCGCCTGCTTGGCGCCGAGATCGGCAGCGCCGGCATCCAGACCTTCGTCCGGATGCGCGAGCAGACCTATTCCAACCTCATCGGCCTGCACGTGCAGAGCGGCGCAGCCAACGCCGTCGGCGTCGCCGCGCAGCTCGCGGGGCCGTTCACCAGCCGCGCGACGGCGCTCGACCACCCGACCCAACAAGGGCTCGGCGTGCTGGCCTCGCTGGTGCAGCGCCAAGCCTATGTGCTGGCCTATATCGACGCGTTCTGGCTGATCGCCTGGACTTCGCTGCTCGGCATCGTGCTGCTGTTGTTCCTGCGGCGGCCGCCGCCCAACCCGCTGACCCCGCCACGCCTTCGCTAGCCCGCCGAAAAGCTGCGCGAGGTCAGTGGGCCGGGGCGGCGCTTTCCGGCGGTTTCTTCACCAGGAATAGCGCCAGGATGCAGATGACCAGCGCCCAGCCGATGACGAAGAAACAATCGGAATAGGCCATCACGAAGGCCTCGCGGCGCACGGTGCCGGCGAGCTGCGCCAGCGCCTGCATATGCGTCGCCCCCGCCCCGGCCGGCGTCTTCGCGGCAAGTGCCTTTGTGTAATCGCCGATCAGCGCCGCGGTGTTGAGCCCGTTCTCGGTCAGCCGGTCACGCATCACCGAGAAATGGAAATGCTCGCGGAAAGTCAGAAAGGTCGAGAGCATCGCGATGCCGACGGACCCGCCGAGATTGCGCATGATGTTGAAGATGGCCGACGCGCCGGCCTGCTCGCGCGGCGGCTGCGACCCGGCGGCAAGCGACGATAGCGGCGTGATGATGAACGGCTGGCCGGCGGCGCGCACCAGCTGCGACCATTTGAGCTGCTGGATCGCCCAGTCATGCGTCAGGTAGGAATCCATGAAGCAGCTGACCGCGAACAGCGCCAGGCCAAAGCCGACGATGACCCGGCTGTCGACATACCGCATGGTCAGCGGCACAAGCGGAAAGATGAGGAGCTGCGGCAGGCCCAGCCACATGATCACCTCGCCGATCTGCAGCGCGTCATAGCCTTGGATTTGCGCCAGATAGACCGGGATGATGTAGACCGTGCCGTAGAGTGCCAGTCCGAGCACGAGCCCCATGCTCGATGCCCCGGCAAAATCGATCCGCTTGAGCATGCGCAGATTGATGAACGGGTGCTTGCTGATGAGCTCAAGGGCGATGAACGCCGGGATGAAGATTGCGGCAGCGAGCGCCGTGTCGCGGATCAGCGGATTGCCGAACCAGTCCTTACGCTCGCCTTCTTCGAGCATGGTGATGAACGAGCCGAGTCCGACCGCCATGCATAAAATGCCGAGCCAATCGCCATGGGCGAGCCGTTCGAGCCGCATCGGCTCGGCCTGCAGCCCGTAGGCGATCGCCCAGATCAACAGCGCCCCAGGCAGCAGGTTGATATAGAAAATCCAGTGCCAGGAATAAGTATCGGTCAGCCAGCCGCCGATGGTCGGCCCGATGGCCGGCGCAAACGTGGCGGTAACGCCGAACAGCGCCAGGCCGATCGGCCGCTTCGACAGCGGCAGGCAGCGCAGCACGATGGTCATCGCCATCGGAATGAAGACGCCGCCGGTAAACCCCTGCCCGGCGCGGCAGATAATCATCATCGGCAAGTTCGTCGACAGCCCGCACAGCATCGAGAAGCCGAGAAACAGGATGCAGTTGCCGATCAGGTAGCGCCGGGTCGAGAAAACCTCGGCGAGCCAGCCGGTGAGCGGAATGGTGACGATCTCGCCGACGAGATAGGCGGTCGAAATCCACGTCCCTTCGTCGAGCGAGGCGGCGATGCCGCCCTGGATATCGGGCAGCGACGCGTTGACGATCTGGATGTCGAGCACGGCCATGAACGCGCCGAGGATCGCCCCGAACACCGCGACCCAATCGCGAAAGCTGGGCTCCTCCTCGCTGCGGGCTGCAGCCATTATCGCCCCGGCGCAGGTGCGGCGCGCGGTGCGTTGGCGGGCAGCACCAGGGTCTGGCGCCGTCCTTCGGGCGGCGCGGTGCGGCTATCGACATCCGCCTCGACCGAAAGCCCGGGGCGCAACTGATCGAGCCGCGCTTGCGGCGCGTTGTCGATGACGATCTTCACCGGCACGCGCTGGACGATCTTGGTGAAATTGCCGGTGGCGTTTTCCGGCGGCAGTAGCGCGAATTGTGCCCCGCTTCCCGGCGCCAGGCTGTCGACCCGGCCGGTGAACTTGACCCCGGGAAACGTATCGATCGACAGGTCGACCTGTTCGCCGCGGAACATCCGCTCGATCTGCGTTTCCTTGAAATTGGCGACGACATAGATCTGGTGGTCCAGCGGGACGATCGACATCAGCCCCTGGGCGGGCTGGACATAGGCGCCAAGCTGCGCCGAACGGTCGCCGACCGCGCCGTCGACGGGCGAGGCGATCGTGGTGTAGCCGAGATTGAGCTTCGCCTGCTCGACCTGCGCCTTGTCGCTGTCGACGGTGGCCTGATCGGCCGCGGCGGCCGCCTTGTCGTTGTCGTATTGCTGCCGGGTGACGGCGAGCTGATCGGGCAGCAACGCGGCATCGCGGGCGAAATTGCGCCGCGCATTGTCAAGCGTCGCCTGGTCTTTCTCGAGATTGGCGTTGGCCTGATCGAGCGTCGCCTTGTAGTCGCGCGGGTCGATCTGGATCAGCAGATCGCCTGCCTTGACGCGCTGGTTGTCGGTGACGTAGAGCCGTGCGATGTATCCGGCGACTTTCGGCGCGATGACGACGGCATCGGCCTGGGTATAGGCGTCGTCAGTCGATTCGAACCAGCGCAGTGTCGTCCACCAATAGATGCCGAAGCCGATCGCCGCGATGAGCAGCAACAGTCCGACGATCCCGGCGATGAGCCAATTGCGCCGGCGGCGCCGCCGCTCGGCGATAGGATCGGGCGGCGGCTTCGCCTCGGCGCGGCGGACCTCGTGGCGCGGCTCGTCGTCCCGCTCGTGCTCGGCGTCGTCGTCGGGCAGCAGCAAATAGTCGTGCGGCCGGCGCCGGCGCGCGCGCCGGGCTTTATCCCGCGCCTCGGTCTTGCTGGTCAGGCCGCGCTGATCGTCGGGAATGGCAGCCTCCGCTCACGGCGCGGCCGAGCGGTGAAAGAGCCGGCGCAGCTGATTTTTTGCGGCTTCCAGCACGCGCTTGCGGCGCGCCGACAAGTTCTTGCCGGCGCGGTTGATGTAGAAATTGAGCATCGACATCGCCGAGCGATACGGCGGCGACTTGCGGCGATGGCTGCGCTCGGCCGAGCGCTTCACCGACGCGGCGATCCGCTTCGGGCTGTCGGACTTGAAGATGTCCTGCTTCAAATCCATCGCGTCGCTGGTCTCGGTCACTTTCGCCGACCATTTGCGCTTGCCGCGCGCATGTGAGCGGGTCGCCGCCATGGCCGCTGCTAGCTCCGCGTGGGCCGGCCGAAAAGCCAGCTGAACACGGCGCCGAACAAGCCCCGACGGCGACGCTCGCGGCGCGGGGCGGCGGGCTTGGTCTGCGCGGCGGCCTTCCGCCGTATGGTGGGGCGCGATTCCTCGCGAGCCGGCACGTTCAACGGGGTAATCTCGGCGGCTTTCGCGGTCTTCGCGGTCGCTTGGCGATGCGCCGCCTGCGGCGTCTTGCGCGGCCGCCGCGGTTTGGATGCTGGCGCGGTTTGCGTCTTGGCCATTACCCGTCCTCCCATTCCTCGTGAAAGGAGAACTACTGGGCAGCCAGTGCCGTTCCGGAATCGCCACGGCCAGCGCACCGCCGCGATCGCTTCTCGCTTGCGGCGGCACGGGCCGATTCAACCCTCCCGGACAATGCGGCGACGGCGTAAGATCGAGCTCGTTCCGATCCCCTTCGAACAAGGGAGGAAGTCGTGATGGCTGGACAGGGCGTCGTTGTAATGCCGGGACATCCCCCCTCGACCGAACGGGCGATCCTGCCGAAGCTGGTGGGCGGCGAGACCGCCGATAGCATCATGATGTTCGAGGAAACGGTGCCGCCCGGGACGAAGAGCACCCTCCATTTGCACCGCGACAGCGACGAGGTGGCCTACGTCCTGTCCGGCGAGGTCACCTTCATGATCGGCGGCGACGTTACCGTCGGCGGCGCCGGCGCGATCGCCTTCATGCCGCGCGGGGTCGCGCATTGCTGGAAAAGCACCGGCGCCGAAACCGGGCTGGTGCTGTTTCTCTACACCCCGGCGAAAGCCGGCGGGCTGGTCGAGGAGCAGCAGCGCACGCAGCGCAAATTCGCGCAGATGAGCGACAGCGAGCTCGCCGCCTTCCTGGACCGGCACGGCTGGGAACTGCTCGGCCCCTCGCCGCTTTAGCGGCGCAGCATCACGAAAATCCCGGCGGCGATCAGGGCGATGCTGGCGAGCACGTCGCCGCTCAGCGTGCCGCCGAAGATCATCAGCGACAGCACAAAGCCGCAGATCGGCGTCAGCGTCAGCACCTGCCCGGCCATCGCCGCCGGCATCATCGACAGCACCTTGCCCCAGAAGAAATAGCCGAGCGCCGTCGTCACCAGGCAGTTGTAGAGCACGATCGCCACGAGTCCCGGCGACCACTCGACCGGCCCATGCACCCACAGCGCGACGATCGCCGCGACCGGCGGCACGCTGACCGCGAGCTGCCAGAAGGTCTGCACCCAGAACGGCGATTGGAACTGGCGGCGGCGATAAAGGCACGAGCCGAACGCCCAGAGGATCGAGGCGAGCAGCAAAAGCCCGTTCCCGGCGAGGATGCGCGGGTTTCCCCAGTCGACCAGGCCGGGGTTCATGAACAGCACCAGCCCGGCAAAGCAGACCGCCGCCCCGATCAGCTGCGCGCGGCCGTGCCGCTCGGGCCAGATGAAGATGCCGATGGGGATCGCCCAGAGCGGCATCGTATAGGCCAGAACGATCGCGCGTCCCGCCGGCACGATCGCCAGGCCGATAATGCTGCAGATGAGGAAACCCGCGACCTGCAGCTCGCCGACCCAGAACAGGATCAGCCGCTCGCCGCGATAGGGCAAGAGGCTCTGCCGCGCCGCGACCAGCGGCGGGACGATCAGCACGACGCTGCCGACGAGGCGCAGCAGGACGAATTTGAGCGGCGGGATCTGGCCGAGCGCCAGCTTCATCAGCGGCCAGTTGCTCGCCCAGGTGAGCACGATGATCGCGAGATAGACATAGGCGACGAGCGGCACCTGCGGCTGCGGCGCCGCGCGGCCGGTGCCGTCCGCCGCCGCGGCCTCGGGTTCCGACAGCGTCATTCGAACGCCTTGAATGCGGCGGCGAGCGCCTTCTTCTGGTCGCCGTCCGGCGCGATCGGCACGACGACCGGCGCCGTGACCCCGGCCGCGCGCCACGCCTCGACGCCCTCGCGCACCTTGGCGGCGGGGCCGAAGAGCGTGCAGTCGGCGAGCCAGCGATCGGTCAGCCGGTCCGGCATCTCGGCGGCGCGTCCCGCCGCGACCAGCTTCTCGGCATCCGCCATCTCTTCGGCGTAGCCGGTCTCCTTCCAGTAATTGCGGTAGTTCGGCATGAGCCAATAGCTCGCCATCGACTTGCGCAGCGCGGCCTTCGCCTCGGCGATGTCGTCGGAGATGCAGGTGCGCACCCGGTTGCCGATAAAGAAATTCGGGTCGCGCCGCTTGGCGTCGGGCAGCGCCGACAAGGAGTCGGGCATGTACGCACGGCTGCCATTGGCGAAGACGATGCCGTCGCCGATCTCGCCGGCGAGCGCGATCATCCGCTTGCGCAGGGTCGCGACGATGACCGGCGGCAGCGGTCCGTATTGCGTCTGCGCCTTGAACTTCTCGATAAACGCGCGCGTATCGCCGAGCGGCTTTCCCGGCGTCACCTCGAAGCGCAGATAGGCCGGCGCGTGCGCGATGCCGATGCCGAACTGAAAGCGCCCGCCCGACACCTCGTGCAAATAGGCGCCGTTTTGCGCGAATTCGTCGACCGCCTGGGCATAGATCGGCGCGATTGCGGTGGCGAAGGGGATGCGCCTGGTGGCGAACGCGAGCCCGGCGCATTGCGACATGTTGCCGAACGAGCTCGACACCGAAATCCCCGTGAAGCCGCGCCGCTCGATTTCGCGCGCCAGCTCGAGCGTCGCCAGGCGCTCGCCGGGGTTGGCCATCAGCGCGAGGGCAGGCAAGGCGTCGGGCATTGGCTGGCTCCTTCGGTCGGAAGCGCCGATCTTGACCCTTGGACTTGACCCTTGGCAACCGGCGCGCCTATATCGACACCACCTCTGTTCCCCGGTAGCTCAGCGGTAGAGCAGTCGGCTGTTAACCGACTTGTCGCTGGTTCGAATCCGGCCCGGGGAGCCATTTTCCTGATGCGGCCGCTTCCGGCGGGGTAACAACCGAAGATCGGCAAAAATCGCGACGGGGAGATCGGCGTGATTCGTGTTCGTGCCGGGCTGCGTGGGGCGATGGTCGCGGTGATCGCGCTCACGCGCTATGCGGCGACGGTGACGGCGTCTATTGCCGCCTTTTCCCCAAGTGACGCAAAAGTCACAGCGCCGGTGACGTAAATACTACAGTAGTAATTTCGTGCAATCCGTGGTTATTCCGCCGCCGATTGGTACATCGGTTGCATTAAGGAAGACGAAGGCGGGACCTACCCGCCGCCAAGAGGGGGCTGGCTGTTGCGTTGGTTTTCTATCGCCCTGGGGGGCCTGGGCTTAATCATCCTGGCGTGCGTTCCGGCACTGGCACGGAAGGGGCACGAAACCCACGAGCCGCATGGCGGCAATTGCGTCGCTTACGCGCGCGAGGTGAGCGGCATTCGGCTTGACGGCAACGCCGCGACCTGGTGGCCGCATGCCGAGGGGCGCTATGACCGCGGCCACAAGCCCGCGATCGGCGCGGTCCTGGTCTTCAAGCCGTATGGCCGGATGCATGTCGGGCACGTCGCCATCGTGTCGCAGGTCGTCGGACCGCGCGAGGTGCTGGTCGACCAGGCAAATTGGGTGCGCGGACGGGTGACCAAGGCGATCTCGGTGGTCGATGCCTCGCCGGCCAACGACTGGACCACCGTCAAGGTGCAGTACTCCGGCACGCATGGCCGCGAGAACCCGACCTACGGCTTCATCTACCCGCGCTCGGTGCCGGCAAGCTTTGGCGAAACGATCGTCGAGCCGCAGCCCGACCGGCATCCGCACCACGCCGACCGCGTCGCCGAACGGGCGAAGCATCATGGCAATGACGAGAAAGCTGCGGCCGACAAGCCCGATACGGCGAAGCCGCACCGGGTCGCCGCGGCCGGGCCCGAGCACCGCAAGAAGGCGCCCGACGCCAAGCTCGTCTACCTTTACTGACACGGGCGTCGCGCCCGGCGTATCCTTTCGGCCGACCCAGCAGCGAGGCCGACCCAATGCCCCCGACCGGCGATCCCAGCCTATCCTCCGCGACCGAGCTCTCCGCCGCGATCGGCACCGGCAAACTGTCGCCGGTCGAGGTGACCGAGGCGTTTCTCGCACGCATCGCCGGCCAGGACCCGCGGCTTCACGCTTTTATCGACATCTATGCCGATGAAGCCCGCCTCGCCGCCGAAGCCGCCGACAAGGCGATCCGCGCCGGACATCGCGTCGGGCCGCTGCACGGCGTGCCGATCGCCTTGAAGGACCTCATCGATCTCGAAGGCCGGGTGACGACGGGCGGCTCGATGGCCTGGCGCGAGCGCCGCTCGCCGGTGACCGCGACGCTCGCGCGCAAATTCTTCGCCGCCGGGATGATCGTGCTCGGCAAGACGCATACGGTCGAGTTCGCGATGGGCGGCTGGGGCACCAATCATCACATGGGCACGCCGTGGAACCCGTGGGACATGACCGTGCCGCGCACCCCCGGCGGGTCGAGCAGCGGCTCGGGCGTCGCCGTCGCGACGGCGATGGCGCCGTGGGCGATCGGCACCGACACCGGCGGCTCGGTGCGGCTGCCCGCTTCATGGTGCGGCATCACCGGGCTCAAGACCACGGTCGGACGGGTCAGCTGCTATGGCATTCTGCCGCTCGCGCCGTCGCTCGACACGCCCGGGCCGATGGCACGCTCGGTCGAGGACGCGGCATTGCTGTTCAGCGTCATGCAGGGAACCGACCCGCTCGACCGGCTGACTCTGTCGGCGCCGCCGCCGGTCGATCCGTTCCCGACGCTGCGCCGCGGCGTCAAAGGGCTGCGGCTGGCGCGCATGCCGCGCGCCGAGCGCGACGGCTGCGACCCCGAAATGCTCGCCGCCTATGACGGCGCGCTCGAAAGCCTGGCGCGCGCCGGCGCCGAGATCGTCGATGTGACGCTGCCGATCGCCTTTGCCGACGCGACCGTCGCGACCGGGCGGATCATCGGCTCCGAGGCCTATCGGCTCACCGGCGCCATGGTCGACGACTCGGCGCTGCCGATCGACCCGGCGGTACGCCCGCGCATCCAGTTGGGCCGCGACATCCGCGCGCACGAATACCTCGCGGCGCTCGCCGAGCGCGACCGGATGAAGGCCGACTTTCTCGCCGCGCTCGACGCCGGCGGGATCGACGCGCTGCTGACGCCGACGACGCTGACCCCGGCGATCCCCAACGATGCGGTCGACCAGAACTCGACGCCGGCGCATTTCACCCGCGTCTTCAATCTGCTGGAGATGTGCGGGCTGGCGCTGCCGGACGGCTTCAGCGCTGGCGGCTTGCCGCTATCGCTGCAGATCGTCTGCCGGCCCTATGACGAGGCGACGGCGCTGCGCATCGGCTGGGCGTACCAGCAGGCGACCGACTGGCACCTGCGCCGGCCGCCGGGTTTTGGCGCGTGATCCCAAAGAGATGACCCCGCTCGATCGCCTGCGTGAGCTGAAGCTACCCTTCGCCGAGTTGCTGGGCATCACCTTCGTGTCGGCCGACAAGGAGCGTGTGCTCGCCGAGCTGGTCGTGCGCCCGGAGCTCTGCACCGGCCCGGCGGTGATGCATGGCGGCGCGATCATGGCCTTTGCCGACACGCTCGGCGCCGCCGGGACAATTCTCAACCTGCCCGAAGGCGCCGGCACCACGACGCTCGAAAGCAAGACCAACTTCATCGCCGGCGCACCGCGCGGCAGCCGGCTGGTCGGCGAGGCAACGCCAGTGCATCGCGGGCGCCGCACGCAGGTCTGGACGACGCGCATCGCAACGGCCGAAGGCCGGTTGGTGGCGATCGTTACCCAGACGCAAATGGTGCTCGAAGCATAAACTTGACGAAGTCAAATATTTAGTTGATTACGTCCTCTCTGGCTTTGCCGAGGGGATTTCGGATGAACGCCTCGCCGCTCGACCGCCGCATCGCGGCGATCCGCCGGTTCAACCGCTTCTACACGCAAAAGCTCGGCGTGCTGTCGGAGGCGTTTCTCAACACCCCTTTTTCGCTGACCGAGGCGCGGGTGCTGCACGCGCTGGCGCATCGCGACGGCGCCACCGCCACCTGGCTCGGCCGCGAGCTGGACCTCGACCCCGGCTATCTCTCGCGCATCCTGCGCGATTTCGAGCGCCAGGGCCTCATCCTGCGCAATCCGTCGCTGCAGGACGGCCGGCAGACGCTGATCTCCCTCACCCCCGACGGCCGCGAGGCGTTCGCGCCGCTTGACCGCGCCTCGCAGTCGGAGATCGGCAATCTTCTGGCGCCTCTCGCCGAGGCGGACCAGGATCGGCTCGTCGCGGCGATGCGGGCGATTTCCGGGCTGCTCGGCGATGCGCAAGAGGCCGGCGCGGCGTTCATTCTGCGGCCGCACCGGCCGGGCGATATGGGCTGGGTCGCGTCGCGTCACGGCGCGCTCTACAACGAGGAATACGGCCTCAACCACAAGATGGAGGCCTATGTCGCCGACGTCGTCGCCAAATTTCTGCGCGAGCTCGACCCCGGCCGCGAGCATTGCTGGATCGCCGAACAGGACGGCGCGCCGGTCGGTTCGGTGATGCTGGTCAGGGAGAACGACGAAGTCGCACGACTGCGCATGCTGATTGTCGAGCCCAAGGCGCGCGGCTTCGGCGTCGGCCGGCGGCTGGTCGAAGAGTGCATCCGTTTCGCGCGGCAAGCGGGCTACCGCGAGGTGACGCTGTGGACGCACAGCATCCTCACGGCGGCGCGGCGGATCTATGCGTCGGTCGGGTTCGAGATCGTCGAGACCGAGACGCATGACGAGTTCGGCCCGGAACTTCTCGGCGAGACTTGGACCCTGCGGCTTTAGCCGCCGCCGGCATGGGCGAGCACCTCGCCGCCACCGGCCCAGATCATCCGCAACGCCACCGCCGTGATGATGCCCAGGCCAAGCCAGGCGAGCCACGGCCGCCGCGCGAGGAGCCGCGCGACAAAATTCGCCGCGATACCCATCAGCGCCACCGACAGGATCAGGCCGAGAAACAGCACCCACGGCTCCGCCTGGGTGCGCGCCACCCCGGCTACCGCCAGCACATTGTCGAGCGACATCGAGATGTCGGCGACGACGATATTCGTCACCGCCTGGCGCACGGTCTTGTGCACTGCCGGCGACGAGGCCTCGTCGCGGCCGATGCGTCTGACGCTCTGAGCGTGGCGCAGCTCGCGGAAGAGCTTCCAGGCGACCCAGAGCAGCAAGACGCCGCCCGCCAGCGCCAGACCGATGATTTCGAGAAGCTGCAGGGCGATTGCCGCGAAGAGGATGCGCAGCACCGTCGCCGCGCCGATGCCGATGACGATCGCGCGACGGCGCTGCTCCGCCGGCAGCCCGGACGCGGCCATACCGACGACAATCGCATTGTCGCCCGCCAGCACCACGTCGATCAAAACCACCGACACGAGCGCGGTGATCTGGTTTAGGGTCGGAACCATGCCCGGCGGAATAGCCATGCCGGCCGCCGCCGTCGAGTCGCATGACGAACCCGCCGCCACAATCGCGTCTTTCCTTGAGGCTCGGCGCCTATTACGCGGCGGTCTTTCTGATCGTCGGCATCAAGTCGCCGTTCTGGCCGGTCTGGCTGACGGGGCGCGGCTTTGGCGCGCGCGAGATCGCCGCGCTCTATGCCGCCGCGATCTGGGTCAATGTCGCGACCACGCCGGCGATCGGCGCCCTCGCCGACCGGCTGGGCCGGCGCCGCGCGGCGATGGTCGTGCTCTGCGCGGTTGCCATTCTCGGCTACGCGGCGATGTGGAACGCCTACAGCTTCTGGCTGCTGCTCGGCCTGACCCTCGTGACGGCAACGGCGCAGACCGCGCTGATGCCGCTCGGCGACAGCATCACCCTCGCCGCGGTGCGCGAGCGCGGCATCGATTACGGCCGGGTGCGGGTGTGGGGGTCGGTGAGCTTCATCCTCGCTGCGATGGTGAGCGGCACGGTGCTGTCGCGCTCGGCGCTCGGCGGCGCGGGCGGCAACGCGGTGCTGGTGCTGGTGCTGATCGCCTCGGCGCTGTTGTTCGCCGCATGCCTCGCGGTTCCCGCCGGCGTCGGCGAGCCGGCCCGCGCATCGCGCCGCACCGGGCTCGGCGAGGTGGCGCGCGACAGGCGCTTCTGGCGCTTCGTCGCGATCGCCGCCGCGCTGCAGGCGAGCCATCAGGTCTATTACGGGTTCGGCACGCTCTATTGGCGCTCGCTGGGGTTCTCGGACGCGATGATCGGCGTGTTGTGGGCCGAGGGCGTCGTCGCCGAGATCGTGCTGTTCTGGCTTGGCGGCCGGCTGCTTGCCCGGGTCGGTCCGCTGGGGTTGATGATCGCCGGCGGCGCGGCGGGAATCGTGCGCTGGGGCCTGATGGGGCTGGTGCCGGGATTGCTGCCGGCATTAGCGCTGCAATTGCTGCACGCGCTGACCTTCGGCGCGACGCATCTCGGCGCGATGAACTATCTGTCGCGCACCGTGCCGCCGGGCGCCGCGGCGAGCGCGCAGGCGCTCTACTCCGGCGCGTCGTCGGGCATCGGCAGCGGGCTGGTGATGCTAGGCGCCGGCGCGCTCTATGCCAAATTCGGCGGCGGCGCCTATCTCTTCATGACGGTGCTGTCGGCGCTAGGCCTGGCCGGCGCATTGAGCCTCGCCCGGTCAACCGATCAGCGACCAGCCGCTCCGCGGCCACAGGTCTTGTAGCGCCCGCTCGCCGCGGCGCTGGTCGCCAGACTTGCGGCGTAGGCACGAAATCCCTTGTCGTCCATCGAGGCGCCACGGTTCAGAACGTCGGCGGATTCCTGGCAGGCTTGCGGGCCCGACTTGCCCGCCTGTTTCAGTGCCGCATCGTTGGCAAGCGCGGTGTCCCAGCGGTCATAGGCGGCATTGCCGTGAAAATGCGTGATCAGCGCCTTCTGATAGGCCAGCACCGTCACGTGGTTGCGCTGCTGGAACAGGCCGTAGGTCTGGTCGCGGCAAGCGGTGCTGGCGACCATCAGGTCGATGAGGAACCGCATGCCCTGCTCGGCCTCGAGGGTGGTTGGCGAATAGCACGCTTCCGCGGCACGGGCGGCCCCCGCCGGCAGCAGCACAGCGGCGGCCACAAGCGCCGCGATGAACCGTTTCATGATTCCCCCATTCCCGTCCCCGCCCGGCGACCATACTCAGCCCGCCAATATTTGCAAGAAGGCCCACCGCACCGCTGCCATTTGCGTCCTTAAGTAGCTAAGCCCTTGTCTCCGCTAACGCCGTCGGTTCTCTTCATCATCTGAGAAATCGAAATAAGCGCGAATCGATCGGATGATTATCACTTGGCTGTGAACTCGCTTTTCGCGCGAACTCTTGTCCGGGTTCATTGCCTTGCAC
The DNA here is from genome assembly GCA_035552135.1 of Allostellaceae bacterium. Taxonomy (GTDB): domain Bacteria; phylum Pseudomonadota; class Alphaproteobacteria; order ATCC43930; family CGMCC-115725; genus DATARH01. Next base: position 333 of record DASZLY010000023.1, on the reverse strand, counting down.
CGATGGCGGGGCGGGCCGCATAGTCCGGCGATGATCGTGCTGTTCAGCGATTTCGGCCTCGCCGGACCCTATACCGGGCAGGTGATGGCGGTGCTGCACCAGACGGCGCCGGACGCGCCGGTCATCTCGCTCTTTGCCGACGCGCCGAGCGCGCGGCCCAAGCCGTCGGCCTATCTCCTCGCCGCCTACGGCGCATGGTTTCCCGCCGGCACGGTGCTGCTCTGCGTCGTCGATCCCGGCGTCGGCAGCACCCGTCGCGCGGTCGTCGCCGAGGCCGGCGAGCGGCTTTATGTCGGACCGGATAACGGGCTCTTCGACATCGCGATGCGCCGG
>DASZLY010000022.1:0-7655 GCA_035552135.1 Allostellaceae bacterium | reverse complement strand
CAGCCCCGCCGCCGACACCGTGTTGAGAAAATAGCCGCCGCCGCGCGCGCCCATCCGCGGCACCAGATGGCGGGCGGCCCGGACATGCGCCATCACATTGACCGCCCAGCTGTGGGCCCAGCCCTCGTCCGGCGCGCTCGCCGGGTTGTCCCAATCGGGGTCGAGCACCGCGATTCCGGCATTCGAGCAGAACAGATCGATCGGCCCGTGACGGCTCTCGGTCTCCTCGATCAGCCGGACGATGTCGGCCTCGCGGCTGACATCGCAGACGACGACACCCGGGGCCGGCCTGATGTCGGCCGCGACGACGGTGCCGGCGCCCTCTCGCGCGAACCGCGCGCAGAGCGCCGCGCCAATGCCCCGCGCCCCGCCGGTGACGACGACGACTTTGCCTGTGAGCTTCACTTCCGCCAGCCGCGGGCATTGCGCCCGCCGACATAGCCGGCCTTGACGCGCTGCTGCAGCAGGGCCGGCGGGCGGAAGCGCTCGCCATAGGCGTCGTGGAGGATTTCCGACACTTGCAGGCACAGCTTCGAGGTCGTCGCGTCCATCAGCTCGAACGGCCCCATCGGATGGCCGAGGCCGAGCTTGCAGGCGGTGTCGATGTCCTCCGGCGTCGCCACCCCTTCCTCGACCAGCCGCACCGCCTCGTTGAGGAAGATGAGGAACATGCGGTTGACCGCGAAGCCGGCGACATCCTTGATCCGCACCGCGACCTTGTCGTTCTGCCGCATGAGGCGCATCGCGGTGTCCAGCGTCGCCTCCGAGGTGTCGAAGGCCGGGATCACCTCGACCAGCTTCATCCGCGAGGCCGGTGAGAAATAATGCGTGCCGATGAAATTCGCCCGCCGCGCCTCGCCGACATAGGAGGCGAGGGTCGAGATCGGGATCGTCGAGGTGTTGCTGGCGAAGATGCAGGCGGGTTTGCACAGCGCGTCGAGCTTCTTGTACGTCGCCGCCTTGACCCCCTCGTCCTCGAACACCGCCTCGGTGACGAAGTCGCACGCGGCGAACGGGTCGAGCGCGACGCTCGTCGTGATGCGCGCCAGCGCCAGCGGCTTCTCCTCGTCCTTGTACGTGCCGCGCTGGATGCCGCGGTCAAACGCCCGCGCCAGCCGCTCCAGCGCCGCCGCAAGCGGCGCCTCGCCGGTGTCGCTCAGCACCACCTCATGCCCGGCGAGCGCGAAGACGAGGGCGATTTCCGCCCCCATCAGCCCGGCGCCGACAACGCCCACTTTTTCCATTGCCATGCTTTTCTCCTGCGAGGATGTCACCCCAGCGACTTCGCCAGCGCCCAGGCCTGCTCACCCATCGGCACCGCAGTGGCGCCGGTGGCGACCGCATCGGCGCTCGCCGCGGTGCCGTCGATCGCCCGCTTGGCGATGCCCTGAAGGATCGCCGCCAGGCGGAACAGGCTGTAGACGAGATAGAACTCCCAGTTGGCGATCGGCCCGCGCCCGGCGCGCTGACAATAGGCGGCGACGTATTCGCCTTCGCCGGGGATGCCGAGCGTGGCGAAATCGGCGCCGGCGAGCCCGCGAAACAGCTCCGGCGTCACCCGCCAGGTGAGGCAGTGATAGGCGAAATCGGCGATCGGGTCGCCGGTGGTCGACAGCTCCCAGTCGAGCACGCCGATGACCCTGGGCTCGGTCTTGTGGAAGACGAGATTGTCCATACGGTAGTCGCCATGGACGATCGCCGGCGCCCCTTCCGGCGGCAGATGCGCTGGCAGCCAGTCGATCAGCGCATCCATCGCCGGCTGCTGGACGGTCTCCGAGGCGCGGTATTGCCGGCTCCAGCGCGCGATCTGGCGCGCCATGTAATTGCCCGGCCGGCCGAAATCGTCGAGCCCCAGCGCCGCATAATCCACCGAGTGCAAATCGGCGATGACCCGGTTCATCGACAGGAACATCTGGCGCCGCTCGTCGCGCGCGATCCCGGGCAGCCGCTGGTCCCAGAAGATGCGGCCGTCGAGATGCTGCATCACGTAGAAGGCGCGGCCGGTGACCGCCTCGTCCTCGCACAGCGCATAGACTTCCGGCACCGGCACCGCGGTCGGCGCCAGCGCGCGCATCACCCGGAACTCGCGCTCGACGGCGTGTGCGCTCGGCAGCAGCGGCCCGGGCGGCTTCTTGCGCAGCACGTAATCGCCGGAAGCGGCGCGGAGCCGGTAAGTCGGGTTGGACTGGCCGCCGGCGAAACGCTCAGCCGTGAGCGGGCCGCGAAACCCGGCGACATGCCCGGCCATGAAGCGCTCGACGCGGTCGAGCGCGAGATCGTCGCCGCCCTGCATGACGCTCCCTCCGCGGGCAAGCCCGCTGCTATGCTCCGCTGGCGCTATGATAGGGCGCGAACGCGGCGGCGACCACTCGGGAGGGCGGCGATATGGCGATCGGGCGCGCGGCGGCGGCCGGGCTGGGATTGCTCGTGGCGGTGCTCGGTCTTGCCGCGGTCGAGCCGATGCCGGTGACGCCGGACGTGCCGGGCCCGGGCTCGCCGCCGCCCGAAAACGCCGCGCCGGCCGACCCGCCTGCCGGCACGCTGCTGATCGCCTCGGCGCATATCCAAGACCCGCGCTTTTACCACGCGGTGATCCTGCTACTACGCCACGACCAGGGCGGCGCGTTCGGCATCGTCGTCAACCACGTCGTCGCAAAGCAGACGATCGCCGGCCTCCTTGCCGCCACCGGCGACCAGGACAACACGGTCGTCGGCACGATCTCGGTGCTTTCAGGCGGGCCGGTGCAACCGCAGCGCGGCTTTCTCGTGCACAGCGCCGACTATCGCATTGCCGCGACGCTGGCCGTCGACGGCAAGGTGGCAATGACCGCCAGCCGCGAGGCGCTCAAGGATATCGGCCACCACAAGGGGCCGAGGAAATACTTCTTCGCCTTCGGCTACGCCGGCTGGGGTGCCGGCCAGCTCGAAGCCGAGATCGCCCGCAAGGACTGGTTCACCACGCCGGAAGACGGCGCGCTGGTGTTCGACGACGATCGCGCCAAGGTATGGGACGAGGCGCTCGCCCGTCGCGGACGCGATCTCTAATTCGATCGTCATGGATCCCGGGCTCGCGCCTCACGGCGCGCCCCGGGATGACGCAATTCGCGGACTATAAATCCTTCAACATCGTGTCGGCGTCAGAGACCTCGAACTTGCCCGCCGCCTCGACGTGCAGCGCCTTGATGACGCCGTTGTCGACCAGCATCGAATAGCGCTGCGAGCGCTTGCCGAGCCCGTTACGGGTGGCGTCGAGCTCGAGCCCGGCCGCGCGGGTGAAATCGCCGCTGCCGTCGGCCAGCATCATCACTTTCTCGCCGCAGCTTTGGTCCTTGCCCCAGGCGCCCATGACGAACGCGTCATTGACCGCGACGCAGGCGATCGTGTCGACGCCCTTCGCCTTCAGCTGCGCGGCCTTGTCGACATAGCCCGGCAGATGGCGCTGCGAGCAGGTCGGGGTGAACGCGCCCGGCACTGCGAAAAACGCGACTTTCTTGCCGCTGAACAGCTCGTCGCTGGTGATCTCCTTGGGGCCTTCGGGGCCGAGAACGCGGAAATTCACGGCGGGAACCTTGTCGCCAACCTTGATGGTCATCGATCCATTCCTCTGATTGGGTCGCCCGGCGCGGGAGGAATGCGCCGGATCGAGAGTGGGGGCCAGAGCGATAGCATAGCGCGTGCCGCCGCGTAAACCGCACCCGGCCTCCGGGACTTATCGGCGCACGGCCGCACGGCAGAGCCGGCTTTGCAATCGGCGCCGCCGGGCTATATGACAGCAAGAGTGATAGGAGGACCGTCGTGTCGTCGCTTACCGGCCAGCTTCTTGTCGCGATGCCGCAGATGCAGGATCCGCGTTTCGCCCGTTCCGTCGTCTATCTGTGCGCGCACAGCGAGGAGGCGGGGGCGATGGGTCTGGTCGTCAACAAGACGATCGACGCGCTGACCATGAGCGAGCTCTACGCCCATCTCAAGATCGAGCCGATGCAGCCGGCGCCGAACCGGCCACGCCCGGTGCATTTCGGCGGCCCGGTCGATCCCGGCCGCGGTTTCGTGCTGCACAGCCCCGAATACCGCGAGGAGGGCACGCTCGGCATCGGCGACGACTTCGCGATGACCGCGACGCTCGACATATTGCGCGCAATGGGCAAGGGCGAAGGCCCCCGCCAAAGTCTCCTGGCGCTCGGCTATGCCGGCTGGGCGCCGGGCCAGCTCGACGCCGAGATCCAGGCGAATGGCTGGCTCTCGGTCGCGGCCGACGCCGAGCTCATCTTCGCCGCGGACGACGACGTCAAATGGCAGCGCGCCCTCGCCAAGATCGGCGTCAGCCCCGAGATGCTGTCGGGCGAGGCGGGGCACGCTTAACCCTCCATCCTCCCATGCCTCCGGCGCGGGTCCCTCCCTCTCCCGCTTGCTGGAGAGGGGTTATAAGGTGGAAAACCCTCGTCCGCTTGCGGAGAGGGTGGCCATCGCGGAGCGATGGACGGGTGAGGGTTACTTTTGCCAGTCCTCGCGCAGGATCGCGAACAGCAAATGGTCCTGCCACTTGCCGTCGATCAGCAAATAGCGCCGGGCGTAGCCTTCCTCGGTAAAGCCGGTGCGCAGCAGGAGGGCGCGGCTCGGCACGTTGGTCGGCAGGCAGGCTGCCTCGACGCGGTGGAGGCGCAGCCGGTCGAACGAGAAATCGAGCACCAGCGGTAGCGCCCCAGTCATATAGCCGCGCCGCGCGAAGGGCTCGCCGACCCAGTATCCCAGACTGGCGGTCTCGGCGACGCCGCGCCGCACATTGCTGAGCCCGACACCGCCGACCAGCGTTTCGTCGCCGCGGAAGATGAAGAAATTATACCCCTGGTCGCCGCGCCAATCCTCGGAATAGCGCGCGATCCGGGCGCGGAAGCTGCCGCGGGTCAGCGCGTCGGCCGGCCAGGTCGGCTCCCACGGCGAGAGGAAATTGCGCGAGCGGGCGCGCAGATTGGCCCAGTCGTCGTAGTCGGTGCGCTCGGCCGGGCGCAGAAAAACTTCATCGCCGACGAGGCGCAGCGGGTCGGCGCGCGTGGCGAACAATCGCGGGAAGGTCTTGCGCTGCGGCGCCATCGCGCCTCAGCCGCCGAGCCGCGCTTCGAGGCGCGCGAAGTCTTCGACCTTGCCGACCGGCCCGAGCGCGACGAGGGTCGGTGGCCCGGCGCGCCAGCTGGCGACGACCCGGGCGATCGCCGCGTCGTCGACCGCGTCGATGCGGCGGACGAGGTCGCCGGGATCGAACGGCGTGCCGTGGATCAGCATGTGCTGCGCCATCTGCTCGCAGCGCGCCGAGGTGCTTTCGAGCGACATCAAGAGGCCCGCCTTCATCTGCGCCTTGGCGCGGGCGAGCTCCGCGGGCGCGAAGCCGTCGGCGAGCTTGCGGGTTTCGTCGCACAGCACCGGCAGCAGTTCGGCCGCCTCGTCCTCGCCGGTGCCGGCGTAGACGCCGAACAGCCCGCCGTCGCGATAGCCGTAGGCGAAGCTGCTGATCGCGTAGACCAGGCCGCGCTTCTCGCGCACCTCCTGGAAGAGGCGCGACGACATCCCGCCGCCGAATGCGGTCGACAGCACCGCGGCGGCGTAATAATCCGGGTCGCCGAGCGGCAGACCGGGAAATCCCAGCACGAGATGGAGCTGTTCGAGGTCGCGGCTCTGGCGGTGCTCGCCGCCGACATAGCGCGCCGCCTCGGTTGACACCGCGCGCTCGGCCGGCATGCCGCCGAGGAGCTTGTCGGCCAGCGCGACGATTTCGTCGTGGTCGAGGTTCCCGGCCGCCGACAGCACCATCCGCGCCGCGCCGTAATGGTCGTCGAGATAGGCGACGACCGCCTTGCGCGTGAGGCCTTTGATGATCTCGGGGCTGCCGAGCACCGGCCGGCCCATCGCCTGGTCGGGATAGGCGCGCTCCTGGAAATGGTCGAAGACGATGTCGTCGGGCGTGTCGTTGGCCTGGCCGATCTCCTGCAGAATCACCGTGCGCTCGCGTTCGAGCTCATTCGGCTCGAAGGTCGAGTGCTGCAATATGTCGGCGAGGATGTCGAGCGCGAGCCGGACATCCTCCTTCAGCACCTTGGCATAATAGGCCGTGCTTTCGCGCGAGGTGTAGGCGTTGAGGTGGCCGCCCACCGCCTCGATCTCCTCGGCGATGGCCAGCGCCGAGCGGCGCTTGGTGCCCTTGAACGCCATGTGCTCGAGGAAATGCGCGACGCCGTTGATCGCGGCCGGCTCGTGCCGCGTGCCGACATCGACCCACAGCCCCAACGACACGGTCGCCACCGTATCGATGCGGTCGGTCACAATGCGCAGCCCGTTGCCGAGCGTCGCCAGCCCCACGGTGCCCGCCGCCATCAGGCCGCCCTCCTCATGCCGCTCTCTGGTGCAACCGGGCGCGCTCGCGGATAAAGCGCGACACGGCGGCGATGTCGTTTGGCAGCACGGTCACACGCTCCCGTTTATCGATGATCTCGGCCAAAGCCGGCGGCAGTTCCGGGCGCTCTCCGGTCGCGTGCTCGACCGCATCGGCGAATTTCGCCGGGTGCGCGGTCGCCAGCGCGACCATCGGCGCGGAGCCGGCATCGCGTGCCAGCGCCGCGCGCGCGGCGGCGACCGCGACCGCGCTATGCGGGTCGAGCAGCACGCCGCTGCGCTGGTACGTGCCGGCGATCTCGGCGAGCGTGCCGTCATCGTCGACCCGCTGGCCGGTGAAAGACTTGGCGGCGGCCTGCCAGGCCTGGTCGTCGGGCGGCAGCGTACCGTCGCGGCGGAACGCGGCGATCGCCTCCGCCACCGCGGCGCCGTTGCGGCCCTTCAGCTCGAACAGCAGCCGCTCGAAATTGCTCGCGACCTGGATGTCCATGCTCGGGCTGAGGCTCGGGCGGACTGCGGCGATCGACATGTCGCCGGCCGCGAGATAGCGCGCCAGGATGTCGTTGGCGTTGGTCGCCAGCACCAACCGCTCGACCGGCAGCCCCATAGCGCGCGCCAGATGCGCGGCATAGACATTGCCGAAATTCCCGGTCGGCACCGCGAACGAGACGGGTCGTCCCGGCGCGCCGAGCGCCAGGCCGGCGGCGACGTAGTAGACGATCTGCGCGGCGATGCGCGCGAAGTTGATCGAGTTCATCGCCGACAGCGCGAGGTCGCGGCGCAAAATGGTGTCGGCGAACAGCGCCTTCACCAGATCCTGGCAGTCGTCGAAATTGCCGTCGATGGCGATCGCGTGGCAATTGCCGGCATCCACCGTCGTCATCTGCCGCCGCTGCACCTCGGAGATGCGGCCGTGCGGATAGAGAAAGAAGATGTCGATCGCGCCGCGGTCGCGGCAGGCTTCGAGCGCGGCGGAACCGGTATCCCCCGAGGTCGCGCCGACGATCGTCACCCGCTCGCCGCGTCTCGCCAGCGCCGCGTCGAACAGCTGCCCCAAAAGCTGCAGCGCCAGATCCTTGAAGGCGAGCGTCGGGCCGTGAAACAGCTCCAAGAGCCACAGCCGTTCGTCGAGCTGCACCAGCGGCGTCACCGCCGCGTGGCGAAACCCGGCATAGGCAGCTTTGGAAAGCCGACTCAGCTCGCTTTCGCCAAAGCTCGGCGCGGCGAAGAGGCCGACGATCCGCGCCGCGAGATCGGCATAGGAGAGCGCCGAG
>DASZLY010000021.1:0-17843 GCA_035552135.1 Allostellaceae bacterium | reverse complement strand
GCGCGGCATCACGATCGGCGTGCTGAACACCGGCTGGGCGCGCACGCCGGGCATTTTCGACGCCTACCGCCAGACCGCGGCCGAGCACGGCCATGCCGCCGGCCACGACAAGCTCGCCTATATGGCGCTGATCGGCGTCGGGCGGACGCGCGAGGAGGGATGTCGCCGCGCCGACCAGATCCTCGACTACAGCCGCACTTCGGGCATCGTCGCGCCGCAATTCGCCAACCCGCCGGGCTATGTCGCGCCGGCGATGGCGGCCACGGCGATCCGCGGCAGCGCCAACACGGCGCGCGCGACGCGGCTGCAGACCCGCGACGGCAAGCCGATCAACCCGCGCACCGTCGGCGTCGAGGATGCGATCGGCGCCGGTCTCGTCTTCGCCGGCACGCCCGACGACGTGTGGCACCAATTGAAGGAGTTCTACGACCATGTCGGCGGCTTCGGCCACCTCCTGATGATGGCCCAAGGCGGCCACATCAGCCACGCCGACACGGTCGACAATCTGACGCTGTTCTCAAAGGAAGTGCTGCCGCGGATGGCGGAATTGGGGTGATGTGCAGAGACGGCCGCGCATGATTAGGCCGGCGAACCTGCTTCTGCTCGGAGCGCTTCTACTGCTGGCACATGTCACCGCCGCGGCCGCCGACGGGCAGCCTGCACCGGATCCGCTGACGACGCTCGCCTGCCGCGACCGCGAGGACCCTGGCATGGCCGCAACGCTGGTGTTCGACTTGGCTCGCGCGCGGCTGGTGCATTCGGCCGGCAGCGGGCCGACGATCCTCTTTGACGACCGCGATGTGCCGGTGCATGTCGGTGTAGCGACGATCGAGTGGGAGGTCGCGCACAACGATTACAAGCTCAACCGCACGACCTTGGAGCTTGATGTCGCCGGCAAGGTCTATGTCTGCCAGCTCGCGAAGAAGCAGATTTGAACCCGACCGGGTTCTTCGAGGCATGGCGGCCGTCTCGGCCGCCGATCGAGGAACAGGAGCGGGCGGAACGCCCGCGATCCGCTCTATGCCAGCCGCTTTTCATGAAGACGCTGGTGGCAATGGCGGCGCCCGGCATCAGCCGGCGCGTGTCGGTCGGGCGGCCGCGCCGGTCTCGTCCGGCAGGCGGCGCCGGTACTCCGGCACCAGGCGCTGCAAGAGGTCGAGCACGCGCGCGGTGTTCATCGTCCGCGCCTGCTCTTCGAGTTCGTCGATCGAGCGCGCCAGCACCGCATAGTCCGCGGTGCGGGGCGCGGCGAGGCGCAGCGCCGGGTTTGCGGTCGGCACCGCCGCCTCGGCATCGTGGAACAGCTCCTCGTGCAGCTTCTCGCCGGGGCGCAGTCCGGTGAACTCGATCGCGATGTCGCGCTCCGGCACGAGACCGGCGAGGCGGATCATCTGCTGCGCCAGGTCGATGATGCGCACCGGCTCGCCCATATCGAGGACGAAGATCTTGCCGCGTGTGCCGCCGCCGCCGGAAGCCGTCTCCCCGGCGGCGGTGGCGCAAGCCTCGAGCACCAGCTCGACCGCCTCGCGCACGGTCATGAAAAAGCGCGTAACCTCGGGGTCGGTCACGGTCAGCGGCCCGCCGGCGGCGAGCTGGCGGGTGAACAGCGGCACCACCGAGCCGGTCGAGCCGAGCACGTTGCCGAAGCGCACCGTGACGAAGCGCGTCCCGGCCGCATTGCCGCCCTTCGCGCCGCGCCGCGCCCGCGCCGCCTCGTCGAGATCGAGCGCCTGGCATGCCGCCTCGGCGAGCCGCTTGCTGGCGCCCATCACGCTGGTCGGGTTGACCGCCTTGTCGGTCGAAATCTGCACGACCAGCCGCACGCCGTGGGCGCGCGCCGCCTCGGCGACGTTGCGGCTGCCGATGACATTGGTCAGTACGCCCTCGATCGGGTTGAGCTCGACCATCGGCAGATGCTTGAGCGCGGCGGCGTGGAATACCACTTCGGGCCTCTCGGCCGCGATCACCTCGTCGACCCGCCTGCGGTCGCGCACATCGCCGAGCAGCGGGCCGATCGGCTGGCCGGGGAAGCGCTCGCGCAGTTCGAGGTCGATCGAGTAGAGGAGGTACTCGCTGTTGTCCAACAGCAGCAGCCGCTCGGGCGCCAGCGCCGCGACCTGGCGCGCCAGCTCCGAGCCGATCGTGCCGCCCGCGCCGGTGACGAGGACGCGCCGGCCGCGCACCAGCCGCGCCATCGCTTCGCGGTCGAGCACCGCTTGCGGCCGGCCGAGCAGATCCTCGAGCGCGACGGGCCGGATCGCGCTGGGGTCGGCGAGGCCCTGGCGCAGCTCGGTGGTGCGCGGCAGCCGGGCGAGCGGGATCGCCAGCGCATCGGCCCGCTCCAACAGGCGGCGCACCGTCACGCCGCCAAGGCTCTGTGTCGCGACGATGAGCTTTTGCGGGCGCGAGCCGCGCTTGTCGAGCCGCGCGACGACGGCTTCCAGCTCGTCGATAAGGCCGAGCACGGGGACGCCGTAAATCTCGCGGCCGACCCGTGAACGCGTATCCGACAGCACGCCGACCACGCGGTAGACCGCGTTGCGGTCGCGCACCGTCTCGCGGATGAAGGTGTCGGCGCCGTCGCGGGTGCTGATCAGCAGCACCGGCACTACCGGCGGCCCCGAATTGCGTTCCAGCATGTGGTCGAGCCCGCGATCCTTGAACAGCCGGTAGCCGAGCCGCGGCCCGCCGAGGAGCGCGATCAGCACCAGCCAGTTGATCAAGAGGGTCGAGCGCGGCAGCGCCTCCAGCCGGGTGACGGCGAACATCACCGGCAGGAAGACCAGCACGATCAGCGTCGCCGCCTTGGCGATATTGAACAGATCGGGCAGCGAGGCGTAGCGCCAGATGCCGCGATAGAGCCCGGTCAACAGAAACACCACCGCGGCGATCGTGGTGAAGGCGGCAGCGTAGAACAGCATCAGCCGCAGCGGCTCGTAGCTCAGCACATCGCCGCCCAGCCGCAGGTAAAACGACAGCGCGAACGATGCCGCCGCCATCACGACGTCATGCGAAAAAGCGAACAGCGCGCGGCGGGTGGTCGGTAGCAGCGGCACGGGCAAAGCCAGATTTGTTCCCGGGTGAGCGCCCATCCTATAGCAGAACTCGGGCGGTATCGTGAATCGGCGGGCCCGGCTCGGCGAGCGGAGGAACGGAATTGCCGCCAAGGATTTCATTTTGGTTCGCCAACAGCGCCGCGCTTACAATCGCCTGATGGACAGCCAGCGCCTCTATCGATTGCTGCAGCCGGGCAACCCGGAGACGGCAGCCCGGATGTGGCGCTGGCTGCACCATGCGATGGTCGCGGCCGGGATCGGCGTGTTCCTGGCGCTGACCGTCGCGGAATGGCGCGGCGATTACGGCATCGAGCTGGCGATCGTATTCTTTATCGTCGCCGGTTTTTTCGTCTTCGATTACCTGCTGCGCCTCTACGCCGCGGCCGGTGCGCCGGGCGCGGCGCATCGCGGCGTGCTGCGCGCGCGCCTGTCATGGGCGATGTCGCTCGGCGGGCTCTACGATCTGCTCGGCGCGGCGCCGGGGGTGATCGCGGTCATCGACCGCCGCGAAGCGAGTCTGTTCGGCTTCATCTGGGTATTCAAGCTGGTCCGCTACTCGCCCGGGCTGTCGATCCTGCAGCGCGTCATCGCCAATGCCCGGCAGGCGCTCTTGTCGGTGCTGCTCGGCCTGGTGATCGTGCTGCTTTCCGCCGCCAGCCTCGCCTATCTGCTCGAGCACGATGTGCCGCAGATGCAGGGCGACGTGATCGCCTTCCCGTTCCGCTCGATCCCGGCGGCGCTGTGGTGGGCGATCGTGACGCTGACCACCACCGGCTACGGCGACGTGGTGCCGCAGACCCTGGCCGGGCGGATGCTCGCCGGCGCCGTCATGGTGTGCGGCATCATGGTGTTCGCGCTGCTCGCCGGCATCCTCGCCACCGGCTATGCCGAGGAGATGCGCCGGCGCGAATTCCTGCGCACCTGGGATCTGGTGGCGCGGGTACCGTTCTTCCACAATCTCGGCGCCACGCTGATCGCCGAGGTGGCGCGGCTGCTGCGGGCGCGCGACTACCCGCCCAACGCCATCATCATGCGCCGCGGCGAGCCGGGCGACTGCATGTATTTCATCGCCGAAGGGGTGGTGGAGATCCAGGTCAAGGGCCATCCCCGGCTGGAGTCCGGCGCGTTCTTCGGCGAGCTCGCGCTGCTCACCGGCTCGCCGCGCAACGCGACCGTCGTCGCCGTGCAGGGCTGCGTGCTGCTGACGCTCGACATCGTCGATTTTTTTGAGCTGATCGGCCGCCAGCCGGAGCTGGCGCGGGCGATCCACGACGAGGCATCGCTGCGGCTCGGTCCCCATTCGCCGATGCACCCGGCGCTCAAAGCGATGATCGGCCGCGACACGGCCCCAGTGGCGTGAATATATAGCGCAGCCAAGTCGACGGAGGACGCGGATGCCGGCAAAGCCCCAGATCATCGCGCTCGAAGAGCATTATCTCGATCCCGAGCTGGCGACCCACTTCAAGGGCCTCGACGCGGTGCCGCCGCACGGCGCCGCGAACCTGCCGAAAGTGCCCGAGCGGCTCTACGATCTCGGCGCGCTGCGCCTCAAGGAGATGGATGAGGCCGGGGTCGACTTTCAGGTGCTCTCGCACGCCGCGCCGTCCTTGCAGAAGGTCGACGGCGAGACCGGCGTGCGGCTCGCCAGGAGCGTCAATGACCGGCTGCACCAGACGGTGCAGGCCCATCCCGACCGTTTCGCGGCATTCGCGGCGCTTCCGACCGCCGACCCGAAAGGTGCCGCCGACGAGCTCGAACGCACCGTCACCCGGCTCGGCTTCAAGGGCGCGATGATCCACGGCCTTACCAACGGCCTTTTCATCGACGACCCGCGCTTCTGGCCGATTTTCGAGCGCGCCGCGGCGCTCGACGTGCCGCTTTACATGCACCCGTCGATCCCCGACCCGCGAGTGATCGAGGTCTACTACAAGGATTATGTCGAGAAATTCCCGACCATCCTGCGCGCCGCCTGGGGCTTTACGGTCGAGACCGCGACGCAGGGCGTGCGGCTGGTGCTGAGCGGGGTGTTCGAGAAATATCCGGGGCTGAAGATCATCCTCGGGCATCTCGGCGAGGGCCTGCCGCTCTATCTGTGGCGGATCAACATGGGCTTCGCGCGCGACGGGCGCGGCCCGACCTGGTTCCGCGACGCGTTTACCGAGCATTTCTGGGTGACGACCAGCGGCTTCTTCTCCGACCCGGCGCTGCTCCACTGCATCCAGGAGATCGGCATCGATCGGGTGCTGTTCTCGATCGACTACCCGTTCGTCGACAACCCGCCGGGCACCGTGTGGGCCGACAAGCTCCCGCTCGCCGCCGACGACAAGGAGAAAATCCTTAACGGCAACGCCAAACGGTTGCTGAAACTTTAGCCGCCCGCATTGGCGCGACGCCGTAGCCCATTCCCTCGGTACCCACCCCCGCGCAACCGCTCGTGTGCCCGAAAAATGGGTCCCGGCCTTCGCCGGGGTGGTGCGCTAGCAAAAGCCGCGACATAGTTGCGCGAACGTGCATTTGCGGAGGGCGGCATGGCGGAACCTCAAACGATCAACGTCGCGACCGCGCGCAACTGGCTCGGCGACGGCGAGGAAGTCGCCTTTATCGATCTGCGCGAGGAAGGGCCGCATTGCGACGGTCATCCGCTGCTCGCGGTCAACATTCCTTACAGCCGGCTGGAGCTCGACATCGGGCGCATGGTGCCGCGCGCCTCGACCCGCATCATCTTGGTCGACGGCAATGACGGGGTCGCCGCGCGCGGCGCGCAGCGCCTCGCGCATCTCGGCTACGGCAATGTGTTCTGCCTGGTGGGCGGCGTCGCGGCTTGGTCGATGGCCGGCTTCCCGCTCTTCCCGAGCAGCAACGTGCCCAGCAAGGCCTTTGCCGAGATCGTCGAGATCGACAGCCACACCCCGCACGTCACTGCCGCCGAGCTCGATGAGCTCCGCCGCAACGGCACCAAGCATGTCGTGCTCGACAGCCGCACGGTCGAGGAATTCAACCGCTTCCACGTGCCTGGCGCGCGCACCTGCCCGGGCGCCGAGCTGGTCTATCGCTTCCGGGATTTCGTGCCCGACGACGACACGCTCGTTGTCGTCTCCTGCGCCGGGCGTACGCGCAGCATTATCGGCGCGCAATCGCTGATCAATGCCGGGGTGCCGAACAAGGTCGTCTCGCTGCAAGGCGGGACCCAGGGCTGGCGCCTCGCCGGGTTGGAGTTGGAACGCAACACTCAGCAGACCGTGGCGCCGGCCAGCAGCGCGGCGATCGCCGCCGCGGAGGCGCGCGGCGCCGGCGTCGCGGCGCGCTTCGGGGTCACGCGGATCGACCGCATCACGCTCAACGCCTGGCAGCGCGAGGCGCGGCGCACGACCTATCTGCTCGATGTGCGCACGCCCGAGGAATTCGCCGCCGGGCACCTGCCGGGCTCGCTCTCGGCGCCGGGCGGCCAGCTGGTGCAGGCGATCGACCGCTGGGTCGGCACGCGCGGCGCCCGGCTGGTGCTGGTCGACGACCACGGCACAAGGGCGACGATGACCGCGCATTGGCTGCAGCAGATGGGCTGGGACGTCGTCGTGCTCGAACGCGCGTTCGAGGCCGGCGGGCTTGAACCGGGGCCGGGCGAAGCGGCGACGCCGAACCTGCCGGCGGTGGCGATTGTCACCGCTGCCGAGGCGGCGGCGCTGCTCAGCGACGGCGCGGCGGCGATCGCGCTTGGCGCCAGCGCCGCCTATCGCGCCGGCCACCCGCCCGGCGCGGTGTGGACGATCCGTCCGCGCCTGCCGAAACTGCCGGCGCGGCTGCTCGGCGCGCGCCGCATCGTCGTCTTCGCCGCCGACATCGCGGTGGCGAAGCTGGCGGCGATCGACCTCGCAGAGCTTAGCGAGGCGCAGGTTGTGATCGTCGATGGCGGCATCGCGGCATGGCGTGCGGCCGGGTATTCGGTGGTCGAGACGCCTGACAACCCGTCCGATAGCGAGCGCATCGACTTCATCTTTTGGAACCACAACCGGCACGACACCGATGAGGGCGCGCGGCAGGCGATGCGCAACTACCTGCAATGGGAGCTCGACCTCCCCGGCGAGATCGACAAGGACGGGCTCTCGGGCTTCCGGGTCGGCGCGGCATAAAGACAATCCGCACCCCGCTCCTCGGGATCGCCTACGCCGAAAGCGGCCCGGCGAGTGGGCGGCCGGTCGTGCTGATGCACGGCTTTCCGGACGACATCCAGCGTCTCGGTGCCGACGGTCGTGCTGCACGGTGCCGCCGATGGCGTGGGCCCGGCGACTCAATCCGAGGGTCACGCGCGGTTTTTTACCGTCCCCTACCGGCGCGAGGTGGTGCCCGTCGCGGGACATTTCCTGCCCGCGAGACGCCCGGCGCCGTGGTCAAGGCGGTGGGGAAACGCGGTGGAGTCCGAGCGCCTCGCGCCTCAATAAAAAGACAAGCTCTCGGCAAGCGAAAATAAAGCCGGCGGAAAATTCTTCCGCCGCGATCGTCGCCATCCTCCCGCCATGCGCGGATATGCGCTGCAAGGAGAATGACGATGTGGTTCGTGCCGTATTTGATCGAGACCCGCGCGAAAACCGCTTGGCCCACGCTCGCCTCGTATCGGGTTTGCCGGCTCCTTCGATCGGGGATGGCGCCGATCGCGACGTGGCGGCGGCGGGAGCGGGAACTGCAAGACCTTTGCCGCTACTCCGAACATGAATTCCGCGACCTGCCCCGCGAGCTCAATACGATCGCGCGGGTCCAGCGCGGGAAGCGGCTTTGGGAATCTTGATCGGTCTCGGATAGCCGATGATCGGCCGCCCCGCGCGACGTTGACGGGGCGATGCGATTTCTGCGCGGCTCGCCGATCGTAAGCCAGGCTAAGCTTCTGCCGTCAGACGGGAGGACGCGAACATGCACGATCTGGTGATCCGCGGCGCGACGGTGGTGGACGGGCTCGGCCACGACCCGGTCCGCGCCGATGTCGCGGTCGAGAATGGCCGCGTCGCCGCGATCGGCGACATAAAGGGCGAGGCGCGCGAGACGGTCGATGCCGGCGGCCTGACCTTGATGCCCGGGATCATCGACATCCACACCCATTACGACGCGCAGGTCACCTGGGACCGCACGCTGTCGCCGTCGCCTTCGCTCGGCGTGACAACGGCGGTGATGGGCAATTGCGGCTTCGGCATCGTCCCGGCGCCGCCGGCCCAGCGCGACCTCATCATGCGCAACCTCGCGGTCGTCGAGGGCATGGACCTCGAAGCACTGCGCCAGGGCATCGACTGGCAGTTCCAGTCCTTCGCCGAGTACCAGAACATGGTGCGCCGGCGCGGGCCGTACATGAACCTGGCGGTGCTGGTCGGCCACTCGGCGGTGCGCACCGCGGTGATGGGCGAGGAGGCGGGCACCCGCAAGGCACCGACCGCGGCCGAGCTCGCCGAGATGAAGCGCCTCGTCGCGGAGGCAATGAGCCTCGGCGCGATTGGGCTCGGCGCCTCCTATTCGCCCAACCATTCGGGTTGGGGCGGCATCCCGATGCCGTCGACGATCAGCGATATCGGCGAGTTCGCGGCGCTGGTCGAGGCGATGGGCGGGCCGGGGCGCGGCGTCGTCGAGATCGCTTCGGGCACCGTGCCGGTCGACACGATCGGCGAGATCGCCGGCCGCCACGGCCGCCGCATTTTCATGACCACCGGCCTCTCCTTCTACAACGAGCAATATCCGGAGCGCGGGCTCGGCATGTTCGAGGCCGCGGCCGCGGCGCAGCAGCGCGGGCAGGAGGTCTATCTCCAATTCACCTGCCAGCCGCTGTCGTTCGATTTCACCCTCGCGGCGGCCTATCCGTTCTACAGCCACCCGGCATTCGACCCGATCAAGGCCTATGACCGCGAGCAGCTGAAGGCGGCGTTCCGCGACGAGAGCTGGCGCGCTCAGTTCCGCGACGATCTGCGCAACCCGCGGCCCGGCACGATCTTCCAGGGCAATTGGCAGCGCGTCATCGTCGCCGCGCCGGCGAAGGCAGAAAACGCCGGCCTCGCGAATCGCTCGATCGCCGAGATCGTCGAGGGCAGCAACCGCGACCCGCTCGACGCATTCCTCGACCTCGGGCTCGACGAGAACCTCGACACCGGGTTTATCGGCCGCTTCCTCAACGCGGTCGACGAGGGGGTCGAGCCGCTGGTCAAGCATCGGGCCGGGGTCATCGCGCTGTCCGACGCCGGCGCGCATCTGGTCTATCTGTGCGATGCCGGGTTCGGGCTCTATTTCCTCGGGCATTGGGTGCGCGAGCGCGGCGCCTTCGACATCGTCGAGGGCGTGCGCCGGCTGACCAGCCACCAGGCGGGACTCTACGGCATCCCCGATCGCGGCCGGATCGCGCGCGGCGCCCATGCCGATTTCCTGCTGTTCGACGCGGCGACGGTCGGCGTGTCGCCGGCGCGGCGGGTCAACGACCTGCCGGGCGGCGGCCCGCGCACGATCCGCGACCCGCAGGGCGTGCTGGGCGTCTTCGTCAATGGCGTGCGCGTCCATGACGGGAAGGATTACGCCACCCACGCCAAGGGCCCGGGCCTGCTGCTCGACAAGTTCCTCCCCGCCGGTCCCAGCCCGCTCGCCGGGGCAGCGAACTGAAGGATAAAAGGACGCTTTAACGCAAAGGGCTCGCAACGGTCGCGAAGGGGCGGTACCCGGCGCGAAGCACCTTTAAATTCACCACGAAGACACAGAGGCACGGAGATTGCCGAAGCGGCTGAGACCTCTGGGCCCTGCGTGCCTCGGTGGTGAAGCCTTCCTACACCCGCCGGTACAAATGATACCGCCCTTCTGGAACCCCCTCGGGCAGTGGCAGCATTTCCAGCCCCGGGCCGGCCATTACCTGCTGCGTCGCCAGCACCGCGCCCGCCCGCAGCAGCGGCAGGAGCAGCGGCCGCAGCCCGGCGGCGAGCCGCAGATTGGCGGCTGCATCGCCGGTGCCGGCGTCGAAATGGGCGAGCGCCACGCGCCCGCCGAGCCGGCCACGCGCCGCCGGCAGCGTCGCGAACATGTCGCCGAGCAGCAGCATGTCGGCCGGCGGGATGCAGTCGGGATGCGCCGCGACCTCGCGCTCGCAGACATAGATGGCGCGATCGGGAAACAGCTCGCGCAGATGGTCGTAGGTGCGGCCGTTGCCGAGGCCCAGCTCGAGCACCGGGCCCTCGAGCCCGGCGATCAGCGCGGCGGCGTGGCCGAGGCAGGCGCGCTGCGCCTCGAGCCGGCGGATAAAGCTGTCGAGCCGGCTCACGCGCGCAACAGCGTCACGCGGGGACATCCATGCGCGTGCGCAGCTCGTTGACCTCGCTGCGGGCGGCGCGGAGCTGGTTGTTGGTGTCGTTCACCCGGTGCGCCAGCTCCTGCATGATCGACACCGCCATCGTCGGGAACTCGCGCACCATGCGCATGAACGGGTCCTTGGCGATGCGCAGCGCGATGAGCCGCCCCTTGGCGCGCACCGTGGCGTTGCGCGGTGCGTTGCAGAGGATGGCCATCTCGCCGACGATCTCGTTCGGCCCGAGCGTCGCGACCGTGACCGGCCCGGCCGGGCTTTCGAGCACGATGTCGGCCTCGCCGTCGATAATGAGATAGGCGGCGTCGCCGGGGTCGCCCTGGCGGCAGACGATCTTGCCGTCGTCGAAGCCGACGCGCTCGCTCATGAAGGCCAGCAGCTTGAGTTTCGCCGGCTCGATCTCGGCGAAGAACGGCACTCGCCGCAGCACCTCGAATTCTTGTTGCAGGCTCACCTGTTCCCTCCCGCGTTCGCGGCGCTTTTGCGCGTCATTATTCCGCTGCCATCAATAGCGTGGTCAGCGAATCCTTATGGTCGAGCTCGGCGAAGCGGCCTTGTTCCTGCAGCTTGCCGCCGCTCATCACCAGTACCCGGTCGAAATTGCGCGCGAGGCTGGCGCGGTGCAAGACCCACACCAGGCAGCGCCCCTGGAACTCGGCGAACAGCCCGTCCATCACCTTGGCCTGCGCGGCGCCGTCGAGCGCCGAAGTCGCCTCGTTGAGGATCATCAGGTCGGGCCGCTTCAGCACCGCGCGGGCGATCGCGGCGCGCTGCCGCTGGCCGAGCGACAGGCGCGAGCCGGCGGTGCCGACATTGTAGTCGAGCCCGACATCGATCACCGCCGGGCGCAGCGTCAGCGCGTCGAGCACCTCGCCGAGCACCGCGGGGACGCGCGTCACCGCGTCCGATTCGCCGTAGGCGATCTTGCCGAACAGGATGTTGTCCTGCAGCGTCGCGGCGGCGTTGTACTCGGCCGGGTCGAAGAACGCGATCTGGCCGCGCGCGTCGGCCGGCAGGTCGGCGCGGAACAGGCGGCGCGCTTCCAAGAGGCGCTGCTGCATTGGCTCGTCGAGCACGTCGAGGCGGTGCCGCGCCGCGACCAGCTTCAGCGGCAGCGACAAGAGCATGCCGCGCTGCGCCTCCGACAGCGCCTCGATCCCGCCCGAATCGACCGCGCCGAGGATCGTTTTGAACTCCGGCAGATCGTCGGCGCGGATAAAGCTGAAGGTCTCGAAGAACTCGTGGTCGGGCGGGAGGTCAGCGAAGATTTCGGTCATCGTCGCGGCGACCTGGCGCCCGGCCTCGACGAGGTCGCCGGTCAGCCCGGCCTTGTCGAGCACCTGGCGGACGTAACTGTTCTCGGCTAGCGCTTCGAAATCGAACACCGGCCCGATCGGCGTGCCGAACAGCAGATTCTCGGCCACTGTGGCGTTGGTATTGAAGCGCTCGGGGTCGTAGGTCTCGACGAGGTCGGTGATGCCGTCGCGCAGCAGCCGCTGCGACAGCGCCTCGCGTGCATCGAGCAGCCGCGCCGCGAGCTCGGGGTTGGCGGCGGGGTCGAGCCGGCCGCGCAGCCCAAAGCCGTAGACGTCTTCCTCGAAGCCGATCTCGGCGAGCACCTCGGCGACGCGCAGCTTCAGTCCATCGGCATCGGCGACGCCGGCATCGGCGTAGTCGGTCCAGTCGGCGTCGATATCGAGCGCCATGTTGCCGGAACGCCGCGCCTCGAGCAGCTCCTTGGCGCGCTTCTTCGCCAGCTCCTCGCCGTACGCCACCGTCCCGACCGGCACATGGCGCAGCCCGAGCAGCAAATTGTCGCGCAGCGTGCCGGTGAACAGATAGGGTGTCGCGTTGACATAGCCGATGCGCCGGCCGACCACGGCGAGCGGCAGCTCGGCGAGGTCGAGCCCGCCGATCGCGATCCGCCCGCTCGACGGCTGCACCAGCCGCGCCAGCAGCAGCGCCAGCTCATCCTTGCCGCCGCCGCTCTGGCCGATCACCGCGACATGCTCGTCGAGCCTGAGCGAAAAGCTCACCGCGTCGACGAGACGGCTCTTGTCGTCGCCGGCGAGCGACAGATTGGCGACTGCCAGCTCGCCGGCCAGATGCGGGATCGTCGCCGGCTGGCCGAGCAGGAGATCGGCATCGACCATGTTCGCCGGCTCGAACTGCTCGACGATCTGGTCGTAGGTGATCCGCGAGTTTTCCTTGTTCTGGTAGAAGTCGAGCAGCTCCTTCCACGGCGACGCCAAGTCCTTGTACGCGGCGAGCACCGCGACCAGCGCACCGAACGACAGATTGCCCTTGATCACCAGGTAGCCGCCGATCGAATAGAAGAAGAACGGCGTCAGCTGGCCGATGAAATTATTGAGAAATTTGGTGAAAAACTTGCGCCGGTAAATCTCGAACCGGATGTCGTAGATGATGCCGAGAATATGGCTGAAATGGCTGAGCTGCAGCTTGACCGTGTCATTGGCCTGGATTTCGGCGATTCCGGCGGCGGATTCCTGCACCCGGTCGGCGACGACGCGGATGGTGCGCACCCGGCGCTTGCCGAGCTGGTTGGTGATGCGCTGCAGCTTGGGGATGATGTAGCCCTGGACCGGGTAGAGCGAGACCGCCGCCGCGCCGAGGATCGGGTCCTGCATGAACATGAAGAAGATGATCGTCAGCAGCTGGCCGCCCTGGAACAGCGGCAGCACAAAGGCGTCGCCGATGAACCCGCCGAGCTGCTCGCACTCGGTGGTGATCATCGGGATGATCTGCGCCGACGAGGTCTTCTGGAAATAGCTGGTGGGGAAACGCAACAGGCGCAGATAGAGCGAATAGCGGAAGCGCCGCAACATCCGCTCGCCGAGCTGCCCCTTCAGCGTGTTGATGTAGTACTTGAACCCGCCATTGACGAAGATCAGCACGAGGAACACCCCGCACAGCGTCATCAGATACGGGATCTGGTCGAGCTGGAAGCCGAGGAATTCCTGCGGGAATTTCTTGCCGCCGATCGCGTGGTTGACGATCGTCTTCGGCAGGTCGAGCGAATAATAAAGAAACGGAAACGAGACCAGCGTCACCATCAGCAGCATGATCTGATGCTTGAAGCTGTGGCGCAGGATAAAGCGATAGACCGACGGTTCGAGGTTGTCCTCGATCGCCGGCGCCGGCTTCAGAGCCGGCTCGTTCCCGGCCGCCGTGTTCTCGGCCGCGGCGGGAACCGTGAGCTGCTCGACAGCGTTTGCCGCCGGAGCGGCGGCGCTCGCGCCCTTCATCGCCCGCTACCGTTCAAAAAGCCCATTTCGCTCAACCTATGCGCCGGTGTAATAGTGCGCCCGGTCGACAGCAAAGGAGGCGCCGCATGCCCCAACGGCGCGACCACAAACGCGTACTGATCTATAGCCACGACAGTTTCGGCCTGGGTCATCTGCGTCGTTGCCGGGCCATCGCCCATTCGCTTGTTGAAGCGGACTCCTCCGTATCGGTGCTGATCCTATCGGGGTCGCCCATCATCGGCAGCTTCGATTTTCGTTCGCGGGTGGATTTTGTACGCATTCCCGGCGTAATCAAGCTGCGCAACGGCGAATACGTGTCGTTGTCTTTGCATATCGACATCGAGGAGACGCTGGCGATGCGTTCCTCGATCATCCATCACACCGCCGACATCTTCGATCCCGACCTGTTCATCGTCGACAAGGAGCCGCTCGGGCTGCGCGGCGAGGTGCGGCCGACGCTCGACCTGTTGCGCGAGCGCGGCACGCCGATGATCCTCGGCCTGCGCGACGTGATGGACGATCCGACGGCGCTCGAAACCGAATGGGAGCGCAAGAACGCGGTGCCCGCGCTCTCCGACTATTACGACGAGCTCTGGGTCTACGGCCTGCCGCAGATTTGCGATCCGCTCGCCGGGATCGACCTGCCGGCGAGCGTGCGCCGCCGCATGGTCTATACCGGCTATCTGCGCCGCCAGCTCGGCGAAGCGGCGATGAAGCACGAGGCTCATGGCTTCGCCGACGGCGACTATCTGCTCGTTACCCCCGGCGGCGGCGGCGACGGCGACGAGCTGATCGACTGGGTCTTGGCGGCCTACGAGCACGACCCCGGCCCCCTGCCGCCGGCGCTCATCGTCTATGGCCCGTTTCTCCCGCCCGAGCGGCAGCTTGTCTACGATGCGCGCGCCGCGCGCGTGTCGAAGCTGCGGGCGATCACCTTCGACGCTCATCTCGAAGCGCTGATGGCGCGCGCCCGCGGCGTCGTCGCGATGGGCGGCTACAATACGTTCTGCGAGATCTTGTCGTTCGACAAGCCGGCGCTGATCCTGCCGCGCACCGCGCCGCGGCTCGAGCAGTACATCCGTGCCCGGCGCGCCGCGGAGCTGGGGCTGGTGACGATGCTGTCCGACGAGAATGCGCGCGATCCCATCCGCATGGCCGCCGCGCTCATGCACCTTACCCAGCAGGCGCCGCCGTCTTCGTCGGTCGTGCCGGGCCTCCTCGACGGCATGCCCAACGTCTACAAGCTGGCGCGCAAATGGCTCGACCGCGGCCGCCATCCGCGCTTCGGCAGCCAGGCGCGGCGCAACGCATGACCGGGCAGAGCGCATGACTGGCGCGGCCGAGCGGCGTGCGGGGCGCGTCGCCTTTGTCCTCAAGGGCTATCCGCGGCTCTCGGAGACCTTCATCGCCCAGGAAATCCGCGCGCTGGAGCGGCGCGGCCTCGACATCCTGATCGTCTCGCTGCGCCATCCGACCGACAAGACGGTGCATCCGGTGCACCGCGAGGTCGCCGCCGATCGCCTCTATCTCCCCGAGTACCTCTACCAGGAGCCACTGCGCGTGTGGCGCGGCTGGCGCGCCGCGCGCCGCCTGCCGGGCTACCGGACCTCCCGCCGCGCCTGGCTCGCGGATCTCGTGCGCGACCCGACCCCCAACCGCATCCGCCGCTTCGGCCAGGCTTTGGTGCTGGCCGCCGAGTTGCCCGGCGATATCGGCCGGCTGCACGCGCATTTCCTCCACACCCCGGCCTCGGTGACGCGCTACGCCGCGACGATGACCAGTCTCGAATGGAGCGTCTCGGCGCACGCCAAGGACATCTGGACCATCCCCGCCTGGGAGAAGCGCGAGAAGCTCGCCGAGGCCGCCTGGGCGGTGACTTGCACCGCCTCCGGCCATGCGCATCTCGCCGCGCTGGCCGCCGAGCCGGGGCGCGTCGCGCTGTGCTACCACGGCGTCGACCTCGACCGCTTCCCGCCGGCGCCCGAGCGCCCGGGCGACAATGACGGCAGCGACCCGGCCCGCCCCATAATCCTGCTCTCGGTCGGCCGCGCGGTCGCGAAGAAGGGCTACGACGATTTGCTCGCGGCGCTGGCGCTGCTGCCGCGCGACCTCGCCTGGCGGCTGGTGCATATCGGCGGCGGCACGCTCGCCGCCGCGCTCAAGGACGAGGCGGCGCGGCTCGGCATCGCCGAGCGCCTCGCGTGGCGCGGCGCCCGCCCGCAACCCGACGTGCTCGCCGCCTATCGCGCCGCCGATATTTTCGTGCTCGCCGCCAAGATCGCGTCCGACGGCGATCGCGACGGCCTGCCCAACGTCCTCGTCGAGGCGCAAAGTCAGCGCCTCGCCTGCGTCTCGACCAGCCTCTCCGGCATTCCCGAGCTGATCGCCGACGGCGACACCGGGCTCCTGGTGCCGCCGGGCGACCGCGCCGCGCTTGCCGGCGCGCTCGCTCGTCTCATCGCCGGCCCGGCGCTGCGCGCCCGGCTCGCCGCCGCCGGCGAAGCCCGCATCCGCCGCGCCTTCGATGCCGACATCGCGATCGAGGCGCTCGCGGCGCGCTTCGGGCTCGCACCGCTCGTTCCCGCGCCGCTCGCCGCACCGAGTCCCGAGCTCGTCGATGCGTCTTAGGCGCCGCTCTTATAATGTCCCCTTGGCCGGGCTTGACCCGGCCATCCACGTCTTCTCGCGTTGCCGCCGGAGATTGAAGACGTGGACCCCCGGGTCGAGCCCGGGGGAGGCGAATGTAATGTAGCCCTCGATCCATGCGCATCGCGTTCTACGCGCCGCTGAAGCCGCCCGATCACGCGACGCCGTCGGGCGACCGCCGCCTTGCCCGGCTGTTTCTCGACGCGCTGCGTCTCGCCGGGCATGAGCCGGTGCTCGTCTCGCATCTGCGCAGCTTCGACCCTCTCGGCCGCGCGTACCGCCAGAAGAAGCTCGCCGCGCATGGCCGCCAGGCGGCCGAGCGGCTCGTCGCGCGTTGGCGCGCCCGGCCCGACGCGGCGCCCGCGCTGTGGTTCACCTATCACCTCTACTACAAGGCGCCCGATTTGATCGGCCCTGCGGTATCGGCGGCGCTGGGCATTCCCTATGTCGTCGCCGAAGCGTCCTTCGCCGCGAAGCGCGCCGGCGGCAAATGGGATGTCGGCCATCGCGCGGTCGAGGCGGCGCTGCGCCGCGCCGACGCGGCGATCGGCCTCAACACCGCCGACCGCGACGGCGTGCTGCCGCTGCTCGCCCATCCCGACCGCTACGTCGCGCTCGCGCCGTTCCTCGATGCGCGGTCCTTTCAAGCGCCGCGTGCCCCGGGGAACCCGCCGCACCTCGTCACCGTGGCGATGATGCGGCCCGGCGACAAGCTCGCCTCCTACAATGTGCTCGGCACGGCGCTTGGCGCACTGCTCGACCTGCCGTGGTCGCTCGAAGTGATCGGCGACGGCCCGGCGCGCGACGCGGTGCGCACGGCGCTGGCCCCGCTCGGCGACCGCGTCGCCTATGCCGGCGCGCTCGACGAGGCGGCGGTCGCGGCACGGCTGGCGGCGGCCGATCTCTTCGTCTGGCCGGCGATCAACGAGGCGTTCGGCATGGCGCTCCTGGAGGCGCAGGCGAGCGGTCTCGCGGTCGTCGCCGGCAACAGCGGTGGGGTCGGCGACGTCGTCGCCGACGGCGCGACCGGGCTCCTGGCGCTGCCCGGCGACGCGGCGGCTTTCGCGGCCGCGGTGCGCGCGCTGGTGACCGACCCGGCGCGCCTCGCGGCTTACGGCGCCGCCGCCCGCGACAAGGTGCACACGGCGCACGACCTGCCGGCCGCCGCGGCGCGCCTCGCCGAGCTCATCGCCGCGCTGACCCGGGCGCGCGCCGCGTGACGCTGATTGCCCTGGTTCGCCACATGCCGACCGCCTGGAACGCGGCGGCGCGCATGCAAGGCGGCAGCGACCAGCCGCTCGACCCGGGCGCCGCGCCCGCTTGGCGCCTGCCGCCGGAGTTCGCCGGGTTTCGTGTGCTGTCGAGCCCGCTGCGCCGCGCGGTCGAAACCGCCGAGCGGCTCGGCCTCGCGCCGCGCAGCGATGCGCGGCTCGGCGAGATGGCGTGGGGCGCCTGGGAGGGCCGCACGCTGGCCGAACTGCGCGTCGAGCTCGGGCCGGAGATGGCGGACATGGAGGCGCGCGGCCTCGACTTTCGCCCGCCCGGCGGCGAAAGCCCGCGCGA
>DASZLY010000020.1:0-24379 GCA_035552135.1 Allostellaceae bacterium | reverse complement strand
GGCCGGCGCCGGGGGGACGGACGGAACGATGCCTCTTCGCGGAAACTGGCTTGCTTTTGCCGCGTGCTTCGCGCTGTCGGCGTGTGCCAGCCTTACGACGCTGCCGAGCGAAACCCATCCGCGCGAGTCGGTCGATACGAGCTGGCCGAGCGGCGGCGGGTTCAACCTCGCCGAGGCGAAGGCGTTGCTGGAGTTCTGCATCGCGCTCGATTACGGGCTGAAGAACGAATACGTCGCGCCGGTTCCCAAGCCGGCGAACGCGGCGGGCTGGGAGGAGGTGTTTCCGGTCCATGAAACGCTGCCGGCCAACAGCGTTCCGGGCGGGATCGGGCGCTACCAGAACGCCTGGAAGCTCTATTGGAAGACCGGCACGAATGTTTACGCCGTGGCGGTGCGCGGCACGATCGAGGACAAAGAGAGCGTCATCGACGATGTGATCGCGACCTCGATCGCCGACTATCCGGTGCGGTTGCCGGTCAACGATGCGCAGATGCTGCAGTTCTATCTGGCCGAGACGCCGCAAGCGGAGACGCATCTCGGCTGGACCTATGCGATGGCCGCGCTGATGTTCAACGAGGACGACAGCCCGGCCCGCACGGGCGCCGGCATCCTGCAGATCCTGCGCGAGCGGGTGCCCGCCGGCAGCCGCATCCTCATCACCGGCCACAGCCAGGGTGCCGCGGTGGCGACGCTGGTGCACGCCTTCCTGCACTACGCGCTGGCCGACGCGAAAGACAAATTCCAGATCGCGCACAAGGGCTACGCACTCAAATCCTACGTCTTCGCGCAGCCCAAGCCCGGCAATTGGCAATTCGCGATGGATTTCGCGCGGATCGCCAACGGCCAGGGTTTCGTCATCAACAACGACCGCGACTGGGTGCCGCAAGTGCCGCTCAGCATCCAGTTCCTCGACGAGCCGGGGACGTATCTGGTGGGGCAGCTCACCAGCCAGCCGAGCCTGACGGGGCTCATCAATCTCGGGGTCGGGATCGGCGATCTCGGCTTCGGCGTCGGGCAGCGCGCGGCGATCGCGCTGCACATCCAGAACGATACGATCAAGGCGGCGGTGCGCCGCATGACCATCGACCCGCATGATCTCGACGCGCGCCTGCCGGAGCTGCCCGCCTACTCGATCAACTACGCGCTCGCCGGGACGCAAGTGCCGGTGTTCGGCTCGGCCTCGTCGAGGATCGTGCTGGACGGCACCGCCATGGCCGAGCATCACGGTCCCAACTACCGGATACTCCTCGAGTCGCCGGAGTCGGAGGGCGGTCCGCCGAGCCGGCTCGTCGGGTCTGCAAGTATGCCGGGTACGTGAGGAGAACGGAACGCCGGCGGGCGGCCCGACGCTTCGCGCCGGAAGCGGACCCTTCAAGCACAATTGCGATGCTTCAGATTCCGATCCTATGCAGCGGAACGGCTGGTGCCAGGATTCGCTCGAATATAGACCAGCGGTCCCTTTGAGCATCGCTAGGAGCTGTGCTCAATATCGCGGTAGAACTAGCCAGATGGATACCAAATGTCGCTAGGGCAGCGATACAGGTTGAAACAACTAAGAGACGATTTCGGGCTGACGGCAAGCATGGTCGATCATTATAGTTAACGCTGCCTGGTCTCGCGCAGACCGGGCGGTGGGTGATGCGGCATTCCGGTAGCTATAATGGCGACACTTTTCGGTTCACAATTCGAGGCGTTGGCGGGCAATCCCTTCGGCAGCCAGACCGTCAATCCGGTGTTCACGACCGACGGCAGCACCGACCCGAGCGGCAACCCGCTGTCGGGCGACACCGTCTCCGGCGATTTCAACCTCGAAATCTTTGTCGGCTCTTGGTCCAACACGCCGGCCATTGCCGGCGGGTATGACGGGCTCGCGGTGCTCAGCCCGAGCGGCATCACGATCGACCTGATCTCGGGCTCGTACCTGGTTCGCGATAACGGCAGCGGCGGCAGCACGATAAGCGCCGACGGCGACAACGAAGAGATCATCGGGGTTTCCGGCGACACGCTGAACGTCAACGGCAGTTTCGACACCGTGAGTGCCGTCGGAGGAGGCCAGACGGTTACCATCAACGGCGCGCTGAACACGGGCTCGGTGCTTGGCGATACGGTCACCATCAACAGTGCTTTCAACGCCATTACCGATTTTGGCGGCAGCGCCATCACGATCGTTGCCGACTCGAACCAGCTCCTATTTGGCGCCAACGACACGATCGGCGTTGTCGGGTCGTTCAACGATTTGGACGGCCAGGGCGCCGGCGGCACAAATTCCATCAACATCGACGGCGACTACAACGCGGTGACCAATGTTAGCGGGGTCAATTCGATTACGGTCACCGGCTCGCACGATACCTTGTCTGGGAGTTCCGCCTCGGACACGGGGACCGTCACGGGTGATTACGATTCAGTCTCCACAACGGGCGGTTCGCTTACCGTCGATGGCGATTTCGACACGGTCGTCGGCGGCAACACGGTCGTCGCCGGCGGTGCGCACGACGTGATCACCGCAAACACCAGCATCAACAACGTGACGATCACCGCCAACGGCGATTTCGACACAGTCACCGTCACCAACAATCCGGAAAATGTCGCCGTCACGGCCAACGGGTCGCATGATTTGATCACCGCCGGCGCCGTCCAAGCCACCAATTCGCTCACCGCCAGTGGCGATTTTGACACCATCACCGGCTTCACCACGCCCATTACCGCCAGTGGCTCGAACAACAGCATCCACCTCTTTCACAACGACCTCGACATCACCGGCGGCAGCAACGATACGATTTATTCGGATGAGGGTTTCGGTGGCTCTGGCTTCGCCACGACCGTTAGTGGGTTCGCCCAGCCAGCCGGCGACCGCATTCATCTCACGGCCCCCGATAGCGTTGCCTTTGCTCTCGCCCATACCGCGCAGACCAATGGCGGCGCCGACACGCTGATCACGCTGAACAGCGGCGCGACGATCCTGTTGAAGGGCGTCACCCATATCGACAGCAGCTTTTTCGTCTGAGCTGCCTGTCCCTCACCCGTCATCGCCCACCCCGTCCCGCATTGCGGGAGAGGGGTTATGGCATCGGCGCGAGGCGGGTGAGGGGCCTAGCGTACAGATAGCCGGTAGGCGGTTGATTGGTCTTGAGGTCCTTCGGGCAATAGGACGCAGGGCCTCGACCATGAGAGCGTGCGGCGTGAACTGCTCTTGGGGTTATAGCGGCTGTAGCCGGCAATTTCGGGGCGGTGAAGCTCGCAGGGTAGCTAGCGTTCGCCTGGCGAAGCGGACATGCGTTTCCCTGCGCGGCAAAGTATACCGACGCAGAACGCAGGCGCCGGAATTCTATTGTTGGATGAGCGTCCGGGGCGTGACCCCTGCTGCGCCAGCCTCCCGATGACTTCTGCGCGGTGTCGACTAACCGCTTACCGCTCTGCAAGGATTGCCTAAGGGGCATGAGCGGCCGCTTGGATTTGCCGGGGCTGCAGGAGGCGCAGGATTGCCGCGGCGCGGCAAAGCCGCAATGATTGGCGGCAATGAGGAGTACCGAGCAGGCGCTGGGCCTGCCGCCCCTGGCGATGGAGCCGCGGCGGCGGCGGCCGGCTTATAGGCGCGGCGGCGAATTGGCCTGGGCGGCCGCCTTTGTCATGCCGTATGCGACGGTGTTCGTCGCGTTTGCCGGCTATCCGCTGGTGGTGGCGCTGTGGATGGGGCGCGACCCGGCGCTCTATCGCGAGTTGTACGGCGAGCGGCTCTACTGGCTGGCGGTTCTCAACACGGTGCTGTTCGTCGGCATCGGCGTCAATCTGAAGATGGTGCTGGCGCTGCTGCTGTCCGGCTTCTTCCTGCAGCGGCGGTGGTGGATCAAGCCGCTGCTCGTGATTTTCGTGGTGCCATGGTTTCTCGCGACGGTGCAGGCATTCATCTCGTTCCACTGGATGCTGATCGGCGAATACGGGCTGATTGACGGCGTGCTGGATCAGGTGTTCGGCATCGAGGGGCCGACTTGGTTCAACCATTATCCGCTGGCGCTCGGCAGCAATATCATCGCGTTCGCCTGGAAGTGGCTGCCGCTGTGGACGTTGATCCTGCTCGCCGGGCGGCTCGCGATCCCGCGCGAAATCTACGAAGCCGCCGCGGTCGACGGGGCCGGCGGGGTGCGGCGCTTCGCACATGTCACCGTGCCGATGCTGGCTAACCTCTATCTCGTCTGCACGCTCCTGGCGGCGATCTGGGGGGTGGGGGATTTCGCCACCGCGTATTTCGTTTCGGGCGGCACGCCAGTGCACGCCACCGACGTGATCGCGACGCTGAGTTATCGTTTCGCGTTCGAGGACGCGCACCCGGCGCTCGGGATCGCCGTGTCGGTGACGATGCTGCCGGTGCTGATCCCGCTCGGCGTGCTGCTGATGCGCCGGCTGCAACGCGGGCTGCAGCTGTGAGCGCGCGCTACCGGCTGCGCCGCGCGGCAGTGACGGCGGGATCGGCGACGGTCGGCCTCGTCCTGCTGATCTGGTCGCTGGCGCCGGTCTACAACATGCTGCTAATCGCGCTCGATCCCGAAGAGGGCGAGATCGAGTTCGACGGCAACATCTTCCCGCCTGACCCCTCGCTCGGCGGGTTCTGGGATGCGCTGTCGCAGAAGGCGCGCTACCTCGAGGAGTTCTGGCTGCAGTTCGGCAACAGCCTCTATATCGGCCTGACGACGATGGTGCTGACCGTGCTCATCGCCGCGCTCGCCGGGTTTGCGCTGAGCCGGCTGCGGCCGGCGGGGGGCAATTGGCTCGGCAATGCCGGGCTGTTGAGCTATGCGCTGCCGGCCTCGTGCCTAGTGATCCCGATGTTCGGCATCGTGCACGGCTACGGGCTCGGCGACAGTCGCCTGGCGGTGATCGCGGCGCAGGTGGCGTTCGCGACGCCGTTCGCGATCGTCATCCTGCAGCAATACGCGCGGCTTATCCCGTTCGAGCTCGACGAGGCGGCGCGGCTCGACGGCGCCTCGGCGCCGCAGCTCTTCCGCCACCTCTATCTGCCGCTGATGCTGCCGGCGCTGGCGGTGGTCGCGAGCTACGCGCTGATCATCGCGTGGAACGACTACGTCTACCAGTTCGTGCTGTTGACCTCGCAGCGCCACACCACCGTGTCGATGATGCAGGGGCAGCTTTTCGCCGATACCGACGCGCCGTGGAACGCGATGATGGCGGCGGCAATCGTCTACGCGCTGCCGCCGCTCGCGCTGTTCTTCGCGCTGCACCGCTATATCGCCGGCGGGCTTGCCAGGGCGCAGGGATAGGCGATCACGCATCATTGTGCTGAGCGAATGCTTTTGATGTCGCTCAAATGCAAACAGCGGCGGCATTGACCCGTCCGCGCAACGGGTCTCTGCTTTCCTCCGCAGCCACAAAATCAATCAAAGGCTGCCCGGGTATCCGGGGTTGAACAGGAAGGAGAGTCGTCATGCGGCTGACCCGCCGGTCGGTGCTGCGCAGCAGTGCGGCCATCGCTTCGCTCAGCGCCCTCGGGCGCCCCTATATCGCCAATGCCGCGGCCAAGACCGCCACCGTATGGTGGACCCAGGGCTTTGCCCAGGAAGAGGACGTCGCCACCAAGACGGTTGTCGAGGCCTACCAGAAGGCGAGCGGCAACACGATCGATTTGAGCATCATCCCCTACGCGCCGGAGCGGCAGAAGATCATCTCGGCGCTCACCAGCGGCGACGTGCCCGACATCGTGACCGCCAACCAGGCGGAAATCGGCGCGATGTACGCCTGGCAGGACAAGCTCGTCGATGTCAGCGACGTCGTCGAGACGCAGAAGGCGCAATACAGCGAAGCGGCGTTGCTCTCGGCGAAGTACTATAACGGCGCCACCAAACGGCGCAGTTATTACGGCGTACCCTTTGTCGGTGCGACGCTATGCTTCCATGTTTGGAGCTCGCTGGTCGAGAAGGCCGGCTACAAGCTCGGCGACGCCCCCAAGACCTGGGACGCCTTCTGGGACTACTTCAAGCCGATGCAAGAGAAGCTGCGCGCCCAGGGTTCGCGCAATGTCTACAGCATGGGATTGCAGGTGACGACCAATGGCGTCGATCCCAACAACACCTTCCACTATTTCGTCGCCGCCTATGGCGGCAAGGGCCTCGTGACGCCGGACGGCAAGCTCCAGTCGAACGATCCGAACATCAAGGAAGCCGTCATCAAGGCGCTGACCTATCCGACGAAGGCGTTCAAAGACGGCTACGTGCCGTCGGGCGCGCTCAATTGGAACGACGCCGACGACAACAACGCCTTCCACTCCAAGCAGATTGTCATGGACCTCGATGGGACGATCTCGACCGAGGTGGCGATCATCAAGAACAAGGAGGAATACGACGATATTGTCACGCTCGGCCTGCCGATGAGCAATGACGGCAAGGTCATCCCGAGCCAACTGACCGTGACCAACAAGCTGATCCCGAAGGGCGCGAAGAACGTCGAGGTGGCCAAGGACTTCCTCAAGTACTTCATCCAGCCGAAGGTGGTGGGCGAGTACCTGAAGGTCGGCCTCGGTCGCAACGTCCCGGTGATGCCGCAGATCGTCAAGGACGACCCGTGGTGGTTTGCCGACCCGCACCGCAAGGCCTATACGGATCAGGCCGTGCTGGGCCAAACCTATCCGGCATACTGGGCATTCAACCCGGCCTACTCGGAAATTCAGAACACGCATGTCTGGCCTGTCGCCTGGGCCGACATCATCCAGAATGGGATGAGCCCCGAGGCGGCGGCGGACAAGGCGTGGAAGCAGGCCGAGGCGATCTTCGCGAAATACCCGATCGCGACGACCTGACGCGCCGCCCGGCCGCGGTCGGCCGGGTGCGACACGGAACCGGGGTGACGGCCGGCGGCGGCGAGGGCGCGCCGCCGGCGAGGGGCATTGACTTGCCTCGCGCGACGGGTTTCTCCTTACACCAAAATGAACGCTTCAAACCCCGGCCCCCGCCGGGGCGGTATTTTGGGAGGAGGCCTCGCCATGCAACTTACCCGCCGGTCCATCTTGCGCAGTACCGCCGCGGCCGCCGCTCTCGGCGCGCTCGCCCGGCCCCATGTCGCCAACGCCGCGGCCAAGGAGGCCGAGGTATGGTGGATCCAGGGCTTCGCCCAGGAAGAGGACATCGCCTTCAAGAAGCTCGTCGAGGATTACGAGAAGGCGAGCGGCAACAAGATCGACTACACGATCAGCCCCTACGCGCCAATGCGCGAGAAGACGATCTCGGCGATCACCAGCGGGGTCGTTCCCGACCTCTTCCAGAACAGCCCGGTCGAGATGAACGCGGTGTGGGCGTGGCAGGATAAGCTCGTCGATCTGAGCGATGTCGTCGAGACGCAAAAGCAGCATTACAGCCCGAGCGCGCTGCTCTCGGCCAACAGCTACAACAGCGTCACCAAGAAGCGCGCTTTCTACCTGGCGCCGTACCAGACCGCGTCGCTGCCGAACCACATCTGGCGCCCGCTGGTCGAGAAGGCCGGCATGAAGATGGAGGACATCCCGAAGACCTGGGACGCGTATTACGACTTCTTCAAGGACGTGCAGAAGAAGCTGCGCGCGCAAGGAATGCGCAATGTCTACGGGCTCGGCTTCCAGCTGACGACACAGGGCAACGACCCGAACAACTTCTTCAACTACTGGCTGCTGGCCTATGGCGGTGGCGGCATCGTCTCGGAGGACGGCAAACCGCATTTCGACGACCCGAAAGTGCGCGAGGCGGTGGTCAAGTTGGTCGACTACACGACCAAGGCCTACAAGGACGGATTCGTGCCGTCGAGCGCGATCAACTGGAACGACGCCGACGACAACAACGCGTTCCACGCCAAGACGCTGGTCATGGACCTTGACGGCACGATCTCGACCGAGGTCGCGATCATCAAGAACAAGCAGGATTACGACGACATCGTGGTGCAGGGACTGCCGCTCAGCAACGACGGCAAACCCGTCCCCGCGCAGGTGACGCATACCGGCGGGATGATCCCCAAGGGCGCCAAGAACATCGAGGTCGCCAAGGACTTCATGAAATATTTGATCCAGCCCAAGGTCACCAACGACTACCTCAAGATCGGCATGGGCCGGAACGTCCCGTCCTTCCCGCAGGTCGTCAAGGACGACTCATGGTGGACCGAGGACCCGCACCGCAAAGCCTATACCGAGCAGGCGCTGCTTGGCCCGACCGTGCCCGACTTCTTCGTCTTCAACCCGGCCTGGGCCGAGGTGCGCAACCAGCACGTCTTCGGCGCGGCATGGGCGGACGTCATCAAGGACGGCATGACCCCGCAAGCCGCCGCCGACAAGGCGTTCAAATGGTGCCAGCAGATCTTCGCGAAATACCCGATCGAATCCACCTGAGGCGGGACGCGCGCCGTGGCGCCGCTTGCCGGCGCCTACGCGCGTCCGGGGCGGCGAGGAGCATCGAGCGGGACGGCGGCTGCGCCCGATTGACGCGGCGGGCCGGCAGAGGGGCTTGCGGCCTTTCGCCAGCGTCACGTTTACGTGAGGCCCGCCTAAACCAATTGGTTCAGGTGTTGACGGGTATTTCGACCCCGCTCACATTGCAACTCTGTAATGCAATAACAATTGAGCAGCGAGGTTGCGCACTCTATAGTCCGCCGCCAGCCCATAACGAATATGCGGCCGGACGGAGCGGCGTTGCCGGCGTAGGGAAGGAAAAGCAATGATATTGACGAGGCGTACGGTTCTTCGCAACACGCTAGCCGTCGCAGCGGCGGGCACTCTGGCTCGTCCGTTTGTCGCCAACGCCGCCGCGAAGACCGCGACGGTATGGTGGACGCAGGGCTTCGTCCCCGAGGAAGACGCCGCGTTCAAGCGGATCGTCGAGGAATACCAGAAGGCCAGCGGCAACACGATCGACTACAGCTTGATCCCGTTCGCCCCGCTGATGCAGAAGATCGTTTCGGCGATCACAAGCGGCGATGTGCCCGACCTGATCTCGCACGACATCAACGACCAGGTGGTCGTGCCGCAGAACGCTTGGGACGACAAGGTGGTCGAGGTCAGCGACGTCATCGACACTCAAAAGGACAAGTACCATCCGACCGTCTATCTCGGGACGCAGTATTACAACAACACCACGAAGAAGCGCGGCGGCTATCTGATCCCGTTCAAGACCGCCGTGCTGCCGTTCCACGTCTGGACGCCGCTGGTCGAGAAGGCCGGCTTCAAGCTGTCGGATGCGCCGAAGACCTGGGACGCATTCTGGGACTTCTTCAAGCCGATGCAGGCGAAGCTGCGCGAGACGACGCGCAATATCTATTCGATGGGGCTGCAGTGCACGACGACCGGCCCTGCCGACGGCAACAACATGTTCCACCATTTCCTCATTGCCAATGGCGGCAACGGCATCGTCACCAAGGATGGCAAGGCGCATCTTGATGATCCAAAAGTTAAGGAAGCGGTTATCAAGTCCTTGACGTATATAACAAAGGCGTACAAGGACGGGTATGTGCCGTCGGGCGCGCTGAGCTGGAATGATGCCGACGATAACAACGCCTTCCACTCCAAGCTGTTCGTGATGGACCTCGATGGCACGATCTCGACTGAGGTCGCGATCAAGGACAAGGCGGAGCGGTCCCAAGTCGCCACAATGGGGCTGGGAAACAAGAATGACGGTACGCCGATGACCGCGGAGCTGGGCATTGGCGGCGCCTTCATCCCCAAGGGCGCCAAGAGCATCGACGTCGCCAAGGAATTCATGACGTATCTAATCAAGCCGGAGGTATCGAACGGCTTCTTGAAAGAGGGGCTGGGCCGCTGGCTGCCGACGATGCCATCGATCGTCAAGAGCGATCCGTTCTGGACGGCCGGCGACCCGCAGGTCAAAGCGTATGCCGAGGAAGGCATGCTGAGCGATACCGTCGCGAACTACCCGGTATTCAATCCGGGCTGGGCCGAGGTCAACGCGCAGCAGGTGTGGGGCGCGGCCGAGGCCGACGTCATCCGCAACGGCATGACTCCGGAACAGGCGACCGACGCCGCGTTCAAGAAGATCGAGGGAATCCTCGGCAAATATCCGATCGTTCAGAGCTGAGAGGCGCCAATGACCACAGCCTTATTCGAAGGCGCTCGCTCCACCGTCGGCCAACGCTCGCGGCTGCGCGGCCTGCGCGGCGGCCTGCAAGGCTCGGAATATGCCTGGGCGATCGCGTTCTGCATCCCCTACGTGGGGGTGTTCATCGCTTTCGTGATCTTCCCGGTATTCTACGGGCTGTGGCTCGGCCATGATCCGAGCCTTTATGTTGAGTTGCTACACGACCCGATCTACCAGCAGACGGTGGTCAACACGATCATCTACCTGGTGATCGGGGTGAACGTGAAGATGTTCCTGGCGCTGCTGTTGTCGGGCTTCTTCATGCGCAAGGGCTGGTGGGTCAAGGGCCTCTTGATGATCTACGTGTTGCCCTGGGCCGTGCCGGCGCTGCCGACCTTCATCTCGATCCACTGGATGCTCAACACCCAGTGGGGCCTGGTGAACAACGTGCTATGGGACACCTTCGGCGTTGACGGGCCAGGCTGGCTGGACACCTCGCGCTGGCTGGCGCTCGGCTCGGTGATCGTTACCTATATCTGGAAGAACATGCCGTTCTGGACGGTGATCCTGCTCGCCGGCCGCATGGCCATCCCGCAGGAGCTCTATGAGGCGGCCGAGGTCGACGGCGCGACCGGCATGCGGCGGTTCATCCATGTCAGCTTTCCGCTGCTGGCGAACCTCTATCTTGTCTGCACGCTGCTCTCGACGATCTTCACGCTGGGCGACTTCAACACCGCGTACTTCATCTCAGGCGGCGGCCCGGCGCTGTCGACGCATGTGCTGGCGACGCTCGGTATTCGTGACGCGTTCGAGATCGCCCGGCCGCAGCTCGGCGTCGCCGCGGTGTTGTCGGCCCTGCCGCTGATGATCCCGCTGGTGATGACGCTGATGCACAAGCTGCGCACCTCTGAGGTGCAGCTGTGACCGCGGTCTCCGCCGGCGGCGCCCCGGCCAGCCGCCCGAACTACAAGCGCCGCCGCATACTCGGCGAGGCGGGGGCGATGTTGCTTGGCTTGGTGCTGTGCATCTGGACGCTGGCGCCGATCTACAACATGGTCATGGTGGCGCTCGAGTCACACAACGACGTGTTCACCACACTGTTGTGGCCGGCCGATCCCTCGGCCTACAGCTTCTGGATCGTCTTCACCGAAGGGTACTGGTATCTGGAGTATTTCTGGCACCAGTACGCGAACAGCGTCTATATCGGCTTCTGGACGGTGTTCTTGACCTTGGGCATCGGCTCGATGGTCAGCTACTCGATCGGCAGGATGCGGATCCGCCATGGCTGGCTGCTGACCAACGCGGCACTGCTGACCTATCTGGTGCCCGCCTCGTTCCTGGCAATCCCGTTCTACCGGATCATGCAGATCTACGGACTCGGCAACAATGTCTGGTCGATCATCGCGGTCGAGGTGACCTTCGCCACGCCCTACGCGATCTTCATCTTCCAGCAATATGGCCGCAGCATCCC
The DNA here is from genome assembly GCA_035552135.1 of Allostellaceae bacterium. Taxonomy (GTDB): domain Bacteria; phylum Pseudomonadota; class Alphaproteobacteria; order ATCC43930; family CGMCC-115725; genus DATARH01. Next base: position 12,853 of record DASZLY010000020.1, on the reverse strand, counting down.
GATGGAACTCGATGAGGCGGCGCGGATTGACGGGGCGTCACCGATGCAGGTGTATTTCCGCGTCTACCTGCCGCTGATGGCGCCGGCGCTGGTCGCGGTCGGCACCTATGCGCTGCTGCTGGCGTGGAACGAGTACCTGTACCAGTTCCTGCTGCTGTCGAACAAACGCAGCATGACCGTGCCGGTGGCGCTCGCGCAGTTCCTCAACAGCGACGAGTCGCCGTGGAACTACATGATGGCGACGGCGCTCGTCTACGCGATCCCGCCCGTCGTCGTGTACTACATGTTCCGCGGCCGGATGACCGCCGGGCTGACCATGGGCGGCGTCAAGGGATAGTCGGCCGGTCGCGGTGAAACGCTAAGGCGGCGCGCTCAACCAGCGCGCCGCTTTTCGTTTCAGGATGGGGCGCGCGGCTTTCGCTTCACGCGATCGCGGCGTACTTCAGGAGCGCGGTTCGGCTTGCACGGGGAGGACCGGGGCAAGGCTCAACTCGCCGCGGCCGAGGCCAAAGGCCGTTGCGACGCGGATCGCGTCGGCCATGTGCGGCATCGCCAGCTCGGCGCTGAGCTGGCTGCGCTGGGTGGTCACAATCTTGTATGCCACGACCGCTCCGGCCTGCCTATCGCCTGCGGCCTACCGGCGGGGAACCAGCCATGAAGCGGGCGGTTTTCCCAATAATATCGGAAAGTGGCTGCTACAGCATCCGCACCGCGCTCATGCGGTAATCCACCAATAAGTTGAGAAACTTGGGGAATGCCGGTGCTACGGGAGGCGATTTTCGGCGGAGTCGCGCTCTGCGTCGTCGCCGGCGGCGCGGCGGCGCAGTCCAGCGCGCCCACGGCGCTGCCCGAGGCGACGCTCGCCCCGGTCGAGGTGATCGGCACCAGCCCGCTGCCCGGCATCGGCATCGACCGCGACAAGGTGCCGGCCAATCTCGAGAGCCTCACCGCCGGCGACCTCGCGCGGGAGGGGACGCCGAACCTGGTTCAGGGCCTCAACGACCAGGCGGGGAGCGTCAACGTCAACTCGACGCTGGTCGACGCGTTTCAGCCCGACATCCTCTACCGCGGATTCGAGGCCTCGCCCGTGCTCGGCACACCGCAGGGGATCGCGGTCTATCAGAACGGCGTGCGCATCAACGAGGCGTTCGGCGACACGGTCAACTGGGACCTGATCCCCGGTATCGCGATCGACCGGTTCGACATGGTCAGTGCCAACCCGGTCTACGGGCTCAATGCGCTGGGCGGCGCGGCCGTCATCACGATGAAGAATGGCTTTACCTATCAGGGCTTCGAGAACACGTTCGCCGGCGGCTCGTTCGGCCAGCGGAGCGAAGAGTTCCAGTACGGCAAGCAGGCCGGCAATTTCGCGACCTATATCGCCGGGCGGTGGTTCGACGAGGATGGCTGGCGGCAGTTTTCGCCCAATCGCTTGCGGCAGATCTACGCCGACATTGCCGGGCGCAGCGATAGGGCGTCACTCGACATCAGCTTCAGCGGCGCCGATAACAGCCTCTACGGCGCCGGTACGACGCCGGAGCAGACGCTGGCAGTCGGTCGCACGCTCGATTTCACGACGCCGCAAAACAACAGCAATCAGCTCGCTTTTGTAGCCATCAACGGCGGCTATCGGGCGACCGAGGAGCTGTCGTTCCAGATCAACGCCTATCGCCGGCAGTTCCACCAGACAGTGGTCAACGGCAACACCACCGACTACACCGCCTGCGGCGACGGCAGCTCGACGCTGTGCCAGCCGGACGGCGCGACGGCGCTCGCGAGCAAGACCGGTGCGGCGATCCCCGACCTGTCGAATGGCGGAACGAGCCCGGTCGGCCAGACCGATTTCGAGGACATCCACGCGGTCACGACCGGCGGTACGCTGCAGGCGACCTATACCGGCGATGTGTTCGGGCACCAGAACCATTTGGTGCTCGGCGCCAGCATCGACCATTCCGACATCAATTTCCAAAGCGCGGCGGAGATCGGTGTCATCGATCCGGCGCTGCAGGTGCAGGCGTCCGGGTTTTTCGTCAACACCCCCGAGAACACCGGCTTCCAGGCGACGCCGGTCAATCTCGGCGCGGCCGACAATTATTACGGCGCGTTCGTCACCGACACGTTCAATATAACCCCGGCGTTGGCGGTCACGGCGAGCGGCCGCTACAACCTGGCGACGATCGGCCTCACCGACAATCTCGGCACCAGCCTTACCGGCAATAGCCGCTATGCCCGGTTCAACCCGGCGATCGGCGCGACCTATAGGCTCAGCGGCCGGATGACCGCCTATGCCGGCTATTCCGAGGGCAACCGCATCCCGACCCCGAGCGAGATCGAATGCTCCAATCCGGCGCAACCGTGCCTATTGCCATCGTCGCTGTCGTCCGACCCGCCGAATTTGAAGCAGGTCGTGTCGCACACTTACGAGGCCGGATTGCGCGGCGTTTTCCGGGTGCCGGCGATGGTGCCGGGGCGCTTTACATGGAATGCCGGGTTGTTCCGCACCGATCTCGACGACGACATTTACGGTGTCGCCACCTCGATCAGCTCCGGCTTTTTCGAGAATATCGGCGCGACCCGCCGCCAGGGCATCGAGACCGGGATCGGCTATCGCGACGAGACCTGGTCGGCTTTTGTCAATTACAGCCTGGTCGATGCGACGTTCCAGTCTCCCCTGACCCTGCCGTCAGCCAGCAACCCGTTCGCCGACGGCAACGGCAACATCCAGGTGATGCCGGGCAACCGGCTGCCGGGGATTCCGCTCAACCAGTTCAAGGCGGGCATCGATTTCCATCCCGCCGGGCAATGGACGATCGGCGCGGTGTTGACCTATTTCAGCGACCAGTTCCTGCGCGGCGACGAAGCGAACCAGAACGCGCCGCTGCCCGGCTACGCGGTCGTCAACCTGCACGGCTCGTACAAGGTGACCGACCATATCGAGCTGTTCGCCAATATCTCGAACCTGCTCGACGCGAAATACGCGACGTTTGGCGCGTATGGCGACCCGACCGGCGTCAACGCGCCCGGCGTGCCGGTCAGCGGCATCGGCGTCGACAACCGGTTCATCGCCCCGGGCATGCCGCTCGCGGTCTATGGCGGGGTCAAGGTGCGGTTCTAGGCTAAGTCTAGCTAACGCGACGGCTGAGCGGCCCTAAGCCGCGCCGGTCAGCCATGCCCAATCGGTAAGCATCGGCCAGCGGGGCATCGGGCACAGTGTCGCGTCAATCGCCAGTAGCCGAGCGCTCGCAGACATGTCAGTCATCGCCGCCGTCGCGACCCGCAACCAGACCCGCCTGATCCTCATCGGCGCCGCCGTGCTGTTGAGCCTCGGCATGGGGTTGCGCCAGAGCCTCGGCCTGTTCCTGACGCCGGTGACGCGCGACCTGGCGCTGACCGCGGCCGATTTCACCGCTGCGATCGCGGTGCAGAACATCGTCTGGGGCATCTCGCAGGCGCCGGTCGGCGCGCTCGCCGACCGCTTCGGACTGCGCGTGACGATGCTGGCGGGTGCGGTAATCTATGTCGCCGGGCTGGGCGTGATGGCGAGCGCGCACGGCGCGGCGGCGCTGGTCGTCTCGGGCGCGATGGTCGGCATCGCGCTGTCGTGCACTGCCTCCTCGCTGGTCATGACTGCGGTGGCGCGCAGCGTCTCCGAGGAGCGGCGCAGCAAGACGCTCGGCATCGTCTCGGCCGCCGGCTCGCTGGGCACGCTCCTGGTGCCGGTGACGACGCAATCGATCCTCGCGAGCCACGCCTGGCAGGTCGCCGCGGTGTTCTTCGTGTTCCTCGCGGCGATGATGCTGCCGTCGGGCTTTTTCGCCGGCGGCGCCGACCGCATGCCGGCACGCGGCTCGGGCAAGACGACGATGCGTGCGATGCTCGGCCAGGCCCTGCGACACCGCCCGTTCCTGGTGATGTCGGGGGCGTATTTCGTCTGCGGCCTCAACCTCGTCTTCCTGACGACACACCTGCCGACCTATCTGGCGATCTGCGGCCAGGACCCGATGCTGAGCGCCGAGGCGATCGCGGTGATCGGCGGGATGAACTGCCTCGGCTCGCTCACCGCCGGCTGGCTCGGGGCGCGCTATCCGAAGCACATCCTGCTGGGGCTGCTCTACATCCTGCGGGCGTTTGTCTTCACCGCCTATTTCATGATGCCGCCGACCCCGGCGAGCACGCTCGTCTTCGCCGCGGCGATGGGGATGCTGTGGCTCAGCGTCGCGCCGCTGGTGAGCGGGCTCGTCGCCGAAATGTTCGGCACACGCTACATGGCGACGCTGCTCGGCATCTCGTTCGTCATGCACCAGGTCGGCTCGTCGCTCGGCGCCTGGGGCGGCGGGCTCATCTTCACCGCCTATGGCTCCTACGACTACGCCTGGAAGATCGGCGTGCTGGTCGGCTTCATGGCCGGAGTGGTGCAGATCGTCGCCGGCGGGCCAAAGCTCGACCAGGACCGCCTCGGCGCGCCGCGCCTCGCGGCGGGATAGCGACCGATCCTTGCCGCTGCTATTCGCTGCTATTGCAGCGCCATGACTAAGCGGGCAGCGCGCGATCACGGCGCCAGCCGACGAGCAGCCGGCATAAGCCGACGGCTTGTTACCATCCGTGTTAGGCGATTTACAAATTGAATCAAAGAACTGAGCGGTCAACAGGTAGAGTGCTGTCTGCTTCCCCGACCACCAAGAAGGGTTTTAAGATGGCAGTCAGCCAGGATCGCGCCGCTGCCGCCAGCGCGCTCGAAATTCCCCTCGACCGCGACGTCTTTACCCGCACGCTCATCCGCGAACTGGCGGGCGCACTGGAAGATGTCGTCGGGATCGGTGAAGCGTCCGGCTACATCAGCGTCGTTGGCGCAGCCATCGGCGAGAAGATCAACCAGGACTACCGCCGCGCGTACAACGTGTCGTCTCTCACTCGCGAGCAAGTCGCCGACGTGCTCGTCGACCTCAAACGCCGTATCGAGGGCAATTTCTTCATCATCGAGGAGACCGAGGACAAGGTCGTCCTCGGCAATACGGCGTGTCCGTTCGCCGAGAAAGTTATCGGGCGGCGGTCGATGTGCATGATGACCTCGAACGTCTTCGGGCACATCGCCGCGGAAAACCTCGGCTATGGCAAGGTCGAATTGCAGCGCACTATTGCCGAGGGGCATCCCGAATGCCGCGTCGTGGTTTACCTGAAGGCGACAGAGGAGGCCGAAAAGGCGGAAGGCCGCGAATATCAGCGGAGCACGGGCGCCTAGCTGTGTTCTTACCGTTAGGTCGGTTTCTTCGCAGGTAGTACGCGGTGTCCCCGGAACTTTTGGCGACGTTAGATGCGCTTCCCGAGTTCATCGTAATACTCGACGCTGACGGCACGATCATCGCTGCAAACCGCCGGCTTGCGCGGGTTTTTGATGGATGGGCAGAAAGCCTGATCGGGCGAAGCGTCTTTGACCTCTTGGAAACGCCGCCGGCCCGCGCGCGCGAATATCTCCGCCTCTGTGCGGGCACGCGAGAGCCCCTGCCGGGTGCGCTCATCTTCCGCCGACCAAACGGCGAACCACTCGAATGCCAATGCAGCGGTGCGGCCTTGCGACCGGAGGGAGAGTTCCGCCCAAGGACGGTCCTACTCCGGTTCCGGCCCAAAATCGAGGCCGTGGTCAGCTTCGCCGCGCTTAATCAGAAGATCGCCGACCTGTCGCGCGAGGTCCGCGGCCGACGGCGGGCCGAAACCGAGCTTCGAGAGTTGAACAATACGCTCGAACAGCGAATCGAAGCACGAACCCAAGAAATAAGTGATGTGTTTTTGAAGCTTTTCGAGAGCGAGCGACAGTTTCGCAATCTTGTCGAGAGCGTCACCGACTACGCCATCTTCATGCTCGACCCGAGCGGCATGGTAATAAGCTGGAATGCTGGCGCCGAGCGGATCAAAGGCTATACGGCCGACGAGATGATCGGCGAACATTTCTCGATTTTTTACACGGAAGAAGATCGACGCAACGGTGTACCGGAACAGGCCCTAACGACCGCCCGGCGCGCCGGGCGGATCGCGATGGAAGGATGGCGCGTCCGCAAAGGCGGTGCCCGTTTTTGGGCCAACATCATTATCAACGAGGTTCACAACGAAGTAGGTGAAGCTGTCGGATTTGCCAAGGTCACGCGCGACTTGACCGAACGCAGGACGATTGAAGAGCAGCTCCGGCAGGTTCAGAAGATGGAGGCAATCGGGCAGCTTACCGGAGGAATTGCTCACGATTTCAATAACCTCCTGACTGTCATCAGCGGCAATATCGAGACCGTGCAGCGCCGGATAAGCAGAACCGATATGGGCCTTTATCGGTTTCTGGAAGCAGCTTCGCGTGCAGTGGAGCGCGCCTCAACCCTCACTCACCGGCTGCTTGCCTATTCACGCCGCCAGCCTCTCGATCCGCGGCCAGTCGAATTAAATCGGTTGATCGTCGGAATGTCCGACCTGCTCGGGCGCACGCTCGGAGCGCACATCACAATCGAAAGCGTGTTGGCGGGCGGGCTTTGGCGGATTGCCTCAGACCCCAATCAGGTTGAAAACGCCATCCTCAACCTCGCCGTAAACGCTCGCGACGCGATGCCGGACGGCGGCAAGCTCACGCTGGAAACCGCGAACACTCATCTCGACGACGCCTATGCAAGCGCCAATGCCGAAGTGACCGCCGGCCAGTACGTCATGCTCGCCGTCAGCGACACCGGGATAGGAATGACGCACGACGTCGTCGAGAAAGCGTTTGAGCCGTTCTTCACCACCAAGGAAATTGGCGCGGGGACCGGCTTGGGGCTGTCGCAGGTATACGGGTTCATCAAGCAATCGGGCGGGCACATTAAAATTTACAGCGAACCCGGAGAAGGCACGACGGTTCGCCTCTATCTGCCGCGTCTGCGCGACCAGCCGGGTATCGCTTACGAGCCAATTCCCGCGGCGGAGCAGCCCGCGCTCGGCGGCCGGGAAACAATTCTCGTGGTCGAAGACAATGACGCTGTGCGGGCTTATACCACCGATATCTTGCGCGAGCTCGGATACGAAGTATTGGAGGCAGCGGAGGGCGATGCCGCGCTAAGCCTGATAGCGAGCGAGCCACAAATTGAGCTGCTCTTTACCGATGTCGGTTTGCCCGGACCCTTCAATGGCCGGCAGCTTGCCGACCAGGCGCGAAATCTCAGGGGCGACTTGAAGGTGTTGTTCACCACCGGCTATGCGCAGAATGCCATCATCCACCAAGGCCGGCTCGATCCTGGTGTTCAGCTGATCGTCAAGCCGTTCAACTTCGCCGGCCTCGCAGCCAAAATTCGCCAGATGTTCGACGACCGGGCGTAAAATCACACGCGCGCGTGCCAGACCGTTTTCGCGTATTCGCCGATCGCGCGGTCGGCGGAGAACCAGCCCATGCCGGCGATGTTGTTGACGCAGGCGGCGGACCAGGCTTCCTGGTCGCGCCACAGATCGTCGGCCTGGCGCTGGGCGCGCCAATAGGCGTCGAAATCGGCGACGATCATGTAGTGGTCGCCGTGGCGCAGCGAGTGGATTAGCGGGCGGAAACGGTCGCGCTCACCGGGCGAGAAGACGCCGGCCTCGATCGCCTCGAGCACTTCGGCCAGTATCGCCGAGGGGACAATCGCGCGCTTGCCGTCGCACACGGCCTGGCGGCGCTCGGCGACCTCGTCGGCGAGGAGGCCGAAGATGAAGATGTTGCCGGCGCCGACCGCGTCGCGGATTTCGATATTGGCGCCGTCGAGCGTGCCGACGGTGAGCGCGCCGTTCAATGCCAGCTTCATGTTGCCGGTGCCCGAGGCCTCCATGCCGGCGGTCGAAATCTGCTCGGAAAGGTCGGCGGCCGGGATGATCATCTCGGCGAGGCTGACATTGTAGTTGGGCAGGAAGGCGATCTTGAGCAGGTCGCGCACCGCCGGGTCGCGGTTGACCACTTCGGCGATGTCGTGCGCCAGCTTGATGATGAGCTTGGCCGTGACATAGCTCGCCGCCGCCTTGCCGCCGAAAATCTTGACCCGCGGCACCCAGTCGCGGGCCGGGTCGGCGCGCATCGCGTTGTAGAGCGCCACGGTCTCCAGGAGGTTGAGGAGCTGGCGCTTGTATTCGTGGATGCGCTTGATCTGCACGTCGAACATCGCGTTCGGGTCGACCGACAGGCCGAGCCGGTCGCGGATTACCCGGCCGAGCGCCAGCCGGTTGGCGCGCTTTACCGCGCGCAGCCGCTCGTGCAGCCCATTGTCACCGGCCTGGCGCGCGAAGCGGCCGATCGCGTCGGGATTGTCGCGGATGTCGGTGCCGCAAGTCTCCGACAACAGCCGCGTCAGCCCGGGATTGGCCTGGTAGAGCCAGCGGCGGAAGGTGATGCCGTTGGTTACGTTGACGATGCGGTCGGGGTAATAGGCGTCGAGCTCGCGGAACAGCATCTTGCGCACGAGGCCGCTATGCATCGCCGAGACGCCGTTGATCCGGCCGCTGCCGAGAAAGGCGAGGTGGCCCATGCGCACATGGCGGCCCTCGCGCTCGTCGATCAGCGAGATCGCGGCGAGCTTCTCGGGGCCGATCGGCCCGGCCTTGCCGGCGGCTTCGAGATGGCGGGCGTTCAACAGGTAGATGATCTGCAGATGGCGCGGCAGCACCCGCTCGAAGAGCGTCACCGGCCAACTTTCGAGCGCCTCGGGCAACAGCGTGTGGTTGGTGTAGCGGCAGGTGTCGACGGTGATTTTCCAGGCCTCGTTCCACGGGATGTTGTGGAGATCGATAAGGATGCGCATCAGTTCGACGATGGCGATCGACGGGTGCGTGTCGTTGAGCTGGATCGCCGCGCGCTCGGACAGCGAATAGAGCGAGCCGTAGGCCTTGCGGTGGCGCTGCACCAGATCCTGCAGCGAGGCGGAGACGAAGAAATATTCCTGCCGCAGGCGCAGCTCGCGGCCGGCCGGGGACTCGTCGCTGGGGTAGAGGATTTTCGACAGTGCCTCGGCGCGCGCCTGCTCGGTTAGCGCAGCGACATGGTCGCCGCGGTTGAACACGTCGAGGCGCAGCGGGTCGACCGCGCGTGCCGACCACAGGCGCAGCGGATTGACGTGGCGGCCCTTCCAGCCGACGACCGGCGTGTCGTAGGCGACGGCCTCGATCGTCTCCTCGGGGTGCCATACGAAGTGCATGTGGTTGCCGCGCCCGGCGACGGTCTCGACCCAGCCGCCATAGGTGATGTCGTAGGTGACCTCGGGCCGCTCGAACTCCCAGGGGTTGGTGAAGGACAGCCACTCCTCGGGGTATTCCTGCTGCCAGCCATCCTTGACGATCTGGCGGAACAGCCCGTTGTCGTAGCGGATGCCATAGCCGTAGGCGGGAATGCCAAGGCTCGCCATGCTCTCCATGAAGCAGGCGGCGAGCCGGCCGAGGCCGCCATTGCCGAGCGCCGCGTCCGGCTCGGCATAGCGCACGCGCTCGAAATCGACGCCGAGATCGCCCAGCGCGCGACGGACCGTGTCGTCCATCTGGAGATTGCCGGCGACATCGTTCAACAGCCGGCCGATGAGGAATTCGAGCGACAGGTAATAGACATGCTTGCGGCCGCGCGCGAGCGCCTCGCGCTCGACCTCGAGCCAGCGATGGATCACGCGGTCGCGCAGCGACAGCGTGGTGGCGACGAACCAGTCGCGGTCGGAGGCGGCGCCGGCATCCTTGCCGACCGCGAGCGTCAGCTTGGCGAGAACGGCGTGCTTGAACTGCTCGATCGGGTCTTCAAGGTCTTCGCTGTCCGGCGCGGCGCGCGGTCGCGCGGTCGTCTTCACTGCCTCTTACCTCCCGTGCACCGGTCTCGGCGCTAGCCCCTTTGTGCCATCAGCAGGCGCGGCCCGCCGCGATTCTCGTCGAACCGCGCCTGAGCTTCGTTGATTTGCGCCAGGCCGGGCAAGCTTGCCTCATTCCCAAGGTATTGTATCGCATGCGCCGAGGCGGCGCGGGCGAATCGGAAATGGTCCTCCCACAGCCCGGAGGGATTGGCGAGGTGGGAATAGATATAGGCGCCATGAAAGATGTCGCCCGCGCCGTTGGTGTCGACGATGCGCTCGGCCGGTACCGCGAGCGCCGGGAGGAGCCGGTTCTCACCGCCCTCCTGGTACCACAGCATGCCGCGCGCGCCCATCGTCACGCCGCCGATCCTGCAGCCGCGGGCGCGCAGATAGGCCAGCATCTCGGGCGGGGTGAGGCGCATCTGCTCGCAGAGGCGCTCGGCAACGACAGCGATGTTGATGAATTCGAGCAGCTCGTGCGTGTTGGCGCGCAGGCCGCCGCCGTCGAGCGAGGTGAGGATGCCGGCGGCGCGGCACGCGCGCGCGTAATCGATCGCGGCGTCGGCCTGGTGGCCGTCGACATGCAGCGCGCGGCAGCCGGTCAGGTGCAGCGGCGGGTAGGGATGCTTGTAATCGTCGTCGCGGCAGCGAACGATCGCGCGCTGCTCGCCACGCGGCATCACGAAAGACAGCGACGAGCCGGCGACCTTGCGGTGATGGACGGGCACGCCGTATTTCGCGGCCATGTCGATGAACATGCGCCCAAGCCAGTCATCGGCGACCGAGGCGAGCAGATCGGGCACGATACCGAGCTTAGCGCAGCAAAAGGCCGCGGTGACCGCGTTGCCGCCGAACGACACCGCATAGTCGCGCGCGACGGTCTTGTCGTCGCCGGTCGGGATCGCGTCGGCGACAAAGGTGATGTCGATATAGGCCTGGCCGATAAAGAGCGCTTGCATGGCGAAATAGATAGTCGTTGTGGGGGCGACGCCAACCGGCCTCCCGGCCGAAACGGCGCCGATGCCGCAACCCGTCCTATGCACGCTTCATGCCGCATTGGTTCCCAGGAAGGCTGCGAATGACTGGCGCCGCGCGCCGTGCCGCCCTACTTTGGGCGATCTTTTCCGCCGGGTGGTCTCTGCATGCGCAAGGGTTTGCGGCAAATCCTGTTGTCATTGGGGCTGTTGTCGCTCGGGCTGCTGCCGATGGCCGCCTCCGCTGCGCCCGCCGGGTCGCCGGAAGGATACTGGAAGACCGCCGCTGGCAACGGGATCATCGACATCGTGCATTGCGGCGCGGGTGACACGCTGTGCGGCAAGCTCGCCTGGTTCCGCATCAAGCCGGACGACCCCAACCCGCAAGGGCTCGACATGAAAAACCCCGACCCGGCACGGCGCGACCAGCCACTCTGCGGGCTCACCTTCATGTACGGGTTCAAGCCGACATCGCCCGGGCATTGGGAAGACGGCGTGGTCTACGACGCGGAGAGCGGCCACACCTACCGCGCGACAATGGCGCTGCGGCCCGATGGCACGCTCGAGCTGCACGGCTATATTGGCATTTCCCTGATCGGCCGGAGCGAGATCTGGAACCGCTATAGCCAGAACCCGCCGCCCTGCCCGACGCGCGAGAAATAGACCGGAGGAAACGACGATGGCGAGACTCCCCTACGTCACCAGCAAGGATCAGGTCGACGCCAAGCACCACGCGGTGTTCGACTCGATCGTCGCCAGCCGCGGCGCGGTGCAGGGTCCGTTCCTGATGTTCATGCACTCGCCCGAGGTCGCCGGCCGCGTCGCGCATCTCGGCGCCTATGTGCGGTTCGAGGGCGAGCTCGACATGAAGATCCGCGTGCTGGCGGCGATGACTGTCGCCCGCGAGTTCGAGGCGATGTATGTCTGGGGCGCGCAGACCGGCGGCGCGCGGCGGCAGGGCGTGCCGGAAGCGACGATCGAGGCGATCCGCGACAACCACTCGCGCGGCGTGCCGCAGGACGACGCCGACATCATCGAGTTCACCCGGCAGCTGCTGCGCCAGCACCGCGCCGACGAGGCGCTGTTCAAGAAATTGCAGGCGCGGCTCGGCAACGACCAGCTGATCCAGCTCACCACCGCGATCGGCTATTACACGATGCTCGGGATGACCGTGAACGCCTGCGAGCTCGAAGCGGCGCAGGGCGCCGAGGTGCTCAAGGTATAGCCTGCGTTGGAGCCGTCGTAGGGTGGGTTAGCGAAGCATAACCCACCATTTCCCGCGGCATTGGCGGGTTTCGCTGCGCTCTACCCACCCTGAGGGTCACCCGTGCGGCGGCGCGTACCAGTCGATCTCGGCGCCGGGGTCGGCGAGGAGCGCGGGGAAGGCGACGCGGGCGATTTGCGAATGCTGGACGCCTGCTGCTTCCACCCGGTAGCGCCGGGCGAGCAGCGGCCGCAGCATCGGGTCGGCGGCGGCGAGCCGCGCCGCGGCGAGCGCATCGACGGCACGCGAGAACCGGCCAGTCTGGCTCTCGATAAACGGCACGCGCAGCGCGCCCGGGCGTGCCGGCTCGGCCGCGAAGCGGGCGTCGAGCCAGCGTTCGACGATCTCGACCCCGGCGAGCGGGTCGCCCTCCGCCGGATCGCGGCCGTAGAGCCCGTCGAACACGTAAAGCTCGTCGGGCTGCGCCTGGGCGCCGGCGATAATGTCGATCGCCGGCATCCCGCCGCCCGAATGCGCCGCCATGACAAAGCGATCGAGTGCCACCGGTGCGCCGCGCCGCTCCGAGAGCCGATGCAGCCCGTAGCCGATCAGCAGGTCGAGTCCGCCGTCGAGCAGCGCCGGGAAGTCATAGTAATAGTGCCTTATCCAGTTGCCGCGCGGCAGCATCGCCAGGGTCGGACGAGTGCGGCCGGTGAGGATCATGCCGCTGCGCTCGATCTTCTCGGCGAGCGGCATCGCCCCGCCCGATTGCGAAAACCCATGCAGGAAGACGACGACGTCAACTGCGACTGAGTCGGCTGGGATGTGGTTCCAGCGCAGGAACAGGTCGGGCTGCGTGCCTCTGTGCGCACCGAGCG
>DASZLY010000019.1:0-12335 GCA_035552135.1 Allostellaceae bacterium | reverse complement strand
GCAGGCGGTAGGCGAGGCCGGTCTTTTCCGGCGTGTTGTCGTCTTGCATCGGCACTTTGCGTCCTTCGAGACGCGCCTAGCGGCGCCCCTCAGGATGAGGGAAGCTTGAGGGTTGCACGAAGAAAACACCTCATCCTGAGGAGGCGCGAAGCGCCGTCTCGAAGGGCACTAACCCGGCACAGCGTCCTTACGACTTCAGCGTCGCGGCGATCGATTTGAGTTCATCGGGCGAATGCTCGCCGGCAAGCGGCGTGCCGGGGACCAGATACTTGCCCATCGCCAGCCCACCGATCAGCACCGGCTCGAACCCGATCTGGCGGATCAAAGCCGAGGCAAGCTCGATCGCGCCCTTGTCGTCGCCGGCGATCGGCACGCCGGTCTTGGCGTCGCTCTTGCTCGCGTCGCCGTCGAGCTTGCCGAAGCCGATCGCGTTGAATCCGCGGACGATCTTGGCGCCGGGGAAATATTTCGCCGTGGCGAGGCCGGCACCGCCCATTTCGTTGACCTGCTTGACAAAATCCTCGCCGTCGCGGCGCGGGATCGGGTTGCTGACATCGACCAGCAGCGGCTTCTTGGCGACCGCGGCGCCGACAGCCTTGCCGATCTGCTCGACCGCCGTATAGGGCACGACGAGGAACATCGCATCGCCAAACGCGACCGCCTCCTCGACCGTTCCGGCGGAGGCATTGGGGCCGGCGCTGGCGACAAGGTCCTTGAGCGTCTCGGGGTGGCGCGAAGAAAACATCACCAGGTGCCCCGCCTTGGCGAAGAGCGTGCCAAGCGCGCCGCCTTCGCGCCCGGCGCCGATAAAGCCGAGCTTCAGCGACGCGGCGGCGGGAGCCTGCGCCCAGGCCCGCCAGTCCAGCGCCGCGACGAGCGCGCCCGCGCCGCCGAGCGCGAGGAAATGACGTCGATCGAGACCGACGGAGGTATGGCGAGACATGAGCTGTCCTCCAAATTCGTGGCCGTTCCCCGGATTATAGGAAGCCGCGGCCCGCCCCGCCCCTCACGATTGCGCTAGCCGGCCCTGCCTCGGATGAGGTCGCGCTTCCTTCCTCTTGGCCGGACTTGACCCACGGCTGTCCGGTTGAGTTTTTATGAACAAGTTGCACGGCATTGCTTCCATCCGGTTCGGGACGTTTGGCGACAATCCGGACAACAGAGGAGCAACGCCGTGCTGCACTAGAATAGCGTTTCGGAATTATCCGGTTTATCAACAGAATAATTCCGTATTATTATTCGTTCTGTGGCGCTATTCGCAGTCGGATGCGATCTATACCGGCGCGCCGTGGCCCGGCGGCAACGGCCAGAACAATTTCGCCGCCACCGTGCTGGCGCCCGGCCGCACGATCGGCCGGCAATCCGATCTCCGCGTGACCTGGACGATCACGCCGCATTTGCTGAGCCTCTACGAGTTCGGCGTGTTCGCCCCCGGCTCGGCGATCCGTACCGCCGGCGGGCATACCACGGTATTCCTCGATGCCAACCTGACCTTTAAATTCTAGCCGCGCCTTTCCCGCCCACGTTAGGTTAATTAACCATTTGTCAATTTGACTTAACCCGGGGGCGCCTTTAGAGATCGTCTCGATAAATTTATGTGGATTTGTGATAAATGAACGTCGTGTTGATTGTGTCTGTTTTATTGAACTTTCTCGATAGAGATGTTGCTGCAGGTTGATAAGACTATGACAAGTCGAAAGAGTCAGCTTTGGTTAATCGGCAGATGTTCTGACGTTGTATAAATGGAAAGGGGTAGATAATCGCTCGCCATTGCGTGCGGGGCGGGGGAGTAAAGAAAATGAATTCGGTGCTCGCCCGGATGGCAATTCGCAAACGGGTTACGGCGGCCACCGCGTCCATCATCAAGCTGAAGGCGCAGAACGCACGCTGAGCTGCGGGCGTACAGGGGATTGATACGATGAACCAGATGGTGATGAGGGGAGCCGACAATGTCTGAGCCGGCGATCACTGTCCCGCCAGTTGCCGTTCCGACCGGCGAAGCTGCCGCCAGGGCGGCGGCGATCGCAACGAAGCGCTTGTGGCGCGAGCACCTCGCGCGCGGCGACGTCGAACCGGCGCTGCGCATCGGCATCGCCGCGAGCTTCACCGCCGAGACGCTGGTCCCGTTCGTCGGCGGCACGCTCGTTGCCGAGGGCTTCGCGGCTGAGTTCAAGGTCGGCCCCTACAACCAGTTGTTCCAGA
The DNA here is from genome assembly GCA_035552135.1 of Allostellaceae bacterium. GTDB lineage: Bacteria > Pseudomonadota > Alphaproteobacteria > ATCC43930 > CGMCC-115725 > DATARH01. Next base: position 10,133 of record DASZLY010000019.1, on the reverse strand, counting down.
CCTGCCTGGCGCCGGAGACGTGCTTTCATGGGCCCTGCGGCGCGGTCGTGCTGCTGTGGCGGCTCGAAGATTTGATGCTCGACGAGATCGCCGGGTTCCTCGCCGGCGACCCTGTCGCGCTGGCCCGTGCGAGCGACAAGCTGTCGTCGTTCGCCGGCGCAATCCGCCAGCTGCGCGCTAATTTCGCCGGGATGGTGGTGGCCGGCGTGCCGCCCTATCCGGCCGGAATCAACGGCGATGCGCTGGCGCTCGACAATCCCGGCGCGCTCGGCGCCTTCCATCGCCGGCTGACCGCCGAGTTCGTCGACGAGATCGGCCGCATCGACGGCGTGACGCTGATCGACCTCGACGCGGTGCAGCGCCAGGTCGGGCTCACCGCATCGCTCGACGCACGCAAATGGTATCTCTACCGCCAGCCGTTCAGCGACGCCTTCCTTCATGCCGCGGGCAAGCAGCTTGCGCGCATCGTCCTGGCATCGCGCCGCGCCGCCAAGAAATGCGTCGTGCTCGATGCCGACAACACGCTGTGGGGCGGCATCGTCGGCGAAGACGGGATCGACGGCATTCAGCTCGGCGACGAGTTCCCGGGCTCGGCCTATCGCGATTTCCAGAAGCTGATGCTCTGCTTGCGGGCGCGCGGCGTCTTCCTCGCGGTCGCCAGCAAGAACAACGAGGCCGACGTCTTCGAGGTCTTCGACAAGCACAGCGGCATGGTGCTGCGGCGCGAGCACCTGTCGGCCTGGCAGATCAACTGGCGGCCCAAGGCAGAGGGGATTCCGCTCATCGCCGGGTCGCTCAATATCGGCACCGATAGCCTCGTCTTCATCGACGACAACCCGATGGAGATCGCCTATATGCGCGACGCGCGGCCGGAGGTGACGAGCATCCTCCTGCCGTCCGACCCGGCCGATATCGTCGCGACCATCCAGGCGCTGACGCTGTTCGACCAGCTCGAGGTCACCGACGAGGACCGCAAGCGCGCCGACATGATGCGCGCCGAGCGCGATCGCGAGAGCCTCGGCGCACAGATCAGCCACGGCGATTTCCTCGCCGCGCTCGACCTCAAGGTCGATCTGTTCCGCGCCAAGACCGAGGATTTGGGCCGCGTCACGCAGCTCATCAACAAGACCAACCAGTACAATTTGACGACCATCCGCCGCACGCTCGACGAGGTGCGCGCGCTGGCCAACAGCGACGATTGGCGGCTCTACGCCTTTCGCGTCACCGACAAGTTCGGTGAATATGGGCTGACGGGCGTCATCATCGCCCAGGTTTCGCCCGACCGCCGCCGCTGGACGCTCGATTCGGTGCTGATGAGCTGCCGCGTGCTCGGTCGCGGCGTCGAAGCGGCGCTGATCGGCGGGCTTGCCGGCGACGCACGCGCCGAGGGGGCGGTCGAGTTTGTCGGCTCCTACATCCCGACCGCAAAGAACGCGATCTGCCAATCATTCCTGCCCGACCAGGGCTTCACCCAGGTCGGCGACCGGGAATGGCACCTTGATCTCGCCGACGCGCCGGCAATACCGGCGCATATCGAGCGGGTCGGCGCCATCGTCAACGCCTTTCAACCTCAACTCGCAGACGTCGCGGAGTAAGCCATGACAGATCGCGTAAACCAGTTGTTTTCCGAAGTTCTCGGGGTGTCGGTCGAGACGATCAGCGACGCCACCTCGCCCGACAACACGCCGCAATGGGACAGCATGGCGGCGATGAACCTGGTCGTCGCGATCGAGGACGAGTTCGACATCACCCTCAGCACCGCCGAGATCATCTCGATGCGCGATGTCGCGATCGTCAAGAAGGTGCTGACCGCGAAAGGTGTCGCCGGCGCCTGAGGCGGCGGCACCTATTGACCGAGGTTCCGAGAGTTCGATGAATTTGGGGCTGGCCGGAATGGTGCTGCTGGTGATCGGCGATAGTCACATCGCCGGTTTCGGCACCTTCAACAACACGCTGCACGACGGGCTGCTCGCGCAAGGTGCGATGGTCCATACGTTCGGCCTGTGCGGCTCGGTCCCCAGCGGCTGGATCATCCCGCAACGCGCGATCTGCGGCAGCGGCGAGCGCCATAACGGCGATCCGGCGCAGATCTCCAAAGACGACAACTCGAACGGCTGGTCGCTGCCCGCGCTGATATCGCGTTACAATCCCGATCTGGTCGTCGTCGAACTGGGCGAGAATCTCGCGCTGTACGGCATCTCGCCCCGATTGTCGTCAGATTGGATCAATAGCGAAGTCAGTGGGCTGCTGCTGCCCATCCGCGCCGCCAAGCTGCCGTGCGTCTGGGTCGGGCCGCCCTGGGGCGGCGAGAAAGACGGCCCGTACAAAAAGACCTTCGCCCGCGTCGAGGAGCTGTCGGATTATCTGTCGCACGTCGTTTCGCCGTGCCAGTACGTCGACTCGCTGGCGTTTTCGCGGCCGGGTGAATGGCCGACGCTCGATGGGGTGCATCTAACGGCCGCCTCGACCCGGCTCTGGGATAGCGACGTCATCCACTCGATCGATCAATTCGCGGCGACACTGCCGGATCATCCGACGACGGCTGAGGCGGGCGCGCCGGTGGCCGCGGCGGCGGCGCCGAAGAGATAGGGCCCCGGGGGCGGGATGGTTGTGGTTCAGAAGGAGTTTTGGCGATGAATGCGGCTCTTGCGGGACTGGTGATCCTGGTAATCGGCGATAGCCAGATGAAGGGACTGATCTATGACCTGCACAATCAGTTGGAAGACGACGGGGCGTCCGTCCATTCCTACCTGATGTGCGGCGCGACGGCCCAGGATTGGCTGGTCCACTCAATGGTGTCGTGCGGGCGGGGAGAGCGTCACGACCATGGCGGGCCGACGATCAACCCCACGGAACGCCTGCCGACCTTCGCGCTTCCCGATCTGATCGAGAAGAACCACCCCAATCTGGTGATTGTCGAGCTGGGCGAGAGGCTTGAGCCGGATCACAACTGGATCAAGCAGGAAGTGCACACCCTGACCTCGAAGATCGCGGCCAGTCATCTTCCTTGCGTCTGGGTCGGGCCGACCTGGGGACAAAACAAGCCGCCCTATCCCACCACGGATGCCAGCATCACTGACCTTACGTCACTGCTGTCGGGATCGGTGGCGCCGTGCGCCTTCTTCGACTCCACGAAATTCGCACGGCCCGGCGAGTTGCAGACCAGCGACGGGACGCATCTGTCGCCCGATGGTTATCGGCGCTGGGGCAAGGCCATCGCCGACGGCATCGTGACCCTGAACGGACAACGCGCGATCAGCCAGCGCTAGTTGCTGCCGCGCGGCCGGCGTACCGCAGGCCGCGGCCAATCGAGGAGACGACACGTGTACGACGGAAGCGACCTGGTCCAGCACTTTGCCGACGAGGTGCTCGCGGAAAATCCGACGCATCGGACCTTTTTCAGCGCTGCGCTCTCCGTGATGAGCGAGGAGAGCCGAAGCGAGCTGCTGGCCTACATCAATTACTGCACCGACCGCGGCCTATCCTTGTCGTACCTGGCTAATTGCTACAGTACGATCCTGATAGATATCCACGTGGAGCAGATATATTTCCATCGGCACGGGAAATATCGTCACAAAAGCTTCAAGGACGTCGCCGATCACGTCTATTACGATGCCGAGTACATGAAAAAATACATGTACGGGTTGGCGCTCACCTATTTCCTGTGGCCGAACCACGTGGGCATGCAGCAGTTTTTCGTGGCGACGTTTCCCAAGGGCCGGCGCGGCGCCTATCTGGAGATTGGCCCCGGGCATGGCTATTACTTCCGCCGCGCGGCTGCAATGGGCAGCTTCGGCCGCATGGTCGGAGTCGATATCAGCCCGGCAAGCGTCGAACTCAGCCGCGATATCATGCGCTATTACCCGCTCGAAACCGGGGCCGAGGTGGAAATCCGCCAGACCGATTTCCTGCAGTTCTCCAACCACGACGATGCGTTTTCCTGCATCGTCATGGGCGAGGTGCTGGAGCATGTCGAGGACCCGGGATTGTTCCTGCGCAAGATCGCCGAACTCAGCGGGCCACAGACGCATATCTACGTCACGACCTGCCTGAATGCGCCGGCCATCGATCATATCTTTCTGTTCGGCAAATTGGCCGAAGTCGAAGAGCTGGCGAATGAAAGCGGCCTTGTTATCGAGGACCGCTTTGTCGCCCCCTACAGCGGAAAGTCGATCGAAGAAAGCGAGGCCCAGCGCCTCCCGATCAATGTCGCCTATGTGATGCGGAAGCGGTGATCGAATGTCGCTGAGCAGCTCTTCATACCTCGCATTTTTTGCGGCGGTCTTTTTCCTATTCTACCTGGTGCCGGGCGGAACGGCGCGGTTGCTGCTGTTGCTGGCGGCCAGCCTAACCTTTTACTTCAATCTCTCCGGCTTCTATTCCTCGGTATTGCTGGCCGTCGTTGTGATCGCCTATGCCGGCGGTGTGCTGATGCAGCGCTGCGCCGGCACCGGCTACCGCACCTGGGTCTTCATCGCCGCCCTGCTGGCCGCGATCGCGCCTTTAATCGGGCTGAAATATCTCGGTTTTCTCTGCGATGTCGTCGGCGTGAGCCTGCCGCCGTCGATCGCGCAACTGTCGCTGCCGATCGGTCTGTCGTTCTTCACCTTCGCGGCGCTGGGTTATCTGATCGACATCAATCTCGACATCATCAAACCCGAATACAACCCGCTGCGTCTGGCGACCTTTATCACCTTCTTTCCGCTGATCAGCGCGGGTCCGATCGAGCGGGGCGGACGGTTCCTGCCGCAGCTCGATCTGGCGCTGCCGTTTTCTGCCGAGCGCGCGTTCGCCGGCCTGCGCCTCATCTTCATCGGGCTGGTGCTCAAGGTGCTGATCGCCGACACGCTCAGCGTGCCGGTCGCCGCCATCTTCGGCAATCCGGAAGGCGCGATCCCGCTCGAGAAATTCATCGCGGTGATTTTCTTTCCGTTCAACCTCTACACCGATTTTGCCGGCTACACGCTGATCGCCATCGGCTCTGCGAACATGCTCGGCATCGATGTGCAGCCCAATTTCCGCCAGCCTTTTCTCAGCCCCAGCGTGCCCGAATTCTGGCGCTGCTGGCACATGTCGCTGTCGTTCTGGGTGCGCGATTATCTGTTTCTGCCGCTGCGCGCGCGCTGGCGCCGCACCGGCCATCGCGGGGTGATCGCGGCGACGATGCTGTCGTTCCTGATCATCGGCGTCTGGCACGGTGCCGGTTGGCCGTTCGTGATCCTCGGGCTTTGCTTCGGCACCCTCGCGGTCGCGTCGGTCTACACCATGCGCTATCGCGATGCGGTCTATGCCGCATTGCACGTACCGCCATTGATGGTGCGCATCATCCGCGCGGTCATCACCTTTATCCTGGTCGCGCTGGTGCTGGTGCTGTTTCGCGCCGACGATTTTGACGACGCGCTGCTGTTCTATCGCGATATCTTCTCGCTCGACATGCTGAGCAATGTCTGGGCGATGCTGTCCGCCGGCCTGTTCCATCACGGGGCGCTGCCCGCGATGCCGGTGGCGAGCGCCTATTGCGCCGACTGGCTGTTGATCGCGGTCATCGTCGCCGGCGATATTCTGGTGCGCAACGGCTACACGCTGACGAAAAGCCCGAGCTGGCTGCAGGTCGGCGCCTACAATGTCGGTTTTGGCGCCGTCGTCTATCTATGGATGACGAGCAGCGTCGCCCCGCCCTTCCTCTACTACAAATTCTGATCGGATGAGCGCCTTGGACACCACAGCCGCACAGGCAATCGCCCATTCGCCCCGGAGCGAATGGAGCCGTTTTGTCGGGACCCTTTTGCTGGTGCTGTCACCGCTGCTGCTGGCCGGCACGGTGCTGGAGGCGCTGGCATGGCGGATCGGCGAGACCATGCCGGTGTCGATGGTCGCGACCTGGCAGGACGGCGCCCCCGACAGGATTTGGCGCGGCGGCGACGGGCATTCCTTTCTGACCTACAAGCTGGCGCGGGTGGCCGACCTCAAGCCGGAGATCGTCGCGCTGGGGCCGTCGCGGGCCAACGCGTTTCGCGGTAATGCCTTCGCGCCCTACAGCTTCTTCAATGCCGGGCTGACGACCTGGACGATCGATCAGGACAAGCGCTTCCTCGAACTCATCACCCGCGACGGCTACGCGCCGCGCGCGCTGGTCATCACCCTCGATTACTGGATGTTCAGCCCCGGCTTCGACCATTACTGGGGGGGCCGGTTCGACGAGAAGCCCGAGACGCATATCGCCAATCTGCTGCGCGTGCTCGGTCAGCTGACCACCGACCCCGCCGATCTGTTCCGCCGCCTCGGCCAGGCCGGCCGGGTGCATGGGCTTTACGCGCTGTTGGGCGGGGAGGGTTTCGCCGCCGATGGCTCGTTCCCAACCAAGCCGACCACGCCCGACGCCGCTCGTCTCGCAGCGGACGACACCGAGGCCGGCACCCCGCCGGCGGTCTTCGCCGACGCGATGTCGGCAGAGCAGATCGGCGAGTTCGACAAGCTCGTCGCGCTGGCGAAGGAGAAGCATGTTGCACTCATCGCCGTCCAGCTGCCCCTCTACAAGAAGATCCTGGATGGGCTGAACGACAACCCCGACGCCGGCATCTGGCGTCAGTTCGAAAGCGCCGAGTGGCAGCAGCGCCTCGCTGCCGCCGGGGTGGTCTATTTCGACTTCGCCGACATGCCGGAATATCGCGACAAGCCCGAATACTTCACCGATTCGCTCGATCCCGACCCGCGCGTCGCCGCCCATATTTCCGAGGTCGTGATGGCCGATCCGCGCGTCCGCGCGATGCTGCCCAAGGCCGGCGCGCCCGCGGGGAAATGAGCAACGGCAAATGAGCGAAGCCGCCGGCCCGTCCGGGCTGCGCTTCCATCATCTCGGGCTCGCCGTGCGCCGCGCGCGCGACGCCGTGCGGTTTCTCGGCGGGCTCGGCTACGCGATCGGCGAGCCGGTCTACGACCCCGAGCAGAAGGTCAATCTGATCCTCTGCTTGCATGCCGGGTCGATGCCCGATGTCGAGATCATCTATCCGGCGGCCGAGAAGTCGCCGGTCGACGGGCTGGTCGCACAGCGTCCGGACGGCATCGTCTATCATATGTGCTACGTCACCGCCGACCTCGCCGCGACGCTCGGCTGGATGGAAGCGAACGGCGTGCGCGCGATCTGCAAGGTGCCGCCGACCCCGGCGGTGCTGTTCGGCGGCTGCCCGGTATCGTTCTACGACATCGTCGGCATGGGCCTCTGCGAGATCATCGAGGACTCCGACGGCCGGCTCGCCTGACCCTTCTCGCGGCCGCCAAATGGACGGCAGCCGGCGCGCGGCATAGAATAGGCCCCGCCATATCCGGGAGGCCCAGGCGATGCAGCTCAGCACGCAACAGCTCGCGCAATTCCGCGACGACGGCTGGCTTTTCCTCCCTGGCTGTTTCGCCGAGAACGAGGTCGCGCTGCTGCGCGACGAGGCCGAGGAGATTTACAAGACCGATCGCCAGGAGGTCTGGCGCGAGAAGACCGGCGCGCCGCGCACCGCCTTTGCCGCGCATACCTATAACGAGGCGTTTCGCCTGCTGGGCTCGCATCCGCGTCTCATCCGCCCGGTCGAGCAGGTGTTCGGCGAGCAGCTCTACATGCACCAGTACAAGATCAACGCCAAAGCGGCGTTCGAGGGCGATGTCTGGCAGTGGCACCAGGATTACGGCACCTGGGCGCGCGACGACGGCATGCCCGAGCCGCGGGCGATGAACATCGCCGTCTTCATGGACGAGGTGATGCCGATCAACGGCCCGCTGATGCTGGTGCCGAAAAGCCACCGGCACGGGGTGCTGTCGGCCGGCCACGATCTGGCGACGACGTCCTACCCGCTATGGACGCTCGACAACGCGACGGTGACGCGGCTGGTCGACGAAGGCGGCATCGTCGCGCCGACCGGCAAGCCCGGCTCGGTGCTGATGTTCCACGGCAATCTGGTGCATGCCTCGGCGCCCAACATCACGCCGTACCCGCGCCGCATCGTCTATCTGACGCTGTGCGCGGTGTCGAACCATATCCGGAAGCCGACCCGGCCCGAATGGATCGCGCACCAGGATTTCCGGCCGATCGAGCCGGTCGCCGACAGCGCGCTCCTCGACTACGCCCGCGCCCACCGGCTGGCCGCCGAGTAATGAACCTGCACCGCCTGGCGCAACAGCGCGCCGCCGCCGGCAACCCCGTCCGCGTCGGCCTCATCGGCGCCGGCAAGTTCGGCTCGATGTTCTTGAACCAGGTGCCGACGATGGCCGGGGTCGAGCTTGCGGTGATCGCCGATCTCGACCCCGAGCGCGCCCGCGACGCCTGCCGCACGGTCGGCTGGGACGCCGCGCGGATCGCCCGCACGCGGTTTGTCGATTCCGGCGCCGAGGCCTGCGCCGATCCGGCGGTCGAAGTGGTGGTCGAGGCCACCGGCAGCCCGCCCGCCGGCATCGCCCATGCCCGCGCGGCGATCGCTGCGGGCAAACACATCGTCATGGTCAATGTCGAGGCCGATGTGCTCGCCGGGCCGCTGCTCGCCGAGGAGGCGCGGGCAAAGGGCGTCGTCTACTCGCTCGCCTATGGCGACCAGCCGGCGCTGACCTGCGAGATCGTCGATTGGGCGCGCGCCTGCGGGTTCGAAGTCGTCGCCGCCGGCAAGGGCACAAAATACCTCCCGGCCTACCACGCGGTGACGCCCGACGGCGTCTGGGCGCATTACGGCCTGACGCCCGAAGAGGCGAAACGCGGCGGGATGAACCCGCAAATGTTCAATTCCTTCCTCGACGGCACCAAATCGGCGATCGAGATGGCGGCGATCGCCAATGCGACCGGACTCGACGTGCCGAACGACGGGCTCAATTTCCCGCCCTGCGGCGTCGACGATCTGCCCGAAATGCTGCGCGGCGGCCGGTCGCTCGAACATGACGGCATGGTCGAGGTCGTCTCCTGCCTCGAGCGCGACGGCCGGCCGGTGTTCCGCGATTTGCGCTGGGGCGTCTACGTTGTGCTCAAGGCGCCCAACGACTACGCGCGCATTTGCTTCAAGGAATACGGGCTCAAGACCGATGCCAGCGGCTGGTACGCGGCGATGTACAAGCCCTATCACCTGATCGGGCTGGAGCTCGGCACCTCGGTGCTGTCGGCGGCGCTGCGCGGCGAGCCGACCGGCCAGCCGACCGGCTGGCGCGGCGACGCGGTCGCGGTGGCTAAGCGCGCTCTGCGCGCCGGCGAGACGCTCGACGGCGAGGGCGGCTACACGGTCTGGGGCAAGCTGATCCCCGCCCGCGCCAGCCTCGCCGAGGGCGCGCTGCCGATCGGCCTTGCGCACAAGGTGCGGCTCGTCCGCGATGTCGCCGCCGGGCAGATCGTGCGCCGCGCCGATGTCGAGCTGCCCGACAGCGAGGCGGCGCGCGTGCGGCGCGATATGGAGCGCCGGTTCGGTGCTCCCGCCGCGCTCGCCGCGCAGTAGACGAACCTACCCGCCGGACAGCTCTTCCCTGAGCCCCGGCTTGTGGATCTTGCCCGTGGCGGTGCGCGGGAATTCGGCGGCGCAGCGAAACACCAGAAGCGCCGGCACCTTGTAGCTCGCCAGCCGCTCGCGGCAGAAGGCGAGGATCGCCGCCGTGTCGGCGCTTGCCTCCGCGCCAAGCTCCACCGCCGCGGCGACGATCTCGCCCTTCGCCGCGTCGGGCACGCCGACGACATAGGCCTGCGCGATGGCGGGATGCTGCAGCAGCACCGCCTCGACTTCGAGCGGCGCGACGTTGATGCCGCCGGTCTTGATCATTTCCTTGAGCCGGCCGCGGAACTTGACCCGGCCCCCTTCGATCGCGCCGAGATCGCCGGTGAGGAAATAGCCGTCGCCGTCGAACGTCTCGGCGTCGCGTTCCGGGGCTCGGAAATAGCCCGGCGTCACATATCCGGCGACCGCCAGTTCGCCGGTTTCGCCCTCGGGCAGCGGCTGCCGCGTCACGAGGTCGACCGCGCGGATTATCATGCCCGGCAGCGGCCGGCCTTGGCTTTCGAGCCGCAGCGGCAACGGGTCGTGCGCGTCGCACACCGCGCAATTGCCGTAGGTCTCGGTCGAACCGTAGACGTTGCACAGCTCGCCGGCGCCGAGCGCGGCAATGGTCATCGCGACATCCTC
>DASZLY010000018.1:0-20058 GCA_035552135.1 Allostellaceae bacterium | reverse complement strand
TTTCTGCTCATCGCGGTCGTCGGCTCGGGGATCATGGCCGAGCGGCTCAGCGGCGGGAATGCCGGCCTGGCGCTGCTCGCCAATTCGCTCGCGACGGGCGGCGCGCTGGTTGCGCTGATCCTCGCTTTCGGGCCGCAATCGGGCGCGCACATGAACCCGGTCGTGACGCTCGCCGCGGCGGCGACCGGCGGGCTGCGCTGGCACGCGGTCCCAGCCTATGTCGTCGCGCAGATTGCAGGGGCGATCGCCGGCGTGTGGTTGGCGCACATCATGTTCGGCCTGCCGGTGCTGCAGGTGTCGCAGCATGTCCGCGCCGGCCTGCCGCAATGCGTCGCCGAAATCGTCGCGACGTTCGGGCTGCTGACCGTGATCTGGGGCTGCCGCGCACATCGCGAGCCGGTGACCGCGCTCGCGGTCGCGGCCTATATCACCGGCGCCTACTGGTTCACCGCCTCGACCTCGTTCGCCAACCCGGCGGTGACGATCGCCCGCATGCTGAGCGACACGTTCGCCGGCATCCGCCCGGCCGACGCGCCCGGCTTCATCGTCGCGCAGTTCGCGGCGCTGGCTCTCGCGCTGCCCCTATTGCGGCGAGCGCCGCCAGCGGCGGAGTAGGAACCAACGCGGCTGCCTTCGGGGCCGCGCGGCGGTTTTGCCATCGCCGGGGCGGCTTCCCGCAGCCGGCGAGAAAATTTCGCGGTGGCAGGGATACCTAATGAAACGGCACCGTATACTTTATCGAGTGGCTGCTTCGAGCCACGCAGATTGGAAAGAGGAGGGTCAGATGTCCCTCGAATCGAATAGCTGGTTGCGTCGGGTTGGCCTTGCGGCGATCGCCGCTGTCGCGCTCGGCGCCATGACCATCCCCACCGCGCCGGCGCAGGCCGCGCTGCGCGTCTTCGGCGGCCCCGGCGGCATCCACATCGGCATCGTCCAGCACCGACATCACGACTGGTGGCGCCAGCCCGGAGGGTACTACACCAATTACAACAGCCCCTACTATCAGGGCTGGCACGATTACGGCTGGTACCGCTAACCGCTAGCCGCAGGCTAACGACAAGCCCCTTCCCCGCCCCGGGAAGGGGCTTTTCGTAGACCGATCACGACAGTTATTCGGCGATGTCGAGGCCGAGATCGAGGATCGGCGCCGAATGGGTGATCCAGCCGGAGGAGATGAGGTCGACCCCGGCGGCGGCGATCGCCGGCGCCGTTTCGCGGGTGATGCGGCCGGAAGCTTCGGTAATCGCGCGCCCCGCCACCATGTCAACCGCGCGGCGCAGAGTCGGCGGGTCCATGTTGTCGAGCAGCACCGCGTCGAAGCCTTCGCTCAGCGCCTCTTCGAGCTGGGCGAGCGTATCGACCTCGAGCTCGATCTTGACGAGATGGCCGGCCGCCGCCTTGGCGCGCCGCAGCGCCGGGACGACGCCGCCCGCCATCGCGACATGGTTGTCCTTGATCAGCATCGCGTCGTCGAGGCCGAAGCGGTGATTGGCGCCGCCGCCGAGGCGCACCGCCTCCTTTTCGAGGACGCGCAGCCCGGGCGTGGTCTTGCGGGTGCAGACGATCTTGGCCTTATGGCCGGCGATCGCATCGGCCAGCGAACGCGTCGCGCTGGCGACGCCCGAGAGGCGGCACAGCAGATTGAGCGCGGTGCGCTCGGCGGCCAGCACCGGGCGCGCCGGGCCGGCGATGCGCGCCACCGCCTCGCCGCGTTCGACACGCGTGCCGTCGGCGACGAGGCGCTCCAGGCGCAGCGCCGGGTCGAGCAGCTCGAAGGCGATGAGCGCCGCATCGAGCCCGGCGACGACGCCGGGCTGCCGCGCGGCGATCACCGCGTCGATGCGCGCGTCGGCCGGCACCACCGCGTCGGTGGTGATGTCGCCGGCGCGGCCGAGATCCTCGGCGAGCGCGGCGCGGACGATGGGTTCGATCAGGAGGCGCAGCATGGCTCAGCCCAGTTCCAGCATGCGCTCGACGGCGCGGCGGGCGGGGGCGGCGATCTCCGCCGGCACCGTCACCTCGTGGGTCATCGTTTCGAGCGCGGTGCGGATATTGCCGAGCGTGATCCGCTTCATGTGCGGGCACAGATTGCACGGCCGCACGAAGTCGAGATCGGGGTATTGCACCGCGACATTGTCGCTCATCGAGCACTCGGTCAGCAGCACCACCCGCGCCGGGCGCTTCTGGCCGACATAATCGGCCATCGCCGCGGTCGAGCCGGTGAAGTCGCATTCGGCGACAACCTCGGGCGGGCATTCGGGATGCGCCAGCACGACCACCCCGGGATGGCCGGCGCGCAGCTCGCGCACATCGTCGGCCGAGAAGCGCTCATGCACCTCGCAATGACCCTTCCAGGCGATGATCCTGACGGCGGTCTGCGCCGCGATGTTGCGGGCGAGATACTCGTCCGGGATCATGATGACCTCGGGCACACCCAGCGCCTCGACGATCTTCTTGGCGTTGCCCGAGGTGCAGCAAATGTCGCTCGCGGCCTTTACCGCCGCCGAGGTATTGACATAGGTCACCACCGGCACGCCGGGATGGCGCGCGCGCATCAGCCGGACATCCTCCGGGGTGATCGATTCGGCGAGCGAGCAGCCGGCCCGCGTGTCGGGGATCAGCACAGTCTTGCCGGGATTGAGCAGCTTCGCGGTCTCGGCCATGAAATGCACGCCGGCGAGCACGATCACGTCGGCGTCGGTGCGCGCCGCCTCGCGGGCGAGCGCCAGGCTGTCGCCGACAATGTCCGCGACCGTGTGGAAAATGTCCGGGGTCTGGTAGTTGTGCGCCAGCACCACCGCGTTGCGGCGGCGCTTCAGCTCGAGGATGGCGGCGATGTCGGTCGCCAGCACAGGCCATTCGATTTCAGGCACATGGCGCTCGACGCGGGCGTAAAGCTCGGGCAGCGGCAGAGCCCGGCGGAGGCTCGGGGTGGTGGTTTGAAGCATGGCTCCTCCTTATGCTCAATATGAGCATTTATAAGTTCCGGAAAAGCCGGACGGGAGGACAGCGCCGTCCGGCTTCCGGGTTATGCTGAATATGAGAATAAGGGGTCGCGGCGCCGCGTCAACCCCCCATATTCACGATGTTGACATGCGGCGGCGGCCGGCCGAAGCCGATCCCAATCGGGCAAATCGTAGACGTCGCCTGCCGGATTTATGACACTTTATATGACAACCGCATGGGTGAGGACCGCGGAGACGGATGGGCGAGGTCGTCGAGCTGCCTAAACTTCACCGCACCAGAGCCGGCAAGTCCGATGCGCGCAAGGCGTCATCGGCGAAGGTACGGCGACTGAAGCAGCGGGCCAAGCAGGGCGCGTTCACCACCGGTACGCTGTCCCTGCCGATCCTCGGTGAGCTGATGCGGACGCTGCCGTCGGCGCCGCCGCTGCCGCCCGGCGAGGCGTTGCTCGAAGCCGGCGTGCTGGCGTTCCGCCGCGAGACCAGCGGCGAGACGCTGATCCTGCTGATCAGCAAGAAGCGCTCGAAAAACTGGGGCATCCCCAAGGGCAAGTGCGTGCCGCATCTGAGCTTCCCGGAAAACGCCGCGAAGGAGGCCTATGAGGAGGCCGGCGTGCTCGGCGCGATCTCGCCGAGCGCGGTCGGCATGTTCCGCGCGCGCAAGCGCGGCTCGCCGGCGCGGGCCGAGCGAACGATGGAGATCTGGGTCTATCTGCTGGAAGTCGCCGAGATGCTGGCGGACTGGCCGGAAAAGCGAAAGCGCAAGACACGCTGGGTGAGCTGCGAGGCCGCCGCGCGGCAGCTGCGCGAGCCGGTGCTGGCGCATCTCTGCCATCGCCTGGCGCAGAGCTAGGCTCCCGCACCGCCCGCCGCACATCGCTCAAAAGCCCGTGCTCGCCTCGCGGCACGTTCCGGCATAGTCTGCCGCGGTACATTGCCCTGCGGGGATCGGCCGGCGAGATGAGCGAAGCGCGCGTCGAGCGAAAACTGGCGGCGATCCTGGCAGCAGATATCGCCGGCTACTCGCGGCTGATGCATGCCGACGAGGAAGGCACGCTGGCGGCGTTGAAGGCGATCCGGCGTGAATTGAGCGACCCGAAGATCGCCGAGCATCGCGGCCGCATCGTCAAGACCACCGGCGACGGGATGCTGGTCGAGTTCCGCAGCGTCGTCGACGCGACGCGCTGCGCGATCGAGCTGCAGCGTGGGATGGCGGCGCGCAACGCGCCGATCGCCGCCGACCGCCGCATTGAGTTCCGCATCGGCATCAATGTCGGCGACGTGATCAGCGATGGCGGCGACATCTACGGCGACGGCGTCAACATCGCGGCGCGGCTCGAAGCATTGGCCGAGCCGGGCGGCGTGCTGGTGTCGGCGCGCGTGCACGAGGACGTCACCGGCAAGATCACGCCCCGCTTCGAGGATCTCGGCGAGCGCGCGCTGAAGAACATCAGGCGCCCGGTGCGCGTCTTCGCGTTGCGCGACGGCGCCGCCGCCCCTCCCCCGCCGCCGAGCCACGATGTACTGCGCCGCACCATCGGCTCGGTGTTGCGCCGCGTCGCGCGCAAGACGCGTGCCGCCGTCGAGCCGGCGCCGCAACCCGCCGCGATCGCCCGGCTCGAAATGGCGCCGCCGGCTCCGGCAGCCGAGCCGACCCCGGCGCCGAGCCGGCCGGCGCTGCTGGTGCTGCCGTTCCGCAACGTCACCGGCGACGCCGAGCAGGAATATTTCACCGACGCGGTCACCGCCGACCTCACGGTCGATCTGTCGCGCATCCGCGACATCGCGGTGATCGCCGCGGCCTCGGCCTACACCTACAAGGATCGCGCGCCCGACCCGCGGCAGATCGGCCGCGAGCTCGGCGTGCGCTATCTCGTCACCGGCGCGATCGCGCGCATCGGCGAACTGGTGCGCACCAATGTCCAGCTGGTCGACGCCGCGTCGGGCGAGCAGATATGGGCCGACCGGTTCGAGTATCAATTCGCCGAGCTCGGCCGGCTGGAGAACGCGATCACCGGGCGGATCGCCGCTTCGCTCAACGTCCAGCTGCTGCACGCCGAAGGCCGCCGCGCCGCGCTGTCCGCGCGGCCCGACGCGCTCGATCTGCGGCTGCGCGCCACCGCCAAGTTCCTTGGCTCGATCGCGCCCGAGCACTCGCTCGCGGCGCGCCAGCTGCTGCGGCAATCGGTGAGCCTCGACCCGAATGTGGCGGATGCCTGGGCACGGCTCGCGGAGGTCACCGTGTCGGACCACCTCAACCGCTGGAACGACGCCGGGAAGGAGCAGCTGCAGGAGGCCGAGGACGCGGTACGCAAGGCACTGCTGATCGACCCGGGCCATGCACTGGCGCATCTCGCGAACGGGCTCATCCACCGCGCGCGCGGCGAGCACGATTCGGCGCTCGAGGCGTTCAGCCGGGCGATCGAGCTCGACCCGAATTTCGCCTTCGCCTATGCCCATAAGGGCAGCGAGCTGATGCTCGTCGGGCGGCCGGCCGAGACGCCGCCCCTGGTCGAGCAGGCGCTGAAGCTGAGTCCGCACGACCCGTCGATCGGCATTTTCCACTGGATCGCCGGCCGTGCCTATTTCTTTACCGGCCGGTACGACGAGGCAATCGGCTGGCTGCGCAAGTCGATCCAGGCGCGCCCGAACCTCTGGTACAATCGGCTCTATCTGGTGAGCGCCTACGCGCATCTCGGCAAGCGCGAAGAAGCGTCCAGCGCGCTCGACGAGTTCAATCGGCGCTTCACCAACCCGGTTTACACGATCGCCGTCGTCACACGGCACGAGGCGACGAACCCGAACAGCAACCCGGTCGTCACCGGCGGGCGCGTCAAGTTCCATGACGGGCTGCGCCTCGCCGGCATGGCGGAGGGCTGAGGGCGTCGCCAGATCGGATTTGCACGCGCCTCGGCGCTCGCGTAAAAGGCAAGAGCGTCAAAGGGGGATGCGCGATGAACAGCCGCGGTAACGCCATCGCACGGGCCAGGGCGATCTACGACGGACGGCTCAACCCGCAGAGCACGCAGCAGATGCGCGGGCATCTCGAAGCCTCGGCGGCGGAGTCCTCGGCGCTGATCGCGACGTCGGCGCTGTGCGACTACCTCAACCGCTGGAACGATGCCGGCAGCGATGAGGTCGCCAAGGCCGAAGCCGCGGTGCACCACGCAATCGGCACCAAACCCGACCACTATCTCGGCCATTACGCCAAGGGCTTCCTGCACCGCACCAAAGGCGAGCACGAGGCGGCGCTGGCGGCGTTCACCGAGACGGTCAAGCACAACCCCGATTTCGCCCGCGGCCATGCGCAGCTCGGCGCCGAGCTGGTCTATCTCGGCCGGCCGGAGGAAGGCATCGCCCAGGTCGAGAAGGCGATCAAGCTGAGCCCGCAAAGCAAGTCGCTCGGCATGTTCCAGTGGATCATCGGCCGCGCCCGCTTCTTCATGGGGCAATACGCCGAGGCGGTGCCGTGGCTGCAGCAATCGGCCAGAGCATGGCCGCACCTCTGGTACAACCGGCTCTATCTGGCGAGCGCCTACGCCCATCTCGGCAACAAGGCGGCCGCGACGCGCACGTTGCGCGCGTTCGAGAAGCGCTTCCCCGGCTGGACGCTGGCGCGGGTCGCCGAGGAAGAGAAATCGAACCCGAACAACAACCACTTCATGGTGACCGGCCGGCAGCATTTTCATGCCGGGCTGCGCCGCGCCGGCATGACCGCCGGGTAAAGGCACCGGCGCGCTCCCTCTCCCCGCGAGCGGGAGAGGGAATGGAGATTCAGCCGCTCATCCGCCTTCCGGCGCGCAGCCTGAGGCCGGGCGCGGGGCGCTCCAGCAGTACCTCGCGGCGGAAGCGCACGAGCCGGGCCGGGCGGCCGCCGGTCGCGGCGGTGATGTCGCCGGTCTCCTCGACGAGGCCCTGCTGCTCGACGAGACGGCGGAAATTCTGCTTGTGCAGGCGCACGCCCGACAGCGCCTCGACCGTGCGCTGCAGCTGCGAGAGGGTGAAGGCGGGCGGCATCAGCTCGAACACCACGGGGCGGTACTTGATCTTGCCGCGCAGCCGGCCCACCGCAGTCGCCAGGATGCGGCGATGGTCGACCGCCATCGCGACGCCGACATCATTAGCTTCCCGCACGTCGAGGCCGCGATCGCGCGCCGCCTCGGAGACGAGCCCGGCCTCGTAGAGCAGCTCGTAGCGTTCGAGCACGAGCTCCTCGTTCCATGACGCGGTGTCGAGGCCAAAGGCGACCTGGATGCGCACCTCGCGCAGCCGCGCCTCCGCCTCGCTCGCCGCGCCGGCGGCCCAGGCGCCGAGCCCGGCCTCGATCGCGCTCAATGGTTGCGGCTTGCCGGTGCGCCAATCCTCCCACGGGAAATAGCGGTACCAGCTCTGCCACACCGCCTCGGCCGAGCCGCCCAGGGCGTTGCTGGCGCGCACCTCGCGCGCCAGCGCGAGATAGGCGACGGTGAGCGCCGGGTTGGCGCTCGCTTCGGCGGCGGCGAGCCGGTCGCGGTCGCCGAAGGTATAGAGCTGCTCGACATAGCCGAGGCGCTGGCTGGTCTGGCGCTCGACCCAGCTTCTGAGGCCGATCTCCAGCGTGCGGTGCTCGGCCTCGAGCGGCCCGGCGGGCAGCGCCTCGATGGCCTTGCCGCCGGCGGGAACCGGATGGCGGATCGTCAGCACACGCGGCTCGTGCTCGCTGGCGGCGACGATCACCGCGCTGAGGCCGATGGAGAGGCTGCGCGGGGTCAGCGGCCGGCCGCGCCCGGAAGCGGGAACCGCCCCGCCCGGCCTTCGTCGGATCGCCGCTACCGCCCCGCCGCTCATCTCGCCGCCGCGATTGTTTGGCGTATCCTATCACGGCTTCGATGACGGTTGCGCGTGTGCCCGCGGCTGCCGAGTTTTGCCGCGGCGCTCGCCCCGGAAGCGCGAATCAGCCGGCGGTGATGTGGCTGCGGAAGGTGAGCGGGTCGCTGACGAGGCGGATCGGCTCGAGGCTGCCGCCGGTGCCGCGCACGGTGATCGTGCCGAAGCCGAGCAGCCGGCCGAGCAGTGACTGGTCGACATCGACGCTTTCGACTTTGCTGCGGTTCATCTCCAGCGTGTGGCGCGCGATGACGCCGGATTTGTAGATCACCCGGCGGTCGGTGACGGCAAGCTCGGTGCTGACCCGGCGGATCAGCGCCGGGATTGCCGCGGCCGCGGCGATCACCAGGCAGAACAGCGCCAGTGCCTCGCCCAGGATGCGCGCGTCCCCTTGCTGCGTCAGCCCGGCAATCGCCAGCACGACCGCGCCGGCGAACCAGAACAGCGCCGGCAGGAAGATGATGATGTGCAGCCGCGTCAGGAGGACGACGCTCTCGCCCGGCTGGAGCACTCGCCTGACGTAGTTCATGGGACGCTGGCCTCACTGCCCGACCGGTGGTTGCGGCGCCGGCCCGTTCACAGGCGGCGCGACGCACCATACCAACGCCGCATCCCCGCCACTATCGCATTGGCGCGCAACGATGCGCGACCGAGGAACGCGGATCATCCGGGCACCGGCGTGCTATTACCGGCGGGTGAGCACCCTGCCCCTGAAACTCACGGTGACGCCGCTCCTGATCCTGGCGGCGAGCCTGGCGATCCGCCGCTGGGGCGAGATCGTCGGCGGGTGGTTTGTCGGGCTGCCGCTGACCTCGGCGCCGGTATGCTTCTTCCTGGCGCTCGACCAGGGTGTCGGGTTCGCCGCCGCGGCGTGCCTCGGATCGCTCGCCGGCGCGGCGTCGGAAGCCGCGTTCGGCCTCGCCTACAGCCTCGCCGCGCGGCGGCGCGGCTGGCCGCCCGCGCTCGGTGTGGCGAGCCTCGCTTTTGCTGCCGGCGGGTTCGTCTTCACCGAAGCGGCGGTTTCGCTCCGGGTCGCGGTGCCGATGGCGGTCGCGGCGCTGGCGGCGGCCTTGAGCCTGATGCCGCGCCTCGGCGCCGCGCTCGCGACGCTGCCGCGTGCCCCTGTCTGGGAGATCCCGGCGCGGATGGTGGTGGCGACCGGGCTGGTGCTCGGGCTGACCGCGCTCGCGCCGTATGTCGGGCCGAGGCTCAGCGGGCTTCTCGCGACCTATCCGGTGTTTGCCGCGGTGCTCGCAGCGTTCAGCCATCGCGGACGTGGCGCCGCCGCGGCGGTGCAGGTGCTGCGCGGGCTCCTCATCGGGCTTTTCGCCTTCACTGGCTTCTTCGCGGTGCTGGCGGTGACGATCGTGCCGCTCGGCCTCGCTCCGTCCTTTGCGCTGGCGACGCTCCTCGCGCTGGCAATCCAGGGCGGCTCGCTGGCGCTGATGCGGCGGCGCTAGCCCCAAGGCTTTTAGCCCTCGACGAGGACGACCCGTCCGGTTGAGTTGGCGAGGCGAACCTTGAGCGCCGCCTGGTATTCGGGCGAATTGTACCAGCGTTTCGCCGCCGCCTTGTCGGCGAATTCGATGATCACGACGCGCTGTGGCGCGGCGTCGCCTTCGACCAGCTCCGAGGCGCCGCCGCCGCGGACGACGAACTTGCCGCCGTATTGCGCCACGCTGGCGCCGGCGAGCGGGCGATAGCTCTCGTATCCGGCGGGGTTGGTAACGTCGATCTCGGCGATGATGTAGGCCGGCATGGGTCGCTCCGTTGCAATCCGCGGCGGCATCATGGGCCGGCGTTGTCTGATACGGAAGCCTCTGGCATGCTGCGATGAACGCGGTGCGATGGAGCCGCGTGGCGCGAGGGGGCGGAATGGAGATCGGTGCGGGAAGCGGCAGGCCGATCGTCGGGCTGTCTTGGCCCGAGCCGGGCACCGTCCCGTCGCGTGGCCGGCTGCAGCCGCTGCGGCAGTTCTTCACCGCCGGTCCGGTCGCCTGCCCCTATGTCCCGGGACGCGCCGAGAAAAAGCTCATCGTCGAACTGATTGGGCCCGCCGCCGCCGATTTCTATGACGAGCTGTCGCGTGCCGGGTTTCGCCGCAGCCAAGGCTTCGCCTATCGCCCCGCCTGCACGCAATGCAGCGCCTGCGTGCCGGTGCGGATCGCGGTCAACCGCTTCGCCCACAGCCGCTCGACGCGGCGCGTACGCAACGCCAACCGGGCGCTGTCCGGCCGCCTCGTCGCGGCGCGCGCGACGCCCGAGCACTACGAGCTCTTTATGCTCTACCAGCGCTCGCGCCACCGCGACAGCGACATGGCGGCGATGAGCTATGTCGATTATCGCAGCATGGTCGAGGACACGCCGCTGCGCACGGTGGTCGCCGAGTTCCGCGACGCCGGCGGCACGCTGGTCGCCGCTTCGCTGCTCGACCGGCTCGATGACGGCGTCTCGGCGGTCTACAGCTTCTACGACCCGGCCTTCGACAAGAAGAGCCTCGGAACCTGGAGCATTCTGTGGCTGGTCGAGCATTGCCGGCGCCACGGCTTGGCCTACGTCTATCTCGGCTACTGGATCGGCGACAGCCCGAAGATGGCCTACAAGACGCGCTTCCCGGCGATCGAGCGCCTCACGCCCGAAGGCTGGCTGGCACTGCCCGCCGGGTGACGCCACCCACCCCGCCGCCCGGTCTTTAAACCAAAGCATTCCTCGTCTCGCCTCCACCGGGCTTGACCCGGTGGTCTATGAATAGCTTCAACTTATTCGTGGATGGCCGGGTCAAGCCCGGCCAAGGCGAAGCGAAGAATCGGGAGCGACGCGATGACCATCGGCATGCTGCAATCGACCGTGTTCGGCGATCTGTTCGGCACCGCCGCGATGCGCGACGCGTTCGGCGAGGAGGCGCTGTTCCGCAATTGCGCGATCGTCGAGGCGGCGCTGGCGCGGGCGCAGGGGCGGCTCGGCATCATCCCGGCCGCGGCCGCCGAGGCGATCGCCAACGGCATCGCGCCGATCGCCGAGCGCCGCGAGAGCCTCGACCTCGAACGGCTGAAGCGCGAGACCGCCACGGTTGGCTTCCCGATCCTGCCGCTGGTGCGCCAGCTCGGCGACCGGGTCGGCGAGGCCGGGCGCTACCTGCATTGGGGCGCGACGACGCAGGACATCATGGACAGCGCGGCGGTGCTGCAGATCCGCGACGGCCTCGCGCTGGTCGAGGCCGACCTGACGGCGCTGCGCGGGCATCTCGCGGCGCTCGCCCGCAAGCATCGCGACACGCCGATGCCCGGCCGTACCTTTCTCCAGCAGGCGCTGCCGATCACCTTCGGCTACAAGGCGGCGGTCTGGCTGTCGATGTTCGACCGCCATGCCGAGCGGCTGGGCGAGGTGAAGAAGCGCGTGCTGAAGGCCGAGTTCGGCGGCGCGGTCGGCACCCTCGCCTCGCTCGGCTCGGGCGAAGCGGCGTTGCAGACGGTCGGCGAGCTGGCGCGCGAATTAGGACTCGCCGAGCCCGAGATCACCTGGCATGTGGCGCGCGACACGATCGCCGAGACGGTGCAGTTCCTGGCGCTGCTCGGCGGCAGCATGGCCAAGATCGGCGACGATGTGATGCTGATGTCGGCGACGGAGTTCGGCGAGGCCGGCGAGCCGTTCGAAATCGGCCGCGGCGCCAGCTCGACCATGCCGCAAAAGCGCAACCCGATCTCGTGCGGACTGATCATCGCCGCGGCGCGGGCGCTGCGCCAGCAGGCGGGCCTCGCGCTGGACGCGATGGTATCGACCTTCGAGCGCACCGCCTCGGCCTGGCATCTCGAATGGATCGCCGTGCCCGAGGCGTTCGGCTACGCCGCCGGCGCACTGCATCAGAGCGTCTTCCTTGCCGGCGGGCTGATCGTCGAGCCGCGCGGCATGGCGAAGAACCTGGCGCTGACGCATGGGCTGATCGTCGCTGAAGCGGTGATGATGGGACTCGCACCGCTGATCGGCCGCACCGAGGCGCATGACCTCGTCTACGATTCCTGCCGCGAAGCGATCGAGCACGACCGCCCGCTTTACGATGTGCTGATCGAGACGAAAGAGGTCGCCGAGCCGCTCGGCGCCGAGAGACTGAAGGCGCTGACCGACCCGGCGAATTATCTCGGGGCGGCGCAGGCGATGGTCGACCGCGTGCTTAACGGCCGGTGACCTCGTGCGGCGCTCCGAGCAGGGCGATTTCGGGTAGGACGCTCACCCAAGGTCCGCTCCCCGGCGAAGCGCTTTTGGACAACCGTTGCTAGTCGAAGGTCGCTTTCGTCACGTCGTTCTTGCGATCGTAGTGGATCGTGATCTTCTCCACCGTGCACAGGTCGACCTCGCTCCACACCGCGTTCGAATCGTCGTCGGAGTAAGTGACCTTGAGGTCCCATTTGCAGGTGTGCGCCTTGGGGCTGAAATGCACGTTGACCGCCTGGCCGTCGGACAGCACGTCCTGGCCGAGGATGTCGTCACCCCAATCGTCGGACTTCGACGCCGAGACGTAGAGCGCCTTCAGCTCGTAGCCGGTCTTGTTGACCAGCCGGAAATCCTGCTTTGCGTCGTCCGCCAGAACCGGCGACGCCAGGGCAATGATAGCGGCCGCAGCCGCAGCCATTAAGGTGCGCATCTTTAAAAATCCCCGGATAGATTCATTGGTTAGTGCAATATGGCGAGACAGGCATGCCGTCAAGCAATCTCCCGGGGATTAAGGACAAATGTAGCCGGTGCCCGCGGGGTTTTTGAAGCACCCCACCGATTCCGGGAAGACATGGCGCGGCAAATACAGCACGACATCCGGAATGAAAATGCAGGCGGCGATCGTCACGAAGAACACGACATAGATCGAGAGCGAGGCGGCAAGCGCCTGCGAGAACCGCACGCCGACGAATTTCGACGCCATCAACAGCGCGAGGCCGTAAGGCGGCGTGATGAGCCCGAACGCCAGGGTCACGATCAGCACCACCCCCATATGCACCGAGTTGATGTTGCCGGTATCGGTCAGCGAGGCGACGATCGGCATGAAGATGACGATGCACGGCACCGGCTCGATGAAATCGCCGACGATCGTGAACAGCGCGACCAGCGCGAACATGATCTTGTAGGGATTGTTGCCGGCGACGACGGAAATCCATCCCGAAACGACGATCGGCCCACGCAGATAGGCGAGCATCCAGCCGAAGGCAGAGGCGGCGCCGATGGTGATGAGCGGCAACGAATAGATCAGTCCGGCATGGGCAAAATCGCGCGGCAGCCGGCGGAAATGGCCGCGGTTCAGGATCGGGAGGACGACAAGGAGGATGTAGCTGATGGCGATGACGCCGGCCTCGGTCGGGGTAAACCAGCCGCTGAGGATGCCGCCCAGCAAGATCACGGGAATGACGAGCGGCAGTCCGGCGGCCTTCGTCGCCTCGCCGAGCTGGCCGAACGACGAGCGCGGCCGGCGATGGCCGGGCGGGCCGAAGAAATAGCAATAGATCATCAGCCCGAAGCCGATCATGAAGCCGGGCACGATGCCGCCGAGGAACAGCCCGGCGATCGACACGTTGCCGATCGCGCCGTAGACGACCGCCATGATCGACGGCGGCACCAGATTGGCAATCGTCGCCGCGGCGGCGATCAGCGCGGCGACAAAGGCCGGCGAATAGCCCTCCTGCGCCATCGGCTTCGCCATCGTCCGGCTCAGCACCGCGACATCGGCCGAGGACGAGCCCGACATGCCGGAAAAGAACATGCTGAACACGGTGACGACCTGGGCCAGCCCGCCGCGAATATGGCCGACCAGCGCCTGGCTCAGATCGGCGATGCGTACCACGACATTGGCCGAGGTCATCAACTCGCCGACCAGCAGGAAGAACGGGATCGCCATCAGCGCCTCGGCGTCGATCCCGTTGAACAGCTGGGTCATCAGCGAGGCGAGCGTCACGTGCGTGAACATCGCGCCGATCAGCACGCCCGCGATCAGCGCGAAGGCAACCGGCACGCCCATATAGCCGAACAGCAGGAACAACCCCGCCATCAGCCCAACGATGAGGCCGTTGAACGCGGTCATAGGCCGACGTCGAGTTCTCGCGCGGCGGGTTCGCCGCCCGGCACCAGAATAAGCCTCTGTTCCTCCGGCGGGCCGGCAAAGCCGTTGCGCCAGCCGTTCCACAGCTGCTCGATCGCGAACAGCGCGACCAGCGCCCCCGCCAGCGGGATCGGCGCGTAAAGCGAGGCGAGCGGCGTCAGCGACGGCATGCGGTAGGCATGGAACCCTTCGAGGAAATTGATGAAGCCGAACCACACCATGCACAGCGCCGCGCCGAGCAGCACCAGCCGGTTGAAGCTCTCGACGAGGAGCCGCCTGGTGCCGCTCATCGCCTCGGCGATCGCCGACAAATAAAGGTGGTCGTTGCGCCGCGCCGCCGCCGCGGTGCCGATAAAGATGCCGTAGACGAAGAAGGTCGTCGTGACCTCCTGCACCCACAGCACGGGGTGGCCGATCGACCGCGTCACCACGTCGAACAGCACGGTGCAGGAAAAACCGGCGAGCGCCACCCCGCAGAGCACCATCAGCCAATGCTCGACGGGGTCGAGCCAGCGCCATTTGAGGTGGCGTTGGCGGTCGAGGACGAGCGAATAGCGAGCGGCCATTAGCTTGGATCGGGGTCGTGCGTCCTTGCAGCGCCTGCTACTTCACGTCGCGCACGAGATGCAGCACGTTGACCGCGCCCGGGCCCAATTGCTCGGCGATCTTGTCCTGGAGCGGTTCGGCATCCTTGACGAAGCCCGACTTGTCGACGCCCTTGACGAACTTGACGCCCATCTTTTCGAGCTTCGCCATCGAGTCGTTCTCTAGCTTCAGCGCGGCGGGCGGCTCGACTTTGGCAACCTCGTCGGCCGCGCCCTGCACCCATTTCTTCTGCTCGTCGTTGAGGCTGTTCCACACCTTGTCGCTGACCCAGATGACGTTGTTGTTGGCCTCGTGCTGGGTGAGCGACATGATCGGCGCGACTTCGTAATGCTTGTTCGACTGGAAGACGTTGATGCCGTTCTCGGCCATCGCAACGATGCCGGTCTGCAGCGCGGTGTAGACGTCGCCGAACGGCATATGCACGGTCTGCGCGCCATAGGCGGGGAACATCGTGTCCTCGGTCGCGGTCGCCTGGACGCGGATCTTCACGTTGTCGAGGTCCTTGACGTTGTGGACCTCCTTCTTGCCGTACATGTCGCGGAAGCCCATCGTCGCCAGCGCCAGCGTCCGCGCCCCCTGGACCTTGTTGTTGATCATGTCCTTGAAGGCCTTCGACACGCCGGGGTCCTGCAGCGCCTTGACGAGGTGATCCTCGGAGCGGAAGACGAAATGGATCGAGAAGACGCCGGCCTCGGGCTGCAAGGTCGCCGAGTTGGCGGTCGAGGTGATGCTGAAATCGACGTCGCCGGTGCGCAGCTTCTGCAGCACCTGCGGCTCCTGGCCAAGCTGGGCGCCGGGGAACTGGTCGATGACCATCGTGTTGTGGCTGAGTTCGGCGAGCTTGGCGGCAAAGGTGTCGCCGGCGATGCCATAGGCCGTGGTCTTGGGCTGATCGTAGGCGAAGCTGAAATGCCGCACGTCGTCGGCCGAGGCCACGCCGGCGGTCGACGCGGCGGCAAAAAAGGACAAAATACCGGTGATGACGCTGTGGCGGCGCATGATATCCCCCCTCGATGAACGGTCCCGCGAAAATCGCGCACGGGATACGCGGCATTGGTTCGCCGCGGCGACTTTAGACGCCGCTCTCCGATGCGTCTACCGGGCGGGCAGCCGGCGATGAGCGGCCCTTCGGTCGCGGTTGCCCGTTCGGTCGCCGAGTTGCGGCGGATCGTCGGCGGCTGGCGCGCGGCGGGCGAGCGCGTCGGGCTGGTGCCGACGATGGGCGCGCTGCATGCCGGGCATATCGCGCTGGTTGCGGCGGCGCGGCAAAGCTGCCGGCGCGTCGTCGTCTCGATTTTCGTCAACCCCAAGCAATTCGGCCCGCGCGAGGACTTTTCCAGCTATCCGCGGCCGGAAGCCGACGATCTGGCAAAGCTCGCGGTCGCCCGGGCTGACCTCGCCTACATCCCGGCGGCCGGCGAAATGTACCCGGACGGATTCGCGACGACGATCGGCCTGACGGGGGCGGCGGAGCCGCTCGAAGGCGCGCACCGGCCCGGGCATTTCGACGGCGTCGCCACCGTCGTCTGCAAGCTCCTGACCCAGGTCGCGCCGGACGAAGCGTTTTTCGGCGAAAAGGACTACCAGCAGCTTCTCGTGGTGCGGCGCATGGCGCGCGACCTCGACCTGCCGGTCGAGATCGCCGGCGTGCCGACCGTGCGCGAGGCGGACGGGCTGGCGTTGTCGTCGCGCAACGTCTACCTGTCGGCCGCGGAGCGCCGAATCGCACCAGAGCTCAACCGCACGCTCTCCCAGGCGGCGGCGGCGATCGCCGGCGGCGCGGCGCCGATGCCTGTGCTGGCGGGCGCGGTCGAGATGCTGACCCGAGCAGGGTTCCAGGTCGAATATGTCGAACTGCGCGACGCGGCGACCTTGACGCCCGTGACGGGCACGCCGGAGCGCCCGGCGCGCCTCCTCGCGGCGGCGCATCTCGGGCGCACCAGGCTTATCGACAACGTGGCAGTCGGCAGCTAAATCGCGACAAAATGCGCGGCTTCGCGCGACAAACGCATATTATGCTGCGTCAGGCGCCTGTAAGGTTGCGGCGTAAGCGCATTGGGGAGAGACGGAATGGGCGGCAGCAATTCGCGGCGCGATTTTCTCAAGATTGCGGTGGCGGGCGCGGCCGGGGCGGCGATTTTGCCGCGCGCCGGGATGGCGGCCGACAAATCGATCACGCTGCTGCACGAAAGCTCGTTCATCCCGGCGTTCGACGCCTACATGAAAGATACGATCCCCGCGCAATACGAGAAGGCGACGGGGGTCAAGGTCGTCTACGAGACGACCAGCGTCGGCAGCCTGCCGACCCGCGTCAGCACGATCGCCGAGACCGGCTCGGGCGCCGACGTGACGATGGACATCCTGCTGACGCCGTTCCTCTTCGACGAGAAATTCGCCGATCTCTCCGACATCGCCGACGAGGTCGGCAAGAAGCAGGGCGGCTGGTACGATGTCGCCAAGGAAGCGGCGGTCGTCAACGGCAAGTGGAAGGCGCTGCCGTTCTCGAATATCGGCCAACTGATGAACTGGCGCACCGACTGGTTCGCCGAGATCGGCCTCAAAAAATTCCCCGACACCTGGGACGAGCTCTACGAGGCCGGCAAGAAACTGAAGGCCAAGGGCCACCCGTTCGGCTTCGAATTGGGGCACGGCTTCGGCGACAACCACGGCTGGCTCTATCCGCTCTTGTGGTCCTATGGCGGGCACGAGGTCGAGGCCGACGGCAAGACCGTGTCGATCGACTCGGCGGAGACCGCGGCGGCGGTCGATTTCTGCCGCAAGTTCTTCCAGGACACGATGCTCGAGGATTGCCTCGGCTGGACCGACGTCAGCAACAACAAGGCGTGGCTGTCGGAGCAGATTTCCTGCACCAACAACGCCGAGAGCATCCTCTACATCGCCAAGCGGCAATTCGAGGATATCGGCAAGGTCACCGACCAGGCGATGAACCCGCAAGGCCCGAAAGGCCGGTTCCACCTGATGAACTCGATCAGCCACTCGGTCTTCAATTCGTCGCCGCAGAAGGAAGAGGCGCGCGCCTTCCTCAAATGGCTGATGACAACCGACGCGCTCGGCGACTGGTACAATTCGGCCGACAGCTACTACCAGCCGCTGCTGCACGGCTACGACAACGCGCCGATGTGGAACGTCGAGCCGCGCAACATCCCCTTCCGCGACGCGCTCTCCACCGCGCACCTCCCCGGCTGGCCCGCGCCGGCGAGCCCGAAGCTGGCGCAGAGCGTCGCTAAATACGTCGTCGTCGACATGTTCGCCAAGGCGGCGGGCGGCGCCAAGACGCCCGACGTCATCAAGGCCGCGGCGGCGCAGTTGAAGGACATCTACTCTGTCTGATCGACGGCGCGCTTCGCGCGGCGGCCCGTTTCGTGCTTAGGATCAGGCGATGACGATCCGCAGCGAAGCGATCGCGATTGGCCGCAAGCCGGCGCCGCGCACTTTCTCGCTCAGCGCCTGGCTCGACCGCGAGAGCGTGTTCAGCTGGGCGATGATGGCGCTGCCGCTGGCGTTTCTGGCGGCGCTCGTCGGCTATCCGTTCTGCTACGGCATTCTGTTGAGCCTGGAGAACCGGCCGGTGGCGCAGCCCGGCACCTTTGTCGGGCTGCAGAATTTCATCACCGATATCCACGACCCGATCTTCTGGCAGGTGACGGCCAACACGTTCATCTACACGACGGCCGCGACGCTGCTGAAGATGGTCGGCGGGATCGGCCTGGCGCTGGCGATGAACCAGGCCTTTCGCTTGAAGAACGTGGTGCGGGCGCTGCTGCTGCTGCCGTTCATCGTGCCGACCGTGCTGTCGACGGTCGCCTGGATGTGGATGCTCGACCCGGCGTTCAGCGTGGTGAACCGCATTCTCGTCGAGTTCGGCATGCCGAAGCCGGGACCATCCTGGCTCGGCAACCCGACCCTGGCGATGTGCTCGATCATCGTCATCAACACCTGGCGCGGCCTGCCGTTTTACGGGATCACGCTGCTCGCCGGGCTGCAGACCGTGCCGCCCGAGCTCTACGAAGCGGCGACGATCGACGGCGCCAGCAGCTGGCAGCGCTTCCGCTTCGTGACGCTGCCGCTGTTGAAGCCGATCATCCTCATCGTGACGCTATTCTCGGTGATCTTCACCTTCGCCGACTTCCAGCTCGTCTACGTGCTGACCCATGGCGGGCCGCAGAACGCGACCAATCTGTTCGCGACCTATGCGTTCGACATCGGCATGAGCGCGGGGCAATTGGGGCTGGGCGCGTCGGTGGCGCTGGCGATGCTGCCGGCGCTGGGGCTGCTGATCGTCGGGCTCACCCTCTACATGCGCAGGACATGATGGTTACCGGATACGGCAAGATCGGCGGCACGCTGCGGGTGTGGGTCCCGGTCGGCTTCTTCCTGATCGTGACGCTGCTGCCGTTCTACTGGATGGCGATCGCCTCGCTGAAGCCGAACTCCGAGCTCTACAACCCGCATATCAGCTCGCTCATCGTCTATCACCCGACGCTGAAGCATTACGCCGACCTGTTGAGCCAGACCAATTTCCTGACCTGGACCTGGAACACGATGGTCGTCGCGGTGATCTCCACGGCGATCTCGCTAGTGCTCGGCGTGATGCTCGCCTACCCGCTGGCGCGGATGCGCTTCGCCGGATCGAGCCTGATGGCGATGACCGTCGCGGCGGTCTATCTGGTGCCGCAACCGCTGTTGTTCCTGCCGCTCGCCGACATCATCAACCACCTCAATCTCGGCAACACGCTGACCGCGGTCATCCTCACCTACCCGACGATGCTGGTGCCGTTCTGCGCCTGGCTGCTGCTCGGCTATTTCAAGACCGTGCCGAAAGACCTCGAAGAAGCCGCGCGCATCGACGGCGCGAGCCGGCTGCAGACGATGCGCCGCATCTTCTTGCCGCTGTGCACGCCGGGCTTCATTTCCGCCGGCATCTTCGCGTTTACGCTGTCGCAGAACGAGTTCCTCTACGCGCTCATCTTCCTCACCAACACCTCGGTGCGCACCGTGCCGGTCGGCGTCATCGCCGAGCTGATCCGCGGCGACGTGTTCTATTGGGGCCAGCTGATGGCCGGCGCGCTCCTGGGCTCGATCCCGGTGGCGATCATCTATTCGTTCTTTGTCGAGCACTACGTCTCGGGCCTGACCTCGGGGTCGGTGAAGGGCTAAGCGGATCGCGGGCGTCCCGCCCGCAACAGCGGCCAATACGGCCGCGGTCCACGTCTTTATTTCCGAACGCTTCAGCAAAGACGTGGATGGCCGGGTCAAACCCGGCCAAGGCGATCCAGGTTGCTCAGCTGCGGTAACTGCCGTTGATGTCGATATAGCCGTGCGTCAGGTCGCAGGTCCACACCGTGGCCTTGCCCGCGCCCAGCCCGATATCGACCGCGATATGGATTTCGAGCCCCTTCATGTGCTCGGCGACCGGGCCTTCATTATAGTTGGGGATCGGCCCGCCATCGGCGGTGATCGGGAAGCCGCCGACCGCAATGCCGAGCGTGTTGCGGTCGGCCTGCTCGCCGCATTTGCCGACCG
>DASZLY010000017.1:0-11995 GCA_035552135.1 Allostellaceae bacterium | reverse complement strand
ATTTCGGCCAGCCGGTCGAGGTCGCTGACCCGCGGCCCGGGGATCGGCCGCTCGCGCGCCGGGTCGATTTCCGCGTCGGTCTCCTCGTCGAAGATGTCCTCGGGCAGGATCACCGCGACCGGCCCTTGCGTGCCGCTCTCCGCGATGTGAAAGGCGCGGGCGATCGCCTCCGAGGCCTGCTCGGCCTCGTTGACCTCGATCACCTGCTTGGTGACGTCGGACAAGAGCCGCGAATAATTCTGCTCCTGCAGCGCCAGCCGGCCAAAATCCTTGCGCTCGACCTGGCCGACCAGCACCACCATCGGCGTCGCGTCGTGAAACGCGGTGTGCAGCGGCCCCATCGCGTTGGCGAGGCCCGGCCCGCGCGACACCATCGCCACCCCGGCGCGGCTGCCGAGCCGCCCGTCCGCGACCGCCATATAGCCGGCGCCGGTCTCGTGCCGGCAGACGACGACACGGATCGAGTTGCGCTCCAGGAGCGCGCTGGTCAGCCCGATATAGCTCTCGCCCGGCACGCAATAAACCTGGTCGATGTCATGCGCTTCGAGGCTCTCGGCGAGCAGACGCGCGACGGTGCGGCTCATGCGCTTATGTCCTTTGTTAGTCCGCCGCGAGTGATAGCCCAGCCCGCCCCGGCCCGCAAAGCCGCCCCATCCGCATGGCTCGACCGCGCGGCAGGTCAGGAAAAGCCGATATGCACGAGACCATTGGCGAAGCCGGGGGCGGCATGTTAGTCGGAAGTCCGGAGGATTTCATGGCGCAAACCCGCTCGGCCGACGATTTCAAGGCGATCCGCACCCGTCTCGAAGAGCTGCGGCGCGAGCGGGTGCGCGAAGAACCCGCCGCGACGAGCGCCGCAATCATCGCCGGCCACCGCGGCCCCTGCGCCTGCGGCCTCAGCCTTTTCGCCGACGAATGCGACGGCTCCTGCAAGGCGCTGTGACGCGCCCGAGGCCGCCATTGCGAGGAGCAAAGCGACGAAGCAATCTCCCGCAAGATAATCTCGATAGTCGGGAGATTGCTTCGCTACGCTCGCAATGACGAAGCGGTTCAACGCGCGGCTCCCCGGCGAAAGCCGGGGCCCATTCTTCGGAGCCACAGGCGGTTGATTGGTGGGTCCCGGCTTTCGCCGGGAAGCGAAATCCAAGTGACGCACGTCAAAAATTCCTCTGCGTCCTCCGCCAGCCCTCAGCGGCCTTTTGCATTGAAGCGTTATCTTTATCGGCGCCTCCATGGTGAGCTTATGGCTCTTGCATCGTCGGGGTCGGGCAGCTGGCGCGGCGGGCCTGGGCGCGCGGCTTATCGGCCCAACCTGCCGGGTCGCCCGGCCCCATGGGCACGCATTCGGCGAGCTGCGAATCGAAGAATTCGAGGCGCGGCGGCTCGCCGGATGGAAACAGGAAGTCGAACGCCCCGAGATAACGCCACCCCGCACCCTGGTCCTCCCCGGCCGGCGCGACGACGACCGGCGCGGCGGCGACCGGCGCAGCGGTGAACGGCTCGACCGTGACGAGGTAATCCGCGCCCATCGGGCTCAGTACCGCGATGTGGTTGGCATCGACGAAATAGAGGCTGGTGCGCGCCTTGTGCTGCCAGTCCCACCCCGGAAGCATGAAGGAGTGGTCCGCCATCCCCTTGATAACGTTTAGATACCGCCCGGAATCGTGGCTTTCGCCGGGCCGTGTGCGGAAGAGGTCGAGCCGCACATTGAAGCCGAGCTTGCTGAAGTCGGCGATCGCCGAATAGCGCGGCACGAACGTCATATAGGCGACATAGGACGAGATGATGAGCCCCGGCACCGCCGCGACGGCGCACATGATCGCCCCCACCAGCAGGATCCGGCCCAGAAAACGTTTAGACAAAAGCCGCTTGGACACGGAACGAGGCTCGATTTTTCTACACGTGCTGCGGCCCCCCGTTGGGCCTCCCCGCGTCAATGTAACGGGCCGCCCGGCGAAGCCATACGCCGCTTTGGTATTGCTCCCGTGCACGCGCCGGCCGCGCCCTTAGCGCCGGTCGAGCAGCTCCCTGATCTTGACCACCAGCGTGGCGGCCGAGAATTAACTCATGAAGGTACAAAAGAACGCTTCAGCGCTAAGAACGCGATGGTCTGGCGAAGCGCCGGTAAGCATTTTGCTTAAGATTTCTTTTGCACGCTGAGCGTGCACAAGTCTCCTTCGCGGGCTTCGTTTCCTTTGCGCCTTTTGCATCGACGCGTGTCTTCAGCTCCGTGTCTCCGTGGCAAGATTTTCAGCCGGCGTTCCCGTCCATGGCGGCGGCGTCCATCCACATTACCTCCCAGACATAGCCGTCCGGGTCCTCGACGCTGCGCCCGAACATGAAGCCATGGTCCTGCGCCGGGTTTGGGTCGGCGCGGCCGCCGGCCGCCGCGGCGCGCGCCAGCGTCTCGTTGACCGCGTCGCGGCTATCGACGGTAAGCGCGAGCAGCGTCTGGCTCTCGCGCCGCGCATCGCCGATCGGGCGCTGGGTGAATTGGCGATAATGCGCGTGCGTCAGCAGCATCACCCCGATCGCCCCGGACAGCATCATCGACGACGCCTGGTCGTTGGAGAATTGCGGGTTCAGCGTGCCGCCCAGCGCCGTATAGAACGCTGTCGACGCGGCGAGGTCGCGAACCGGCAGGTTCACGAAAATCATCTTGGGCATCGCTTCCTCCTTTTCCAGCGGCGCGAGCGGCGCTCTCTCGCTATAATGTTAGTAGATGCAATGTCTCTTCTTGTCAAGAATCTTTTCAG
The DNA here is from genome assembly GCA_035552135.1 of Allostellaceae bacterium. GTDB lineage: Bacteria > Pseudomonadota > Alphaproteobacteria > ATCC43930 > CGMCC-115725 > DATARH01. The sequence continues at coordinate 9,239 of DASZLY010000017.1, read as the reverse complement.
AAAGATAAACCGCTATGGATCGCGCCGGTTTCGCCATCGAGCAATGGGCCCGCGAGCGGCCTGACCTGCCGTCGCTGCCGATGGCTGTGCTCGGCCGCCTGCTGGAGGCCGCCGAACGGGTGATGCGCGACCATATGGACCCGGTTTTCACGGCCGGCGGGCTGCAATGGGGCGAGTTCGACGTGCTCGCCACGCTGCGGCGCTCGGGGGCGCCGTACATGCTCTCCCCGACCCGGCTCTACGAGGCGGCGATGATCTCGTCCGGCGGCATGACCGCGCGGCTCGACCGCCTCGAGCGCGCCGGGCTGGTCGAGCGCCGCCCCGATCCTGGCGACCGCCGCGGCAAGCTGATCGCGCTCACCGCGCGCGGCCGCGCGCTGATCGATGAGATGATCGGCCGCCATGTCGCCAACGAAGCCCGCATCCTCACCGCCCTCACCCCGGCGGAGCAGGAAAACCTCGCCGCCTTGCTGCAAAAACTGATCGCGACGCTGTAGGATCGGCGGCGAGGCCGAGCCGATCAGGCCCCCTACGCCGCCGCTTTCGGAAGGAAATTTCCATGTCTGGCATAACGCCGTGCCTCTGGTTCGATGGCAACGCCGAAGAGGCTGCCAAGTTCTATGCCTCCGTGTTCCCCGACAGCCATGTTGATGCGGTCCATCGCGCACCGGGTGACTACCCGTCGGGCAAGACAGGCGGCGTGCTGCTGGTCGAGTTCACGCTCATGGGACAACCGTTCTCCGGCCTGAACGGCGGACCGCAATTCCAATTCAATGAAGCAATCTCGTTCCAGATACCGGTGGAGACCCAGGCCGAGGCGGACCGCTTCGCCGACGCGCTCTCGGCGGTTCCCGGCGCTGAGCAATGCGGCTGGGTGAAAGACCGCTTCGGCGTGTCGTGGCAAATCGTTCCCGGCCAGTTGATCAGGCTGCTCGGCGATGCCGATCGCGGCCGGGCGAGACGGGCGTTCGATGCGATGATGCAAATGAAGCGCATCGACATCGCCGCGCTCGAGCGCGCTGCCGATGGCGTCGCCCCATCCGGCTGAATCGCCCACTGCAAGGGAGCGTAGGCCCGATAGGCGCAAGGGGACAAAAAACGGCGCTTCGCTCACCGCCGCCCGGTATAGCGGGCACGCGGACGGATGAGGACCCCGCTCTCGTATTGCTCCATCGCATGCGCGATCCAGCCGACCGAGCGGGCGACGAGGAACATCCCCAGCGCCGCGCCCTCCGGCAAACGCAGCGCGGCGGCCATCGCGCCGAGCGCGAAATCGATATTGGGATAGAGCCCGGTCAGCTCGACGGCGGCGACCGCGGCGGCGGCGACGCGCTTGCCGGCATCGGGCCGCGCCCTCCCCAGCGCCGCGATCAGCGCCAGGGCGCGCGGGTCGCCATTGGGATAGAGCGGCTGGCCCAGCCCCGGCAGCGCCTCGCCGCGCTTCAGCCGCGCCGCCAGCGCGGTCATCGGCTCGGCCGCGTCGCCGAGTGCGCGGAACAGCGCCTCGGCCCGCGCCGATGCGCCGCCGTGGCGCCGGCCCGACAGCGCTGCCAGCGCGCCCGACACCGCCGCATAGGGCGTCGCGCCGGTCGAGGCGATGCAGCGCGCGACAAACGTCGAAGCGTTCAATTCGTGGTCGGCGAGCAGCACCAGCGCCCGCCGCACCAGATCGGCGCCGCCCGCGTCGAGCCGCCACGCCGCGCCGAGCCATTCGTGTACCGGTCGCTCATCCACCGGCTGCGCCGGCGCCCCGCCGGCGACGCACGCCGCTAACGCGCCGAGGATTGCCCGCCCGGTGCGCATGACGCCGGCCGGCGAGAGGTCGAGCGCCGCCAGATCGGCCGCCGCCAGCTCCGCCATGCGCACCTGGCAGCGTTCGATAAATCCCACGTGCCTTCCGATGCTCGGCTGCCCCTCACCCCAACCCTCCCCTCGCAAGCGGGGCGAGGGAGAGCGCTGAGGCGTCGTATCCCCTCGCCCCGCTTGCGGGGAGAGGGAGGGACCCATCGCGGCAGCGATGGGAGGGTGAGGGGCAGCCGCTCCAGCGGCCCCTGCCGTCCCGCCCTGCTCATCCCACAAGATCGCCGCCGCCGCTTCGAGGCTCGCCGTCTCCGCCAGCGCCACCGCATCGCGGCCGCGATAGAACAGCCGGTGATCCTCGATCAGGCAGATCGCCGAGCCGATCACCGGGATCAGATCCTCGGCCGGCGGCCGCGCCCTTGTCGTGCCGCGGCCGGCGCGAAAGCGCTCGACCTCGTCGGCGTCGTAGTGCCGCTCGCGGCTGCCCACGACCTCCATTGACCGCAGCAATCCACGGCTTACATAGGCATAGAGGGTATCGATCTTGACACCCAGCCGGTCCGCCGCCTCGGGCGCCGACATCAGCAAAATCTTCTCGGCGATGCGATCCTCCAACTTGATCCAATGTTGATTTTACGAATCAATGTTGACGATTTTATGGCATCCGCGCAAGCTCCCTCATCCGTTCGCGATGGAGACGAGGATGGCCAAGCGCATCGATCCCGCGACCCTGCCCGCGGTCAGCGGCACGCTCTATCCGGCGCCGTTCGACCAGCCGTGCCGGGCGCGCCACCGCACCCGGCTGGCCGACGCCGCCGGTCTCTCGCAGTACGGCGTGAACCTGGTGCGGCTCGAGCCCGGCGCCTGGTCGAGCCAGCGCCACTGGCATTTGGAGCAGGAGGAATTCGTCTACGTCCTCTCGGGCGAACTGACCCTCGTCACCGATGCCGGCGAGGAAGTGCTGCGCCCCGGCGACTGCGCCGGGTTCAAGGCCAATGACGGCGACGGGCACCATCTGCAGAACCGCTCCGGCGCCGACGCCACCTTTCTCGAAATGGGCACGCGCCTCGCGGGCGACGGCGCGCACTACTCCGACATCGACATGAAGGTGCCGGCGCGCGCGCCGGCGGGTACTTATACAAGGCGCGACGGCACGCCTTACCCCAAGCAGGAGCGCCGCGGCGCCTGAGCCTTCACCACCCCAATGCGTAGGCGGCGCGACGCGGGTCGGCGCCGGCTTCGAGCGTGCCCTTTTTCGGATCGACGAGGATCGCGCAGACCGCGCCGGCGAGCCATTCGAACGCGCCCCAGCGCTCGATCTTGTGGCCGCGCGCTGCCAGATCGGCCGCGACCCCATCCGAAAACCGCGCTTCGAGGTTCAGCCGGCCGGGATAGTAGTCGTAGGGCGCGAACGAGGACGGATAGGAGTAGCTCGCGAAGCGCGGCGCCTCGATCGCCTCCTGCACCGGCATGTCATGCGCAGTGATGTTCAACAGCACCTGCAGCATAGCCTGGGTCTGCACGTCGCCGCCGGGCGTGCCGAACGGCAGGAACTGCGCGCCGCCGCCGCGGATCGCCAGCGCCGGGTTGGGCGTCAGGCGCGGCCGCTTGCCCGGCGCGGCGCCGGCCGGATGGCGCGGGTCGGGGCGCGACTGCGAGCCGCGATTCGACGGGATGAAGCCGGTGCCGGGAACGATCGGCGAGCCGTAGGAGCCGTCGCTCGGCGTCGCCGAGAACAAATTCCCCCAGCGGTCGGCGGCGCAGACATAGGAAGTGTCGGGCTCGGGGAACGGGTTGCCGGCGCTCGCCGCCAGCACCTGTCCTTGCGCGCCCAGCGCGCTTGCCGGCTTCCCTGGCGGCGGCATTTCCGGCCAGGCCTTTTTGGGGTCGATGAGCTTGCGCCGCTCGGCGGCGTATTCCTCCGAGATGAGCGTCGGCAGCGGCACGCTGCCGGTCGCCGGGTCGGTGTAGTAGGCCTCGCGGTCGGCAAAGGCCAGTTTCACCGCCTCGGTCAGATGGTGCACGTAATCGGCGCTGTTATGGCCGAACTTGGTGACATCGGTGCCTTCGAGCAGCGCCAGCGTCTGCAGCAGCACCGGCCCCTGGCACCACGCGCCGCAGGTGAAGACTTCGAGATCGCCAAACCGGCGCCGTTCGGGCGGGCCGACCGGCGAGTGGTAGTTCGCCAGATCCTCGGCCGAGAGCAGCCCGCCCTCGGCCTTGTTGAAGGCAACGAATTTGCGGGCAATGTCGCCGCGATAGAAAGCGTCGCGCGCCGCTTCGAGCCCGGCGTCGCGGCCGCGGCCATGCGGTCCTGAGGCGGCGGTCTTCTCCTGGTCGGCCATGTATTGCAGCGAGGCGGCGAGATCCTTCTGGTAGAACACCTCGCCGGTTTCCGGCGCGCGCCCGTTCGGCAGGTAGACCGCGGCGCTGGACGGCCATTGCGCGTGGCGCTCGGCATGGCGCTGGAGGCTGTCGGCCATCAGCGGGTACATCGGGAAGCCGTCGCGCGCGAGGCGGATCGCCGCCTTGGCGACGTCGCCAAAGCTCATCGAGCCATAGCGCCGCAGCGCGGTGATCCACGCGTCGGGCGCCGCCGGGACGATGGTGCGCAGCACGCCCAGCGGGATCTTGCCGCCATGCTCGCGCATGAAGAGGTCAGGGTCGAGCGCGCGCGGCCACGTGCCGAGCCCGGCGATCGTCACCACCTCGCGCTGCTCGGCGAGATAGATGAGGATGGGCGCGACGCCGGCGCAATTGACGAGATCGCTCTGCAGCACGCCGAGCGCGATCCCGGCCGCCACCCCGGCATCGACGGCGTTGCCGCCGGCCTGGAGGATGTCGAACCCCGCGGTCGTCGCCAGGTAATGCCCGGCGGCGATAGCATGTTTCGTCACCGCGATGGTCGGGCGATGCGCTGTCGTCGTCATGACACGCCTCCGTGGCTTATTCTCGACGCGTAGAGTAGCGCGCCCGCGCCCAGCTGTCGAAGAATGCAATTCTCGCGACGGAACCGCATAATCGGGCGCGCCGTACGTTTTCGGGTCGCCAATAACTCAGTCAAAGGGGAGACATAAGCGATGCAATCGAAGCTCAAGCTCACCGCCGCCGCGCTCGCGATCGGCCTCGTGTCCTTCGCCGCCGGCACGCTGGCTCAGGGCCGCTATCCCGAGATCAACCGCGCCGAGGGGCACCTCAACGCCGCGCTCGGCGACTTGCGTGCGGCACGCAATGTATTCGGTGGCCACAAGCAGCAGGCCGAGGCGCTGATCCAGCAGGCGCTGGGCCAGCTGCAGGAAGGCAAGGGCGCCGCCGCGGCGCACGGGATGTAATTCCGGCTGGATGCCGTTTAGCGTCCTTCGAGGCTCCCTTCGGTCGCACCTCAGAAGAAGGAAGGGCTGGGGATGCCATCAAGGGAGTCTCTCATCCTGAGGTGCCTTGCGAAGCAAGGCCTCGAAGGACGCATCCGGCGTATTGCAGCTCAGTTTGCACTGACCTTCGTCCGTCGGGCGGGTGCGGCGTAGGTATGCTCGGGCGCCGGAAACCGGCCTTGGCGCACCTCGCCGGCATAGGCGCTGGCGGCGGCTTTGATGCGGTCGCCGAGATTGTCGTAGCGCTTGACGAATTTCGGGGTGAACGCGGCGAAGAGGCCGAGCATGTCGTCGGTCACGAGAATCTGGCCGTCGCAGGCCGGCGAGGCGCCGATGCCGATCGTCGGCACCGCGACCGCGCCGGTGAGCTCGCGTGCCAGCCCCTCGTTGACGCCCTCGATCACCAGCGAGAACGCGCCGGCATCGGCGATCGCGACACCGTCGGCGAGGATTTTCCGCCGCTCGCCCGCGTCGTGCCCGCGCGAGCGGTAGCCGCCGAGCTGGTTCACCGCCTGCGGCGTCAGGCCGACATGGCCCATCACCGGAATGCCGCGCTTGACGAGAAAGGCGACGGTCTCGGCCATCTCCTCGCCGCCTTCGAGCTTGACCGCGCCACAGCCGGTCTCGGCCATGACCCGCGCGGCGGCGCGAAACGCGTCTTCGGGCGACGCCTGGTACGAGCCGAACGGCAAATCCACGACAATCGCCGCGTGGTTTGTCGCCCGGACCACCGCCGCGCCGTGCGCGATCATCATCTCGAGCGTCACCGGCAGCGTGCTGTCAAAGCCGTAGACGACCATCGCCAGGCTGTCGCCGACCAGCAACAGGTCGACCGCCTCGTCGAGCAGCCGCGCGACCGAGGCGGTATAGGCAGTGAGGCAGACGATCTTGTCGCCGCCCTTGCGGCTTCCGATGCGCGTCATCGACAGACGCTGCGGGCGGGCTTCGACGCTCATATGTGACCTAACGATGCGGTTGGCGGACGGTTGCGATCATAGGCGCGCCGGCCGCGCGGCGTGCTAATCTCGACCGGGCAGCTGCCATACGGGATGCGCAACTCATGGCCGAATACGATCTCGTCATCAGGAACGGCACGGTCGTCACCGCTTCCGACACCACCTTGTGCGACGTCGGCGTCAAGGACGGGGTGGTGGCGACGCTGGGGCGCGGGCTCGCGGCCGGGGCGCGCGAGATCGACGCGTCGGGCAGGCTGGTGCTGCCCGGCGCGATCGACAGCCACTGCCATATCGAGCAGCCGTCTTCGGCCGGGGTGATGACCGCCGACGATTTCTACAGCGGCACGGTCGCGGCGGCGTTCGGCGGGACGACGACGATCATTCCCTTTGCCGCGCAGCATCGCGGCCAGTCGCTGCGCCAGGTGGTCGAGGCGTATCACGCCGCCGCGAAACCCAAGGCGGTGATCGACTACGCCTTTCACCTGATCATCTCCGATCCTTCCGAGCAGGTGCTCGGGCAAGAGCTGCCGGCGCTGATCGAGGACGGCTACACCTCCTTCAAGGTCTACATGACCTACGATTTGTTGCGGCTCAACGACCGGCAGATGCTCGACATCATGGCGCTCGCCCGGCGCGCGGGCGCGATGATGATGATCCACGCCGAGAACCACGACATGATCCAGTGGCTCGCCGACCGGCTTCTCGCCAACGGCATGAGCCAGCCGCGCTATCACGCGGTGTCGCATGCCCGCGTCGCCGAGGGCGAGGCGACCAACCGCGCGGTCGCGCTGTCACAGCTGCTGGACGTGCCGATCCTCATCGTCCATGTCTCGGCGGCGGAGGCGATCGACGTGATCCGCGGCGCGCAGACCAACGGCCTCAAAATCTACGGCGAGACCTGCCCGCAATATCTCTTCCTCACCGCCGACGATATCGGCATGGATTTGGAGGGCACGAAATTCTGCTGCTCGCCGCCGCCGCGCGACGCGGCCGCGCAGGAGGCGGTATGGCGCGGCCTCGTCAACGGCACATTCCAGGTGTTCTCGTCCGACCACGCGCCCTACAAGTACGACGAGACCGGCAAGCTGCTGAAGGGCGACAAGACCACCTTCAAGGACACCGCCAACGGCGTGCCCGGCATCGAATTGCGCGTGCCGCTGCTGTTTTCCGAGGGGGTGCGGACCGGGCGGCTCGACCTCAACCGCTTTGTCGCGCTGACCGCGACCAACCACGCGCGGCTCTATGGGCTCTACCCCAAGAAGGGCACGATCGCGGTCGGCAGCGACGCGGATATTTGCATCTGGGACCCCGACAAGCACGTGCATGTCACGGCCGCGATGCTGCACGACAACACCGGCTACACGCCCTATGAGGGCCGCGAGGTCACCGGCTGGCCGGTGACGGTGATCTCGCGCGGCCGGGTCGTGGTCGAGGACGGCGCGCTCAAGGTCGAGCGCGGCAGCGGCAATTTCCTGCCCTGCGCGCTATCCGAGATGGCCAAGCCCTCGGGCCAGGCCACCCCGGAACTCGCCTTTGCCGCCGAACGCGGTGGGGCACTCGTTTGATCCGTCATTGCGAGCGAAGCGACGCAATCTCCGTCCGATGTGGCACATAGGCGGGAGATTGCCGCGTCGCCCTTTGGGCTCCTCGCAATGACAGCTGAATAGGGAGAGCCTGCTATGCCCCGCAAACTTCGCGCCGCCGTCGCCCAACTCGGCCCCATCCACCTTGCCGACAGCCGCCAGTCGGTGGTCAAGCGGCTGATCGCGCTGTTGCGCGAGGCGCATGCCGGCGGGGCCGAGTTCGTCGTCTTTCCCGAGCTGGCGCTGACCACGTTCTTTCCGCGCTGGTGGATGACCGACCAGGCGGAGATCGACAAGTTCTTCGAGTCGCAGATGCCGAGCCCCGCGACGCAGCCACTCTTCGAGCTGGCGCGCGAGCTCGGGGTCGGCTTCTACCTCGGCTATGCCGAGCTGACCGAGGAAGACGGCCAGGCGCGGCGCTACAACACCTCGATCCTCGTCGAGCGCGACGGGCGGATCGTCGGGCGCTATCGCAAGGTGCACCTGCCCGGCCATTCCGAGCATCTGCCCAAGGCGCCGTTCCAGCATCTCGAAAAGCGCTATTTCGACGTCGGCAACGAGGGGTTCAAGGTGTGGCGCGCCTATGACGCGGTGGTCGGCATGTGCATCTGCAACGACCGGCGCTGGCCCGAGACCTATCGCGTCATGGGGCTGCAAGGGGTCGAGATCGTCGCGCTCGGCTACAACACGCCGATCGCGAACATCCACCACCGCGAGCCCGAGCATCTGCGGATGTTCCACCACCTCTTATCGCTGCAGGCCGGGGCCTACCAGAATGCCGCCTGGGTGCTGGCGGCGGCGAAATGCGGCGCCGAGGACGGGTTCGGCATGATCGGCGGCTCGGCGATTGTCGCGCCGACCGGCGAGATCGCGGCACTGGCGCAGACCGAGGAGGACGAGGTCATCGCCGTGAACCTCGACCTCGAATTGGGCGCCTATCTGCGGCGCACGGTCTTCGCGTTCGAAAAGCACCGCCGGGTCGAGCATTACGGGCTGATCACCGAGCGCACCGGGGCGAAGACCGAGGTGTGATTAGCCCCTCTCCCGCAAGCGGGAGGGGCTCTTATCAACACCGCCCGTAGCTGTCTTCGAAGCGGACGATGTCGTCCTCGCCGAGATAGGCGCCGGACTGCACCTCGATCAGGTGCAGCGGGATTTTGCCGGGGTTTTCCAGGCGGTGCGCGGTGCCGAGCGGGATGTAGGTCGACTGGTCCTCGGTCAGCATCAGCTCGTCGTCGCCGCGGCGGATCCTGGCGGTGCCCTGGACGACCACCCAGTGCTCGGCGCGGTGATGATGCATCTGCAGGCTGAGCTTGCCGCCCGGCTTGACGATGATGTGCTTCACCTGGACGCGGTGACCATTGTGCAGTGTCTCATAGGAGCCCCATGGGCGATGCACGCGCGGCAGCGCGTCGGCCTCGCTGCGGCCTTCCTTGACGAGGCGCGCGACGAGGCGGCGCACATCCTGGGAGCGGCTCTTCGGTGCCAGCATCACCGCGTCGTCGGTGGCGACGACGACGAGGTCCTCG
>DASZLY010000016.1:0-11301 GCA_035552135.1 Allostellaceae bacterium | reverse complement strand
GCCGGTAGGTCTCGAAATTCTCGTAGTAATGGGTGACGTCGGAGGCGACGACGACCCAGCCGCGCTGGGTGTGCACGCGCACGAACTGCATCCCCGGGGTGTGGCCGCCGACCGGATGCAGCGTGATCCCCGGCGCCAGCTCGACATCGCTGTCGTAGAGCGCGACGCGGCGGTCGAAGTTGAGCCGCACCAGCCCGACCACGTCCTCGACCTCGAATGAATGCGCCATCCGCGCATGCCGCATATGGCGGCCACAGGTGAAATGCAGCTCGCTTTCCTGCAGGTGAAACCGCGCGCCGGGGAATTTGTCGCAATTGCCGGCATGGTCGTAGTGCATGTGGGTCAGCACCACGTCCTTGACGTCGCGGGCGTTGACGCCGACGAGGCTCAGCGCCGCGGCCGGGCAGCGTATGTGCGTGCGCCCGCGCGGCCGGGCGACCTCGGCGGTGAAGCCGGTGTCGATGACGATCGCGCGCTCGCCGCTGACCGCGACCCAGACGAAGTAATCCATCGGCATCGGCCCGTCATGCGGGTCGCCGCCGATGAAATGATCCCTGCGCCGCGCGTCGCGCCACGCGTATTTGATCGCGTAGAGGGCGTATTCGGGAAGCGGCTGGCTCATGGTCTGTCTGCCTTTCGGGTCTGTCTGCCTTTCGGGCCGATCTGCCTTTCGGGTTTGCGGCGTCCATACTAGGCTAGCGGCAATCGCCAGCCGCTTCGATGAGGAAAGCCATGCCCGCCGCGCTCGGCCCTTACCACGTCGAGGCCTTCAACACCGCGAAGGTCTCGGAGAACAAGATCCACGACGACGAGGTGGCGAAGAAGTTCGGCTTTGGCGGCGGGCTGGTGCCGGGGGTCGATGTCTACGCCTATATGACGCATCTGCCGGTCGAGCGCTGGGGCCGGGCCTGGCTCGAGCGCGGCACCGCGGAATGCCGCTTCTCCAAGCCGACCTATGACGGCGACCATGTCATCGTGACCGCGACCGAAGCCGAGGGCGCGCTCGACATCAAGCTCGAATGCCGCGGCATCCTCTGCGCGACCGGGACGGCGACGCTGCCGGCGGCCGAGGCGCCGCCATCGCTCGCCGAGTTCGAGCAGGTGCCGGAGCGAGCCACCCGGCCCGCCGCGGACGAGAGATCGCTCGCGGTCGGCACCTGGCTCGGCATCGAGCCGATCCTCGCGACGCCGGAACTCGCGCAGGAATATTTCGACAATGTCCGCGAGACCGCGCCGCTCTATGCGGCCGAAGGGCTGGTGCATCCGGTCGTCGTGCTGCGCATGTGCAATTTCGCGCTGACCCGCAATGTCACCTTCGGGCCGTGGATGCATGTCGGCAGCAAGATCCGGCACTACTCCGCCGCGCGGGTCGGCGAGGCGCTCGACGTGCGCGCCCGGGTCACCGCGAATTACGAGCACAAGGGTCATCTCTTTGTCGATATCGATGCGCTCGTGCTCGCCGGCGCGGCGCGCCCGGTCGCCCGGGTCGCGCATGTCTCGATCTACCGGCCGCGTCAGCTCGCGGCGGCGTGACGGCGCCTAATGAGGCGCCTCGACAGGGCGCGGGCGATCTGCGGCCGCTGCCTTCTATTTGAGATAGATGAATTTCCTGGGAACAGGAAACGGGGGTGTTGCGTTGGCATGACATTACCTTTGTAACAAAAAAGGTGAGGTCATGAAAACGCTTCTGAGCGCTCTCGCGGTCGCCATGGTGCTGGGCGCGGCGACGGCGGTTCCCGCCAACGCGGCGTGCTGGGCGACCCCCTATGGGATGCACTGCTCGCACCCGTACTTCCACCATTGGGGCTATTGGCACCATTGGCGCGGCGGCTGGTAATTCCGGCCGACGAGTAGCCAAAAGGGCGGCGCGGATTCCGCGCCGCCGTTTTTGTATCCGGAAGCCGATGCCCGATCGCTGTAAACCGACTTTTACAATTTTCCGGGAACTGCGAAACGATGCCGTTGCGTATCAAAGGGTGTCAGGATTTTTGGTAACCGGGAAGTGTGACGCCATGAAGCTCATCCTCTGCACCCTCGCCGCCGTCCTCCTGGTTGGCGCGCTCTCGATCCACCCGGCCGACGCCGCCTGCTATTGGAATGGCTGGGGCTGGCACTGCTGGCACCCATACTACCACTCGGCCTACTGGCATCACCCGTATTGGCACTCGTATTGGGGCTGGCACCACCACTGGCACCATTGGTAGCCGGCACAAGGCCGGCGCTCGAAGCCGGCTATTTCGGACTGACGGCGGAGGGGTGAAACAGCTCCTCCCCGTCAAGCCGGTAGGCGCCGATCGCCTGCTGGCCGGGTTCGGTGGTCAGCCACATCGCGAGCCAATGCGCCGGCGCCAATTTGGCGTCGGCATGCGTTTTCGGGTTCAGCTCGATCACGTCGTAGCGGTTGAGCAGCGCCGGGTCGCCCTCGACCGCCACCCGCAGCACCCCTTTGTTCTTGAAGCTGATCCACGTCCCGCGATCCGACAGCGTATAGGCCGGCATCGCCGCGGCGGCGTTGAGTGCGGCGCCCATGCCGCCGCCGATGTCGCGATACCAGCTGCCGGCGCCGGATTTCGGATCGATCCCGGCCGCTTTCCACAGCCGCAATTCGAGCGCGTTGGTGCCGCTCTTGTCGCCGCGCGAGACGACCGGCGCCGCCGCGTCGGCGATTCCGGTCAGCGCCGCCTTGGCGTTGTGCCCGCCGGCGATATGCGCCGGATCGTCCTTCGGCCCGACGATGATGAAGTCGTTCCAGGCGATCTGCTGCCGGTTGACGCCGTTGCCGTCGTCGAGAAATTTCTGCTCGGCCTCGGGGTCGTGCACCAGCACGATGTCGGCGTCGCCGCGGCGGGCGGTGTCGAGCGCCTGTCCGGTGCCCAGCGCCAGCACGCGCACGGTGACGCCGGTGGCCTTGGTGAATTCGGGCAGGATCGCGCCGAGCAGCCCGGAATTGTCGACCGAGGTCGTCGAGGCGAGGATGATGGTCGGGCCCGCGACGGGGTCGGCGGGCCCGTCTGCCGCGCGGGCGAGGGGGCCGAGCAAAAGCGCGGCGGCAAGGCCGAGCCACAAATTCCGCATCGAGGCGTCCCTCTATTCATTTGTGCTCCCCCGTGAGGGCGAAAACGGCGGCGCAGATCATTGTCGTCAGCCCGATCAGCACCAACCCCAAACCGAGCGCCAGCGGCAAATTGCCCTTGCTGGTCTCGAGCACGATCGCGGTGGTCATCGTTCGCGTGTAGCCGGCGATGTTGCCGCCGACAACGATGATCGCGCCGACCTCGGAGACCGTGCGGCCGAGCCCGGCCAAGGCCGCGGTCAGCATCGGCGCGCGCGCCATCGCGATCAGCGCCGGGACCGCGCGCCAGCGGCTGGCGCCGAGGTCCATCAGCGCGTCGCCATAGGTACGCCAGTATTCTTCGCCGGCGCGGTGCGCCAGCGCGGTGACGATCGGCAGCGCGAGCAGCGTTTGGGCGAGCGTCATCGCCGCCGGCGTGAACAGCAGGCCGAGGAAGCCGAACGGTCCCGAATGCGACAGCAGCAGATAGAGCGCGAGGCCGACGACCACCGGCGGCAGGCCAAGCAGCGCATTGGCGACGACGATGATCGCGCCGCGTCCGGGAAAGCGCCAGATCGCCAGCGCCGCGCCGAGCGGCAGGCCCAACGCCGTCGCCAGCCCGGTCGCGGTGACGCTGACCGCGAGCGACAGGGCGATGATCTGCCACAGCTCGCGGCTCGCGAAGGCGTCTGCCAGGGTTGCAAAATCGCTCACGGGAATGCCCCGATTAGCCCGATAGTATGGCTAGCGTGACGCGCTGATGCCGGCAAGGTTGCGGATCGAGGAGAGGGGACGAATGAAGCACATCACGCGCGCCGCACTGGCGGCGACGATCGCGCTGCTGCTCGGCAGCGGCGCCGCCATCGCGCAAAAGCAGGGCGGCATACTGCGCGTCTACCACCGCGATAGCCCGTCCAACATGTCGATCTACGAGGAGGGCACGATCTCGGTGGTGGCGCCGATGATGGGCGTCTTCAACAACCTCGTGGTCTTCGACCCGAACCAAAAGCAGAACCGGCTCGACGACATCGTGCCTGACCTCGCCGATAGCTGGTCGTGGAACGCCGACGGCACCGACCTCATCTTCAAGCTGCATCCCGGCGTCAAATGGCATGACGGCAAGCCGTTCACCGCCGAGGACGTCAAGTGCACCTGGGATTTGCTGCAGGGCAAGGTGCAGGACAAGTTGCGGCTCAACGCCCGCCAGGCGTGGTGGCTCAACCTCGATCACGTCACCGCCGACAGCGAGCTGCAGGCGACGTTCCACCTCAAGCGGCGGCAGCCGTCGTTCCTGGCGCTGCTCGCCTCGGGCTTCACGCCGGTCTATCCCTGCCATGTGACCGCCTCGCAGATGCGCCAGCACCCGATCGGCACGGGCCCGTTCAAGTTCGTCGAGTTCAAGCCCAACCAGTCGATCAAGGTCGAGCGCAACAAGGACTACTGGAAGCCCGGCCGGCCCTATCTCGACGGGATCGAGTGGACGATCATCCCCAACCGCTCGACCGCGATCCTCGCCTTCATCGCCGGCCAGTTCGACATGACCTTCCCGTTCGAGGTCACGATCCCGATGCTGAAGGACGTGCACAGCCAGATGCCGTCGGCGATCTGCGAGACCGAGCCGCTCAACGTCGCGCCCAACCTGCTGATCACCCAGAAGCCGCCCTTCGACAATCTCGACCTGCGCCACGCGATCGCGATGTCGATCGACCACAAGGCGCTGATCGACATTCTCGGCGAGGGCCAGGGCGACCTCAGTACCGCGATGTTGCCGGGGCCGGAAGGCATCTGGGCGATGCCCAAGGAGATGATGCAGAAGCTGCCGGGCTATGACCCCGACGTCGCCAAGAGCCGTGCCGCCGCACAGGAGATCATGAAGAAGCTCGGCTACGGCCCCGACAAGCACCTCGCGGTCAAGATTTCGGCGCGCAACCTGGCGATCTACCGCGACCCCGCGGCGATCCTCATCGACCAATTGAAGAATATCTGGATCGACGGCGAGATCGAGCTGGTCGAGACCGCGCAATGGCTGCCCAGGCTGGTGCGTTCGGACTTCGTCATGGCGCAGAGCCTGGTCGGCAGCGGGCTCGACGATCCCGACCAGAATTTCTACGAGAACTATGTTTGCGACTCGAACCGCAACTACACCCACACCTGCGACCACGACTGGGACAAGATGGTCGACCAGCAATCGGCCGAGCCCGATCCGCAAAAGCGCAAGGAGCTGGTGTGGAAGCTCGACGCCAGCCTGCAGCAGCGGGTGGTGCGGCCGATCCTCTATGCGATGCGCCAGGCGACGTGCTGGCGTCCCGAGGTCAAGGGCGTCAAGCTGATGTCGAACAGCATCTACAATGGCTGGCGCTTCGAGGACGTGTGGCTCGACAAATGATTTAGGGCCGGCTTGCCGGCCCTAAACTATCCCGGCGAAAGCCGGATCCATGTATCCGCGGCACGAGCGGTTGAAACATCCGCCTCAGCCTGAATGCCAACTCAGCACCCGTTCATCGGCGCGCCGACGCAGCTGTTGCTGGCCGGATTATACGCTTGGCAAGTGAACGGGCATTTGAGCGCCGGTGGATCAGGCCGCACGCTGCTGCCGCACCCGTTCATCGGCGCGCCGACGCAGCTGTTGCTGGCTGGATTGTACCCCTGGCATGTGAACGGACATGCTTTGTCTCCCTGCGAGGCGATCTGCTGGCCGATCTTGATCGAGCAGCCGCAAATTTGCTGCCCCATCGCGCAGCTCAGCGCGAGGGTGATCTGGTTGTTGACCGGGGCGATATTGCTGTTGCAGACGCCCTGGTTGGTGACCCCCCACATGCCGCCGAAACGGCGCGTCTGGACGAGAATCTGCAGGACCGCGAGGTTGTACCCGGTATCCTTGGGCGGCCCCATCTTGACCGAAACGATTTGCCCGCTGCCGAGGTAATAGGTGCTCGTGTCCATTGGGTTTTTGGAGTTGTTGTCGAAGACGCGCCCGCCGGCGACATAATAATCCGGTGGCGCCTCGACCGTCAGCGTCGCTTGCGCGAGGGCCGCTGTCGGCAAGGCGAAGACCGCCATCGCCAACGCCGTCGCGATACCCAAGATTCTGCGCATGCTTGCCTCCCGTCGTGCCCGTCTTTAGGGCGAACCAGATTGTATATCGACAGAACTTCAACCGCCGAATGACGATGGCGGGGAAGCGCACGACCGGGTTGCCACGGCAAACGCCGGCGTCAGCTTTTGAACCAGCGTACCCAGAACGGACCGTCGTCGGGTGCTTCGGTCTTCGGCAGCGCGGGCGCGGCGGTCGGGGAGCCGGGCAGCAGCGCGTGCGGGTCGGGCTCGGGACCGGGGATGGCGGGGGGCGTGTTCCACCAGCCGCTGCCGAGCGCGATCATCAGCTGTGCGGTGTCGGCGAGCTGCTGCGTCTTGGCGCGGACGAGGCCGAGCACCGCCTGCTCGCGCGCGCGTTGCGGGTCGAGCAGCTGGAGCAGCGTCGAGTTCCCGCCCTCATAGCTCAGCCGCGCCAATTTCAGCGCCTGATCGGCAGAAGCGACCGCGGCGAGTTGCGTCTTCACCGCCTCGTCGTCATGGGCCAGCGCCTGGAGCTGGTCGGCGACCTGGCCGAACGCCTGGATGACGACTTGGCGGTAGCCGGCCCAGGTGGCATCGAGCGCGTCTTTCGCGGCGCGCTGCTGTGCGGTCAGCGTGCCGCCGTGGAAGATCGGCGCGGCCATGCCGCCGAGCACGCTCCAGCCGTTGTAGGCGGCGGTGAAGAAGCGGCCGATCATCGTCGCTTCCTGGGCAATGCCCGCGGTCAGCGTGAATTTCGGATAGAGATCGGCCGTGGCGATGCCGAGTTGCGCGGCGGCAACGTGCAGCTGCGCCTCGGCGGCGAGAATGTCGGGCCGCTGCCGCACCAGTTCGGACGGCAGGCTCAGCGGCACGACGGGCGGCAGGGTCAGGTCCCTGAGGTCGAAATCGGGCGGCGACCAGTCGGCCGGCGTCTTGCCGGCATAGACCACAAGCGCGTCGCGCGCGACGCTCAGCTGCTGGCGCAGCGGCGGCAGCAGCGCGCGGTCGTTGGCCAGCTGGGTCTGCGCGGTCGTTACGTCGACCATCGTCGCTGTGCCGCCGGCCTGTTGGGTCTTGACGAGGTCGAGGTTGCGCTGGTCGTCGGCGAGGATGTCATTGACGGTTTTGATCTGCGCGCGCAGCCCGGCGATGGTGATCGCCTGACCTGTGATGTTGCCGGTGAGTGAGAGGTAGGCGGCGGCAAGCTGATAATCGTTGACGTCGGCCAGCGCCGATTGCGCCTCGATGTTCCGCTGCAGGGCGCCGAAGACGTCGAACGTATAGCTGACAGTCGGGCCGACGCCGAAGACGTTGACCGGCTCCGGCGCGCGATTGGTGCCGTTGATCGCGACGTTGACCGCCTGCCGGCCGACCTGCGCGCTGAGATCGACCTGCGGCAGCATCGCGCCGGTCGCGGCGGTCACCAGCTCGCGTCCCTGGGCCAGCGTCGCGGTGGCCTGCGCGATCGTCGGGCTGTCGCGCAGCGCGTCCTTCACCACGGCTTCGAGCTGCGGCGAGTGGAACAGCGTCCACCAATCGTCTTGTACCTTGGCGACGATCGCGACGCGCTGCGTCGCGTGGCTCTTGACCCCCGGCACGGCGGGCGGCGGCACCGGCTCGTCGGGTGTCGTGTAGGCCTTTTCGCCGGGCGCCGCCGGCGAAAAGAAATCCGGTCCCTGCTTGCAACCGCCCAGCAGCAGCGCCACCCCCGCGAGCGCTGCCAGCGAGCTCCGCATCCCCCCCCTGAACGAGATCACTGTTTCGTCTCGGCCGCTCGTGCGGTTCCGAAGATGCGGTCGTAGCCGCGCTGGAACCAGTCCAGCCATGGGCGGCGATAATGCGTATCGACATCGACCGTCGCGCTCAGCCCGGCATGCATCGGCAGGTCGGGGTCGACATTCTCGAGCGCCAGACGCACCGGCAGGCGCTGTACCACCTTGACCCAGTTCCCGGTGGCGTTCTCCGGCGGCAGCAGCGAGAAGGTGAGGCCGGTGCCGGGGCTGAGGCTCGCCACCTTGGCGTGGAACTCGACCCCCGGATAGGTGTCGACCTCGACCGTCGCCTCCTGACCGGGCCGCATATGCGTCAGCTCGGTCTCCTTGAAATTGGCCTCGATCCAGAGCCGGTCCGACATCAGCGAGAAGACCGGCGTCGCGACCGGCATGTAGTCGCCGACCTGCAGCTGCTCGACCTTGGTCACCGTGCCGTTCTCGGGCGCGCGGATCACCGTGTCGTTGACGTCGATCTGCTTCTGATCGACGACCGCCTGGGTGCGCTGCACCATCGGGTGCTCATTGACCGGGATGTCCGGGTTGCCGCCCAGCTGGGCCAGCACGTTGCGGATGTCCTGTTGGGTCGAAGCGACGCGCTGGCGCGCCACTTCGAGCGCGTTCGAGGCCTGGTCGAACTGCGCCTGCGAGGCGACGCCCGAGCCCAGCAGCTTTTTCTGCCGGTCGTATTCGCGCTGGCTGTAATCGAGGGTTTCCTGCGCCGATCTGTTGTCGGCGAGCTTTTGCTGATAGGTCGCCTTGAGCGCCTCGACCTGCAACCGGGCCATGCCGAGCTGTGCCTTGGCGTCGTTGAGCGCCGCCTGCAGATAGGCCGGATCGAGGCGATAGAGTACCTGACCCTTGGTCACGCGCTCATTGTCGCGCACCTCGATCGACATGACGCGGCCGGCGACGTCGGCACTGATCACCGTGCGCCCCGCCTGGACATAGGCGTCGTCGGTCTCGACGAAGCGGCCGCTCGTCAAATACCAATAGCCGGCGCCGATCGCGACGACGACCGGCCCGGCGATCATCAGCGGCATGCGCAGCCGCTGCCGCAACGGCCGCGTCGGCGTGCCGATCCGGCCGCGGCGGTCGCCGAATACCCGCCGCAGCAAAGGCGCCGGCGCCTGGTCCTCGGTCGAAGTCGTCATCGCGTGCCCTCGGCGACGGGAGTGCCGATCACCGGCGATTTCGGCATTAGCGGACGGATCGCCGCGGTCAGAGAGCGCGCCGGCGCGCGGTCGCTCATCGCACCGTGCACGCGACGCAACAGCTCGATCAGCTGCTCGGCCTGGTCGGGGGTGAGCGCGGCGAGAACCTGGTCCTGCGTCTCGGTGGCGACGTCCCAGATGCGCCCGAGCACCGGCCGCGCCTTGTCGGTGAGGAACAGGCGGCGGGCGCGGCGGTCGGTCGGATCGGGGCGGCGCTCGATCCAGCCGGCTTCCTGCATCCGGTCGATCTGGCGAACCAGCGTCATCGGGCGGATTTCCAGGAGGTCGGCGAGGCCGGCCTGGTTGATGCCCTCGTTGCGCGCAAGGTAGCCCATTGTGCGGCATTGCGCCCGGGTCAGCCCGAGCCGCCTGCCGTTGCGATCGAAGCGCCGGCCGTAAAGCCGCGCCACGTCATGGACGAGAAATCCGAAACTTCGATTTGGATCCAACATGTCCCGCACCGGAAATACCATCGCTTGGTGATAATAAGGGAATAAAACGATTTTTTCTTTTCGCCTAGAGCGAGTTGCGGCGGGGCAGGGTTTCGCGAATGTGATAGCTGGGGCGCCCGAGAGCGGCGTCCTCGCGCCGGATGCGGCGCGCCAGCAACAGAACATTGCACGCGGAGAACCCGGCGGCAATTGCAACCGCCGCAAAGGCCAGCGGCAAAATCGCCACCTCGGCGACGACGATCAGGTAGTTGGGATGGCGCAACCAGCGATAGGGGCCGGCGGCGACGAGCGGCGCCCCCGGCAGGACGATGAGCCGCGTCGTCCAGCGCCGCCCGAGGCTGGCGACGACCCAGAGCCGCGCCGCCTGCAGCGCGAAGAGCGCGGCGAGCAGCGGCCAGTCGGGCGGCGTCGCCGGCGGCACCGTGGCGAGCAGCGCGAGAAGCCAACCGGCGTGCAGCGCGACCAGAAATTTGTAGCCGCCCGTGTCGATCTCGACTGCGCCGTGGCGCAGCAGCCGCGCGGTGTTGGCACGCGCCAACAGCAATTCGCCGCCGCGCTGCAGCGCCACAAACAGCAGCACGGCATGGAAAATCGTCACGGCACCCCGAGCAGCACGAAGCCGGCGCTGAACCCGGGACCCAGCGCCGACATTAGCAGGCGGCCGCGCGCCACGCCGCCGGAGAGCATCCGTTCGAGGACGAACATCACCGAGGCCGCCGACATATTGCCGAACTCGCGCAGCGCGCGCCGGGCCTCGGCGGCGCCGGGGAAGTCCGCTCCGAACACAGATTCGTAGGCGTCGATCACCTTGGGGCCGCCGGGATGGCAGGCGAAACAGTCGATATCCTCGAGGCCGAGCCCGTCGCGGTCGAGAAACTCCCGCACCACCGGGCCGAGCTCGCTCGTCACCAGGCGCGGGATGTCGCGCGAAAAGATCGCCTTGAGCCCGTCCTCGGCGACGTCCCAGCCCATGATGTCGAGCGTCCCAGGCCAGGTGTGCTCGCCGCCGGCGATAATCGCCGGCCCGATCGTCCGATCATCGGCTCCGGCGCAGCGCAGCACGGCCGCCGCCGCGCCGTCGCCGAACAGCGCCGTGGCGACAATGTTGCTGCGCGAAACGTCGTCGCGGCGGAATTGCAGCGTGCACAATTCGACGACCAGGAACAGCACCGCCTTGCCCGGCATCGAAGCGGCGATGGTCGCGGCCTTGCCAAGGCCGAGCGCGCCGCCGGCGCAGCCGAGCCCGAACAGCGGCAGGCGCTGGACATGGCGCGGCAGGCGCATCCGCTGCATCAACTGCGCGTCGAGCGCCGGGGTGGCGATGCCGGTGGTCGAGACGGTGACGATGGCGCCGACCTCGTCGAGCGCCACGCCGGCGCGGTCGAGCGCGCGGCCGGCGGCGGCTTCGAGCAGATCGAGCGCGCCGGCGACATAAGCGCGGTTGCGCTCGGCCCAACCATGCGGCGCATCGAACCAGTCGAACGGCACCACCGAGTAGCGGCAGTCGATGGCGCTATTGGCGTAGACCTGGATCAGCCGCTGCCAATCGGGCGAGCGGCCGAACAGCTGCTCCACCCGGGCAACGACATTGCCCTGGTCGAGGCGGTGAGGCGGGACCGCGGTCGCGATCGCGGCCAGACGCGGAAGCGGTCGCATGGTCATTTCCCGATGAGAAACGCTACGATACCGACGATTTTCTTACAACCGGCCATCACGTCTTCGCGAGGGCGGTTCTGAAAACCCCTCTCCCGCAAGCG
>DASZLY010000015.1:0-11073 GCA_035552135.1 Allostellaceae bacterium | reverse complement strand
GTCGAACGAGGTCTTGTAGATGAAGGCGATGCCGAGCTTCGCCGCGATCTCCTTGAGCGCCGTGCTCATTTCGAGCGCGTGCGCGCGCGACTCCATGACGTTCGGCCCGAGGATGAAGACCATCGGCAGATCGTTGCCGATGGTCAGATCACCGATGGTGATGTGGCGTGGCTGCATCAATTCACTCCGTCATTGCGAGCGCAGCGAAGCAATCTCGCCCAGTTATACGCAGCGGCGCGAGATTGCTTCGTCGCTCCGCTCCTCGCAATGACGATCAGACTAGTCGCGACTGGTCTAGCGCCGCCTTGACGAACGATTTGAACAGCGGGTGCGGTTCGAAGGGACGCGATTTGAGCTCGGGGTGGAACTGCACGCCGATAAACCACGGATGGTCGGGGATTTCGACGATCTCGGGAAGCTGACCGTCGGGCGAGTTGCCGGAGAAGCGCAAGCCGGCTGCCTCAAGGGTTTCGCGGTAGCCGACATTGACCTCGTAGCGGTGACGATGGCGCTCGCTGATCCGGTCGGCGCCGTAAATTTCTGCGACGCGGCTTTCGGGATCGAGCGCCGCCTCATAGGCGCCGAGCCGCATCGTGCCGCCGAGATCGCCGTTTGCGTTGCGCATCTCGACCTCATTGCCGCGCACCCATTCGGTCATCAGCCCGATCACCGGGTGCTCGCACGGGCCGAACTCGGTCGAGCCGGCGCCCGGCAGCTTGGCGAGATGCCGGGCCGCCTCGATCACCGCCATCTGCATCCCGAAGCAGATGCCGAAATACGGCACCGAGCGCTCGCGGGCGAATTTTGCCGCCTCGATCTTGCCCTCGGTGCCGCGCTCGCCAAAGCCGCCCGGCACGAGGATGCCGTGCACCCCTTCGAGCTGGCGCAGCGCCTCGTGCTCGGTCTCGAACACCTCGGAATCGATCCAGTCGATCTTGACCCGGACATTGTTGGCGATGCCGCCATGCGCCATCGCCTCGGCCAGCGATTTGTAGCTGTCGGGCAGGTGCGTGTACTTGCCGACGATGGCGATCGACACCTGCCCCTCGGGCTTGCGGATGCCGGTGACGATGTTGTGCCAGCGGGTGAGGTCGGGCTCCGGCGAGGCGATGCCGAAATGGGCGCAGACCTCACGGTCGAAACCCTCGGCGTGATAGGCGCCGGGCACGGCGTAGATGGTGTCGACGTCGAGCGCCGGGATGACCCGCGATTCGCGCAGGTTGCAAAACAGCGCGATCTTCTTGCGCGCGCCCTCAGGGATCGGCCGGTCGCAGCGGCACAAGAGGATGTCGGGCTGGATGCCGACGCCGAGCAGCTCCTTGGCCGAATGCTGGGTCGGCTTGGTTTTCAATTCGCCCGCGGAGTTGATCCACGGCACCAACGTCAGATGCACGAAGCACACCCGCTCGCGGCCCAATTCGTTACCCAGCTGGCGGATCGCCTCCAAGAACGGCAGGCTCTCGATATCGCCGACCGTGCCGCCGATCTCGCAGAGCACGAAATCCTCGCCGTCGAGATCGGCCTCGATGAATTCCTTGATGGCGTCGGTGACGTGCGGGATCACCTGCACCGTCGCGCCAAGGTACTCGCCGCGGCGCTCCCGGCCGATCACGGTCGAATAGATGCGGCCGGTGGTGACGCTGTCGCTCTTGCGCGCGGCGACGCCGACATAGCGCTCGTAATGACCGAGATCGAGATCGGTCTCGGCGCCGTCATCGGTGACAAAGACCTCGCCGTGCTGATAGGGGCTCATCGTCCCCGGATCGACGTTGAGGTAGGGGTCAAGCTTGCGCAGCCGCACCCTGAACCCGCGCGCCTGCAACAACGCGCCGAGCGCGGCCGCGCTGATACCCTTGCCGAGAGAGGAGACCACGCCGCCGGTGATAAAAATGAACCGCGTCATGGACCTTCAATCTATACAAACCCGCCCGGCTGTCACCCGGGAAACTCGCGGCCGAGCCTTGCGCAGGTAAACATAATTGCAATCAATGAGTTGCGAGGGGTTGTGAAATTTGCGCCGCAACCTGCATCCGGCCGTGCGGCGGTCCGGCAACGGGCTATCCGCGGCAAAGTCCGCGCGGAGTATGGCGTTACGCCGATTCGCCGATTTTTTTACTTCGCCAGCGGCGCGCTCGGCGCCGGCGGAGCGGCAGGCGCGGCCGGAGCCTCCTGGGTCGATGGCGCCCCGCCCTGGTCGATCAGCGAGCGCGGCGCCTCCGAGCGGTAGCTCAGCACCACCAGCAGCACGCTGGTCGAGAAAAACACCGCGGCGAGGATCGCGGTCGTGCGGGTCAGCAGGTTGGCGGTCGAGCGTCCGGTCATAAAGCCGGACATGCCGCCGCCGCCCATGCCGAGCGCGCCGCCCTCGCTTTTTTGCAAGAGGATGACGCCGACCAGCGAGATGGCGATGGCAACGTGTATGACGAACAGCAGGACAATCATGGCGGCGTCTTTTAGGCTGTTCGCGGCGTTCTGGCTAGCCTAGCGGCAGGCCTCGGCGATCGCCCAGAAATCATCGGCCTTGAGGCTGGCGCCGCCGACCAGCGCGCCGTCGACCCCGGCGAGCGCGAGGATTTCGCCGGCGTTCTTGGGATTGACCGACCCCCCGTAGAGAATCCGCGTGCCGGCCGGAATTGCCGCGCGCACCGCCTGGTGAATCGCGGCGATATCGTCGAGCGTCGGGGTGAGCCCGGTGCCGATTGCCCAGACCGGCTCGTAGGCAATGACCAGCCGCGCGGAATCGGCGCCGTCGGGGATCGACCCGGCGAGCTGGCCGGTCACGACGGCGGCCGCCCGCCCCGCCTCGCGCTCGGCCCGCGTCTCACCGACGCAGAGCAGCGCGACGAGCCCGGCGCGCCAGGCGGCCGTGACCTTTTCGCGCACCTCGGCATCGCTCTCGGCGCAATTCTGCCGGCGCTCGGAATGGCCGAGGACGACATAGGCGCAGCCGGAATCCTTCAGCATCTCGGCGCTGATGTCGCCGGTGCAGGCGCCCTTCTCCAGCGCGTGGCAATTCTGCCCGCCGAGCGCGACGCCGCTGCCGGCGATCGCCTCGCCGATTGCGGCGATCAGTGTCGCCGGCGGGCATACCAGCAGATCGCATGCCGGGTTGCCGGCGCGGGCGCGGGCAGCGATGTCGCGCGCCAGGGCCAGCCCGTCGGCGCGCAACCCGTTCATCTTCCAATTGCCGGCGATGAGCTTTCGGAGCTGCGCCATATCGTCCCCTACCGTATCCGCGACACGGGCCGCGCGGCCCGCACGGTTGCGGCGGCGCGGAGCGGTCTTTATCATCGGCGGCCACGATCACACCGGCGCTCGAACGGGTCAACTGACCGCGCGGCCCTGGTACGTCGCTTCGGGCATACGAAACGGTCGAAAAAATCATGCTGCAGGCAATCCGCACACGGGCGGGCGGCATCGTCGTCAAGACGCTGTTCGGGCTGTTGATCCTGTCCTTCGGGTTCTGGGGCATCTACACCCGCTCGCCGTTCTTTCAAGACAAGTCGCCGGAGGCGGCCGTCGCCACGGTCGGCGACCGCGACATCACCGCCGGCCAGGTGCAGCAGGCGCTGCAGCCGGCGCTCGAACGGCTGCGCAGCCAGCTCGGCGGGCAGCTCGAGCCGGCGCAGATCAAGCAGCTCGGCGTCGTCGACGCGATCGTCAACCAGCTGGTCGACCGCGCGCTGCTCGACCAGGAGGTCAACCGCCTCCACCTCGATCTGTCGGATGACGTGATCCGCAACGCGATCATGTCGAACCCAGCCTTTGTCGGCCAGGACGGCAAGTTCAACCGCGACCAGTTCAACCAGGTGCTCGCCGCCAACAAACTGACCGAGAACGGGCTGATCCAGCGGCTGCGCCAGGAAATCCCGCGCGGCGATCTGCTGCAGGCGATGACCGCCGGGGTGCTCGTGCCGCGGCCGGTGATCGATGCGGTCTACCGCTATCGCAGCGAGACCCGCGTCGCCGAAGTCGTCACGATACCGGCCACCGCCGCCACCACAATCCCGGCGCCGAGCGACGACGAGGTGCAGAAATTCTACGAGGCGCACCCGGATATGTTCCGCGCCGAGGAATACCGCAGCTTTACGCTCGCGAGCCTGACAACGTCCGAGCTGTCGGGCGACATCAAGGTTTCCGACGACGAGCTGCAATCGGCCTACAAGGAGCGCAAGGACGATTTCGACGTCCCCGAGCAGCGCCAGGTGCTGCAAATCCTCGCGCCGAGCGAGGACAAGGCGAAGGCGGTCGAGACGGCGATCGCCGGCGGTGAGGACTTCCAGAAAGCGGCGACCGAAATCGCCGGCCAGGACGCCTCGACCGTCGATCTCGGGCTGGTCAAGGCGGACGATCTGCCGAAGCCGCTCGCCGACGCGGCGTTCAACCTGGCGGAAGGCAAGGTCAGCGAGCCGATCAAGAGCGAGCTCGGCTGGCATGTCCTCAAAGTGGCCAAGATCGAGCCGCCGCAGACAATGAGCTTCGACCAGGCGAAGGACCAGCTGACCAAGCAGCTGATCGAGGAAAAGGCCGCCGACAAGCTCGACAAGCTGGCGAACCAGGCCGACGACGCGCTGGCTGGCGGCGCCTCGCTCACCGACGTGGCGCAGAAATACGGCCTCAAGCTCACCACGGTCGGACAGACCGACATCGGCGGCCGCGATCCCGAGGGCAAGCTCATCGTGCTGCCGGTCGATGGGAAGGAAGTGCTGAAGACTGCGTTCGACACCAACGAGAACGAGACCAGCCGCATCACCCCGATCGAGGACAGCGCGGTCTTCGCCGTCCATATGAACAAGATCGTGCCACCGCAGGTGAAGCCGCTGGGCGACGTCAGGGAGCGCGTCGTCGCCGGCTGGACGGCCGAGCAGAAGCAGAACGCAGTCAAGAAAGAGGCAAGCGATATTGAGGCCGCGGTCAAAGGCGGCACGCCGCTGGCGCAGGCGGCATCGGCCAAGGGCCTCACCGTCGCCACCTCGCCGCCGCTCCCCCGCCGCGCCGAAGGCGGCACCAGCGTGCCGGCCGCGGTGATCGTCAAGTTGTTCCAGGCCAAGACCGGCGATGTCGTCACCGCCGACGATGCCGGCGGCGCCTATGTCGCGCAGCTCAAGGAGGTCAAGACCCCCGACGCGACACCCGACGACCAGGTCAAGGCGCTGACCACCGAACTCGGCAACTCGGCGCGCTACGACATGGTCGGCGAATTCACCGCGGCGCTGAAGAAGCGCTACCCGGTAGCGATCAAGCACGACGCGCTCGACCAGATGTTCTAGGGCTCTCCCTCCCATGGATGGGAGAGGGAATTAACTCCGGGCCGCTACCCGCACAGCGTCGCCAGCATCGCGCTGATGATCGGCAAGCCGATCGCATCGGGCGCGGTCATTACCGATTCCGGATGGAACTGCACCGCGGCGACCGGCAGGCTCTTGTGCTCGACGGCCATGATGACGCCGTCGGCGGTTTCGGCGGCGATCGACAGCTCGGGCGGGAGCGCGCCCTTGCGGGCGTAGAGCGAGTGGTAGCGGCCGACCGTGAACTCGGCCGGCAGCCCGCCGAAGAGGCGGTTGCCGGCGGCGCGGATCACCGAGGGCTTGCCGTGCATCGGCGTGTCGAGCACGTCGAGCGCGCCGCCGAAATACTCGACGATGCCCTGCAGCCCAAGGCACACGCCGAATATCGGGATGCGGCGCTTGAGCAGCAGGCCGATCGTCTCGCGCATCGCGAAATCATCGGGCCGGCCGGGGCCCGGCGACAGCACCACGAGATCGGGCACCGCTCCGTCCGCGAGCTCGGCGCGGGCGAAATCGTGGCGCAAGGTCACGCATTCCGCGCCGGTCTGGCGGACATAGCCGGCGAGCGTGTGGACGAACGAGTCCTCGTGATCGACCAGCACCACCTTGCGCCCCGCCCCGGAGCGCGGCACGGCTGCGGCGGGCGGCGGCGGCGGCGCGCGATTACCGGCAATCGCGGCGAAGAGGGCCGAGGCCTTGAGCGCGCATTCCTCGTTCTCGCCTTGCGGATCGCTGTCGAACAGCAGCGTCGCGCCGGCGCGCACCTCGCCGATCCCATCCTGCATGCGGATCGTGCGCAAAGTGAGGCCGGTGTTCATATTGCCGTCAAAGGTCAGCCGGCCGATCGCGCCGCCGTACCAGCGCCGCGACGAGCGCTCCTGCTCCTCGATAAAGCGGATCGCCCACAGCTTGGGTGCGCCGGTCACGGTGACCGCCCAGGCATGCGACAGAAAGCCGTCGAGCGCGTCGAATTCGGGCCGCAACACGCCCTCGACATGATCGACCGTGTGGATCAGGCGCGAATACATCTCGATCTGGCGCCGGCCGATCACCTTGACGCTGCCCGCCTCGCAGACCCGCGATTTGTCGTTGCGGTCGACATCGGTGCACATCGTCAACTCACTCTCGTCCTTCTTGGAGTTGAGCAGCTCGCGAATGCGTTCGGCGTCCTCGATCGGGTCGGCGCCGCGGCGGATCGTGCCGCTGATCGGGCAGGTTTCGATGCGATGTCTTCCGTTTTTTTGGGCTTCGACGCGCACATACATTTCCGGCGAGGCCGACACGAGAAACTCGCCCCTGCCCAGGTTGATGATCGCGCCATAGGGCGCCGGATTCGCGGTCTTAAGGCGTTCGAAGACGACGCTCGGCGCGTCGGGACAGGGGCGCGAATAGAGCTGCCCGGGGACGACCTCGAACAGGTCGCCGCGCTTGAAGGCGAGCTTTGCTCTCTCGACCAGCGCCGGGTATTCGCCGGGCGCGTGATCGCTGTCGGGCGGCAGCGTCGCGGGCACGCGGCCGGCCTGGTAGATGGCTTCCGGGGTCGCGCGCGGCAGCCCTGCGGTCGAGCGGCCGCCGACGGCGAACTCGTAGCGGTGATACGCCGCCTGCTGGCGCATGTGGTCGACGATGAGGATTTCGTCGGGCAAATAGAGCACGAGGTCGCGTTGATCGTCCGGGCGCGGCAGGCGCAGTTTCATCGGCTCGAACTGGAAGACGAGGTCGTAGCCGAAGGCGCCATAAAAGCCGAGATGTTCGTCCTCGGCGCTCTTGAAGAGCGCGATCAGCGCGCGCAGCACCGAGAAGACGCTCGGCTGGCGGCTGCGCTGTTCCTCGGGAAAGCGCGTCGTTGCTCCCCGGATCGAGCCTGCGACGCTCATCTTACCGGTCGCGCCGAGGGTGACTGCGTCGAGGCGGCCGAGCGCCTCGGCGATCGCGCCGATCAGCACCGCGCCGCGCTCGTTGAGCGCCTCGACGGTGAAATCGCGGTCGCGGGCGGTGAAGACCAGCGGCGGGTCGACAAACCCCATGTCCCAGCGCGTGTAGCGACCGGGAAACTCGAAGCTCGAGGAGAACAAGACGCCGCGCTTGTTGTCGAGCGCCTCGGCGAGCGCGGTGTCGGCCGAGCTGTATGCTCGCACGGCGATCTCGCGCGCGACCTCGATGCCGCCTGCGGTCGTGTAAGTCTTGCGCTGCATTTCTCGATCCCTCCGCTTACCGCCTCGGGGACCGAAGGGACCCTGCCCCGAAAATGACAAAGGCCGCCCGGTTCTCCGAGGCGACCTTGTGCAAAACACGAAAACCCGGCCGCCAGGATTAGACGGGCCACCACCAATGGGTTGAACGGGCAAATGCGATCATGCGCGGATTATAGCAGCGTCGGATTTTGGCTGCAATGCGACGGCGAGCGCTTTCATTATTCGCTTCCCGGCGAAAGCCGGGACCCATCGTTCCGCCGTAGAAGCGTCGGAAAAGTGGACCCGACTTTCGTCGGGGAGCGGTAGAAATTAGTTGAGCAGCGCCTTCCAGCGGGCGAGACTTTCGGTCGGCCAGATTTCGGCCATTTTGTAGTAGCCATCGAACACCCGCGCATCTTTCGGCAATTCGAGCCAGGGCGTCTTGGTGCGGGTGAAGATGTGCACGTCAGGCACAACCCCCGACGGGTCGTCGAGCGTGCCGGCGCAGAGCAGCACCGTGTCGCCCGGGGCGGCGTGGTATTTGTGCCAGAGCTTGGTGCCGCATTGGGCGCAGGCATAGACGTCGTGCGGCTTGCCGCTGCTGCCGGGCGGCACCGGAAACGAGACCGGCGCGGCGCCGCTCATCTCGACGAATTGGCGCTCGAGCCACAGATTGAGCGCGAAGGCGCTGCCGGAGAGCTTCTGGCAATCGCGGCAGTGGCAGGCGTGGACGATCATCGGCGCCTCGGTCAGCCGGTAGCGTATCGCGCCGCAGGCGCAGCCGCCTTCGAGGTTTGCTGGCGCGCTCATCGTCCCTCCGCTCGCAATCTCCCGGTCGAGACTGGTATATAGGCCCGATGTCGAACCGGGAACATTGCGATGAGTGACCTGCGGCCGCTGATTGCGCGCGTCGCCGCCGGCGAGCGGCTGAGCGAGGCCGACGCCGAAGCGGCGTTCGAGATCATCATGTCCGGCGACGCCACGCCCTCGCAGATGGGCGGGCTGCTGATGGGCATGCGGGTGCGCGGCGAGAGCGTCGACGAGATCACCGGCGCGGCGCGGATCATGCGCTCGAAGGCGGTGACGATCGACGCCCCGCCCGGCACGATCGACACGGTCGGCACCGGGGGCGACGCCTCGGGCACGTTCAACATCTCGACCGCGACGGGACTCGTCGTCGCCGGCGCCGGCGTGCCGGTCGCCAAGCACGGCAATCGCGCGTTCTCGTCGAAATCGGGCGCGGCGGACGTGCTGACCGCGCTCGGCGTCAATATCGAGTGCGAGATGGCCATCGTCCGGCGGTGCCTGTGGGAAATCGGCATCTGCTTTCTGATGGCGCCGCGCCATCACGGCGCGATGCGCCATGTCGGCCCGACCCGGGTCGAGCTGGCGACCCGGACGATCTTCAACCTCCTGGGGCCGCTGTCGAACCCGGCCGGGGCCAAGCGCCTCCTGGTCGGCGTCTTCGCGCCGCAATGGGTGGTGCCGATGGCCGAGGTGCTGGGCCGGCTCGGCGCCGAGCACGCCTGGGTGGTGCACGGCTCGGGGCTCGACGAGATCACCACCGCCGGGGTCACCAGCGTCGCCGAGTTCAAGGACGGCGGCGTGCGCAGCTTCGAGGTGACGCCGGAAGACGCCGGACTGCCGCGCGCGACGCTCGACGACCTCAAGGGCGGCGAGCCGGCGCATAACGCGGCGCTGATGCGCGACGTGCTCGGCGGCGAGAAGGGCAGACTGCGCGACATCGTGCTGCTCAACGCCGCCGCCGCACTCATCATCGCCGGTCGCGCCGCGGATTTGCGCGACGGCGCGGCGATTGCCGTCGACTCGATCGACAGCGGCAAGGCGGCCGGGGTGCTCGACCGTCTGATCGCGGAGACCAACAAGTGAGCGAGCCCGCCGCCAACGTCCTCACGGAAATCTGCGACCGCAAGCGCGGGCATGTCGCGGCGCGGAAGATCGCGATGCCGGTGCCGACGCTGCTGCAGCGCATCGACAATGCGCCGGCGCCGCGCGGTTTCGCCGACGCGCTCGCCGGCAAGGCTGCCGCCGGCGGCTACGGGCTCATCGCCGAGATCAAGAAAGCCTCGCCCAGCAAGGGACTGATCCGCGGCGATTTCGATCCCCCTGCCCTCGCCCGCGCCTATCAGGCGGGCGGCGCGACCTGTCTTTCGGTGCTGACCGACGAGCCCTATTTCCAGGGCCACGACGACTTCCTCGTCGCCGCGCGCGAGGCGGTGAGCCTGCCGGTGCTGCGCAAGGATTTTATCGTCGACAAGTACCAGGTGCTGGAGAGCCGCGCGCTCGGCGCCGACTGCATCCTGCTCATCATGGCCTGCCTCGACGACGACGCGGCGCGCGAGCTGGCCGACGAGGCCAAGGCGCTCGGCATGGACGTGCTGGTCGAGGTGCACGACCGCGCCGAGCTCGACCGTGCGCTGAGGCTCGACGCGCGGCTCATCGGCATCAACAACCGCGACCTCAAGACGCTCAAGGTCGACCTCAAGACCGCCGAGACCCTGGCGCCGCTGGTGCCGAAGGATCGCATCGCGGTCGGCGAGAGCGGGCTCAACGTCCCCGGCGACCTCGACCGGCTCGCCGCTGCCGGCGCACGGTGTTTCCTCGTCGGCGAGTCGCTGATGCGCGAGCCGGACGTCGCCGGCGCGACGCGGCGGCTGCTGCGCCTGCCCGATCTCAGCCATGTCGACGCGCAAGGCCGCGCGCGCATGGTCGATGTTTCCGACAAGGCGGAAACCGACCGCGTCGCGGTCGCCGGCGCGCGCGTGGTCATGCGGCCGGCGACCTTGGCGCGCATCCAGGCCGGCGATATCGCCAAGGGGGACGTGCTGCAGGTGGCGCGCCTCGCCGGGATCATGGCGGCGAAGAAGACGGCCGACCTCATCCCGCTGTGCCACCCGCTGGCGCTGACCTCGGTCGAGGTTGAGCTGGCATGCGATGCTGCCCGCTCGGCGGTCGAGATCACCGCGACCTGCCGGCTCAAGGGCCGCACCGGGGTCGAGATGGAAGCGCTGACCGCGGCGAGCGTCGCCGCGCTCACGGTCTACGACATGTGCAAGGCGATCGATCGCGGGATGACCGTCGGCGAGGTGCGTTTGCTGCGCAAATCCGGCGGCAAGTCCGGCGATTTCGTGGCTGAGTAGCAACGGGGTCTGGCATGTCCTCCAGCAGCTTTCCCTTACCGTCATTCCCGCGCAAGCGGGAACCCATGAACACCGGCGCTGCCGGCCTTGCTGCGCCGGTGTTCATGGGTTCCGGGCTCATCGCTGCGCGATGCCCCGGAATGACGTTTGAAGTCAGGATGGCGGCATGATCTCGGTCGAAGAAGCCCTGGCGCGG
The DNA here is from genome assembly GCA_035552135.1 of Allostellaceae bacterium. Taxonomy (GTDB): domain Bacteria; phylum Pseudomonadota; class Alphaproteobacteria; order ATCC43930; family CGMCC-115725; genus DATARH01. The sequence continues at coordinate 254 of DASZLY010000015.1, read as the reverse complement.
CTCCTGGCGCCGCTGCAGGCCCTGCCGGCGGAGCAGGTGTCGGTTTCCGATGCGATGGGCCGCGTGCTCGCCGAGGATGTTGCCGCGCGCCGCACTCAGCCGCCTTTCGCGGTGTCGGCGATGGACGGCTACGCGGTGCGCGCCGCCGATGTCGAGCGTGTGCCGGCCAATCTGCGGGTCATCGCCGAGATCCCGGCGGGCGCGGGGTTTTCGGGCATCATCGACAAGGGCGAGGCGGCGCGCATCTTCACCGG
>DASZLY010000014.1:0-2622 GCA_035552135.1 Allostellaceae bacterium | reverse complement strand
GAGGTTTTTCTTTGTGCCATCCACCAGCTATCCTCATCCTGAGGCGCCTTGCGCAGCAAGGCCTCGAAGGACGCAACGACAGCCCTGCAGCCTGAACCGATGACGGAACTCCGAGAACTCACCCTCGACGACATCGAGAGCCTGGCGGTCGGCGCCTGGATTCTCGGCACCGGGGGCGGCGGCAGCCCGTATCTCGGGCTGCTCAACATGCGGCGGCTTTACGACGAGGGCCACCGCGTCCGGCTGATGTCGCCGTTCGACCTCGCCGACGACGACCGGGTGGCGGTGGTGTCGAACATGGGGGCGCCGCTCGTCGGCCAGGAGCGGCTCGCCGACAGCCGCAACATCGCCCGCGCAGTGGCGATGCAGGAGGATTATCACGGCTGGAAATTCCGCGCGGTGATGAGCCTTGAAATCGGCGGCAACAACTCGATCCAGCCGCTGATGGCGGCGGCGCATCTCGGGCTGCCGGTGGTCGACGCCGACACCATGGGCCGCGCCTACCCCGAGGCGCAGATGACCAGCGTCGCGGTCGGCGATCTGCGCCCCTACCCCTGCGCGCTCTACGACCCGCGCGGCATCGAGGCGATGGTGACGACCGTGCCGACCTGGAAATGGATGGAGCGGGCCAGCCGCAAAATCTGTACCGAAATGGGGTCGATCGCCTCGACCTGCAAAGCGCCGCGCACCGGCGCCGAGGTCAAGGAGTGGGCCATCCATTTCACCACCTCGAAGGCGATCGGCATCGGCCGCCGCGTTCGCGAAGCGCAGCGCCGCCACGAAGACCCGATCGAAGCGGTGCTCGACGAAGCGGGCGGTAAAATGCTGTTCCGCGGCAAGCTGGTCGATGTCGCCAGGCGGACGACCGAAGGGTTTCTGCGCGGCACCGCGACGATCGAAGGCCTCGACGAGGATCGCGGCAGCCGGCTCGAACTGGCGTTCCAGAACGAATGGGTCGTCGCCTGGCGCGCCGCAGGTGAGACGCGCACGCCGATCGCGATGTCGCCCGACCTCATCTGCGTGCTCGACAGCGTCACCGGGAACGCGTTCGGCACCGAGACCATCCGCTACGGGATGCGAACGAGCGTCGTCGCGCTGCCGGCACCGCCGGTGTTCCTCACCGCGAAGGGCCTGCTGCATGTCGGGCCGCGGGCGTTCGGCTACGACATCGAATTCCGCTCGGTGTTCGCATGAGGGAGAAAGAACGACATCTCAACGCAAAGGTCGTGAAGGTTACGCAAAGGACGCGAAGGCATCCGGGCGCGGCAGCGCCCAGAAATTGTCCTGATAGGGATTTTATTGCGCTGCGCGCGGCAAGACGCCTTCGCGTCCTCTGCGATCCCTTCGCGACCTTTGCGTTAAAACGTTTTCTTTTCGGTGCCGCATGAGGCGCATCGGCATCGATGTCGGCGGCACCAACACCGATGCGGTGCTGCTTGAGGATGGCCGCGTCGTCCACGCGGTGAAGTCGCCGACCACCGAGGATGTGACGGGCGGCATCCTTGCCGCGCTCGACCTGCTGCGGCGCGAGAAGCGCGCCGCGAGCGGCAAGATCGACGGCGTCGTCATCGGCACGACGCATTTCATCAACGCCGTCGTGCAGCGCCGCTCGCTCGCCAGGATCGCGGCGGTGCGGATCGGCATGCCGGCCGCGGCCTCGCTGCCGCCGTTCTGCGACTGGCCGAAAGACCTCGCGGCGCTGGTCGCGGGCGAAGTGTTCATGCTCGAAGGCGGCCACGATTACGACGGCCGCGAGTTCATGCCGTTCGCCGAAACCGAGATGCGCGCGGCGGCGCAGCGCATCCGCGAGCAGGGGATCGGCGCGGTCGGCGTCTCGGCGGTCTTCTCGCCGCTCGACCCGTCGCACGAGGAGCGCGCGGCGCAAATCCTCGCCGTGGAATGCCCGGGCGTGCAGGTGACGCTGTCGCACCGGCTGGGCCGCATCGGCCTGTTGGAGCGCGAGAATGCGGCGCTGTTGAACGCGGCGCTGGGGCCGCTCGCCCGGGTGACGATCGCCGGGTTTCGCGCGGCGATCGCGGGCAGCGGCATCGACGCGCCGCTCTTCATCACCCAGAACGACGGCACGGTGATGTCGGCCGACACGGCGATGGCGCTGCCGGTGATGAGCTTCGCCTCGGGGGCGACCAACTCGATGCGCGGCGCGGCGTTCCTCTCGGGGCTCAAGGACGCGATGGTCGTCGATGTCGGCGGCACGTCCTCCGATGTCGGGCAGCTGCGCAACGGCTTCCCGCGCGAGGCCAACTCGGTGGTCGAAATCGGCGGCGTGCGCACCCTCTTCCGCATGCCCGACCTCTATTCGATCGGGCTCGGCGGCGGCAGCATCGTGCGACGCGACCCGCTGACGGTCGGGCCGGAGAGCGTCGGCTACCGGCTGACAGGAGAGGCGCTGGTGTTCGGCGGCGGCATCGCGACCGCGACCGATGCCGCGGTGAAGGCCGGGGTGGTGCAGATCGGCGACGCGGCGCGGCTCGGCGCGCTGCCGCGCGAGGCGGCGGACGGGGTGCTGGCGCTCGCCCGGGAGAAGCTCGAAGACGCGCTCGACCGGATGAAGACCGAGGCCGGCGAGGTGACGCTGATCGCGGTCGGCGGCGGCGCGTTCCT
>DASZLY010000013.1:0-3007 GCA_035552135.1 Allostellaceae bacterium | reverse complement strand
ACGAACCCGGCGGTGACGACGGGATAGTTCATCAATTGCTGCATCATCGTCGGCAGCAGCGTCATCGTGCCGTAAAGCGGCACGCCGACGAGAAACATCACCAGCGTGCCGCCGATGCAGTTCGAATCCTTGAGGAGCGCGCGGTTGAGGAAGGAACGCTCGCCCGCGGTCGCAGTATGGACGATAAAGAGATAGAGGCAGAGCACGGCGAGGATCGCCTCGATCCAGATTTCGGTCGAGCCGAACCAGTCCTTCAATTCGCCGCGGTCGAGCAGCATCTGCAGCGCGCCGATCGCGAGGCTCAAGGTCGCGAAGCCGAACCAGTCGAACCCCTCGCGCTGCGCCGGCCGCGCGTCGTGGATGAAGACCATGATCCCGGTGGCGGCGAGCATGCCCGCCGGCAGGTTGATGTAGAACACCCAGCGCCAGCTGTAATCGTCGGTCAGCCAGCCGCCGAGCGCCGGGCCGATGATCGGCCCGAGGATCACCCCCATGCCCCATACCGCCATCGCCTTGGCATGGCGCTCGGGCGGGTTGATGTGCAGCAGCACCGATTGCGACAAGGGCACCAGCGCCGCGCCGCAGATGCCCTGCAGCAGGCGGTAGACGACGAGCTGCATGAGGCTCGTCGCCGCGCCGCACAGCGCCGAGGCGATGGTGAAGCCGACCACCGAGATGAGGAACACATATTTGATGCCGAACCGCCCGGCGAGCCAGCCGGTCAGCGGTGTCATGATCGCCGCGGCGACGATGTACGACGTCACCACCCAGGCGATCTGGTCCTGCGAGCACGAGAAGCTGCCCTGCATGTGCGGCAGCGCGACATTGGCGATCGTCGTGTCGACGCCCTGCATGAACGTCGCCAGCATGATCGACGCGGTGATCGCGGTGCGATTGGCCCGCGGCCCGGCCGCGGCGTCGCCCATCGTGGTTGCGCTGCGCATGCGGGCGATACTTGGCAAGCAGCGGGCCAAGTTGCAAACGCGGACGCCGCAGGGCTGAGGCGCTCGGCATGTCGCGGGCGGCATCCCTCTCCGCCCCCGGGGCGGAGAGGTGAGGTGAGGTGGGGATTTCAGAGGCGTTTGCGCACGACCGCCTCACGCTCCCATTGCTCCGCAATGGGCCCCTCCCCGTCCCCCCAATGGGCGGAGAGGGATTTTAATCCATCGCCACCGCCGGCCCTTTCGCCACCGCGCGCGGGCGGCGCAGCAGCAGGAGCAGCGGCAGCGTCATCAGGATGATGACCGCCATCAGATAGAAATTGTCGATATAGGCGATCATCTGCGCCTGGCGGGTGACCTCGGCGTTGAGCGCGGCGATGCCGTGCACTTCGCTGAGGCTGTAGGGCGCGGCGCGCAGCGCGCTCTGCGTCAGCGGGCTGTCGGGACGGACATGTTCGACGAGGCGCGAATGGATGACCTGGGTGTTCTCGATAAACAGCGCCTCGACGATCGAGACGCCGACACTGCCGCCGATATTGCGCATCAGGCTGAAGATCGCGGTGCCCTGCGTCAAATGCTGGCGCGATAGGGTCGAGAACGCCGCGACCGAAAGCGGCGTGAAGACAAAGCCGAGCCCGACCCCCTGCAAGGTCCCGGACACCAGCAGCAGGTCCTTGTCCATGGTGAGCGAGAACCCGGTCATCTGCCACAGTGAGAGCGCGGTCAGCGCCAATCCGCAGAAGATGATGAGCCGCGTGTCGACCTTGCCGATGATGCGGGCGACGAGGATCATCGAAATGAGCGTGCCCATGCCGCGCGGCGCCATCACAAACCCGGCAGTGACGACGGGATAGTTCATCAGCACCTGCATCATCGTCGGCAGCAGCACCATCGTGCCGTTGAGGATGATGCCGACAAAGAACATCAGGATGATGCCGGCGGTGAAATTGGCGTCCTTCAGCATGCTGCGATTGAAGAAGGAGGCGCCGCTGGTCGTCGCGGTATGGACGATGAAGAGGTAGAGGCACAGCGCCGCGACGCTCGCCTCGACCCAGATCTCGGTCGAGCCGAACCAGTCCTTCAGCTCGCCGCGGTCGAGCATCATCTGCACCGCGCCGACCGCGACCGACAAAGTGCCGAAGCCGAAGAAATCGAACCGCTCGAGATGGGCGCGCCGGTCGTCGTGGATGAAGACGATGATGCCGAGCGCGCACAAGATGCCGACCGGCAGGTTGATGAGGAACACCCAGCGCCAGGTGAAATTATCGGTCAACCAGCCGCCCAGCGCCGGGCCGATGATCGGCCCGAGCATCGTGCCGATACCCCAGATCGCCATCGCCCGGCCGTGCCGCTCGGGCGGGTTGGTGCGCAGCAGCACCGATTGCGACAGCGGCACCAGCGCGGCGCCGCACATCCCCTGCAGCACCCGGGACAGCACGAGCTGGGTGAGGCTCGCCGCCACGCCGCACAACGCCGACGAGAGGGTGAACCCAACGACCGAGATGAAAAACACCCACTTGATGCCGAGCCGGCCGGCAAGCCAGCCGGTCAGCGGCGTCATGATCGCCGCGGCGACGATGTACGACGTCACCACCCAGGCGATCTGATCCTGCGAACACGAGAAGCTGCCCTGGATGTGCGGCAGCGCGACATTGGCGATCGTCGTGTCGACGCCCTGCATGATCGTCGCGCAGGTGATCGACGCGGTGATCGCGGCGCGGTTGACCCGCGGCCCCGGCGCTTCCCCCCCGGGCGAGGCGGCGGTTTCGCCCGCTGATCCTGCGCTGCGCATCGTCGCGCACTGTCGGCCACGCGGCCGCGCCTGGCAACCGCCGTCGCCGCGACCTCAGCCCCGCGAGCGCCGCTCGGCTTCCTCTATTTCCCCGCCGCGCCGGGTCGTACTAGGATCGGCGGCGAACCCTTCTGGAGGAAGCGCTATGGCGAAGAAGAAGATCGCGGTCGTCTGCACCGGCGCGGTCGGCGGCTATGCCGGGGCCCACATGGTCAAGGCCGGCGAGGACGTCACCTTTATCGACTTCTGGCCCGAGCATGTCGAGCACATGAAG
>DASZLY010000012.1:0-2102 GCA_035552135.1 Allostellaceae bacterium | reverse complement strand
TGCGCAGCCACTCGTCGGCGACGACATGCGCTCGATCGACCTTGACCCCGGTGCCTTCGAGGCCGATCCCCTCGACATTGCCGACAATGCCGACCGCCGAGATGACCCGGTCGACGGTCAGCTCGAACGATTTGCCGCCGGATTCGATCGTCGCGGTGACCTCGTCCTTGCCCTTCTTCAGCGACTTCACCGTCGCGCCGGTATGGAGCTTGATCCCCTGCTTCTCGAAAGCCTTGTGGGCGAAGGCGGAAATCTCCTCGTCCTCGACGGGCAGGATGCGCGGCAGCACCTCGACGACCGTCACCTCGGCGCCGAGGTCGCGATAGAAGCTGGCGAATTCGATGCCGATCGCGCCCGAGCCGACGACGAGCAACGATTCCGGGATTTCCTCCGGGACCATCGCCTCCTTGTAGGTCCAGACCAGCTTACCGTCGGGTTCGATTCCGGGCAGCGCGCGGGCGCGCGCGCCGGTCGCGAGGATGATGTGCTTGGCTTCGAGGTCGGCGGCTTGCTTGCCGTCCTTGGTGACGGCGATCTTGCCCTTGCCGGCGAGCTTGCCCTCGCCCATCACAACCGTGACCTTGTTCTTGCGCATCAGGAAGCCGACGCCGTTGGACAGCTGCTTGGCGACGGCGCGCGAGCGGGCAACGACCTTCTTCGGGTCGAAGCTGATGTCCTTTGCCGATAGGCCGAAGTCGCCGGCGTGGTGCATCAGGTGGAAGATTTCCGCGGTGCGCAGCAGCGCCTTGGTTGGGATGCAGCCCCAGTTGAGACAGATGCCGCCCAAATGCTCGCGCTCGACGAGGCAGGTCTTCATGCCGAGTTGCGCGGCGCGGATCGCCGCAACATAGCCGCCCGGCCCGCCGCCGAGGATCACCAGGTCGTAGGCGTCAGGCATGATCAAATTTTGTCATTGCGAGGAGCCCGAAGGGCGACGCGGCAATCTCGCGCCTGGGAGCCTCCTTAGGCGTGAGATTGCTTCGCTGCGCTCGCAATGACGAGAGGTCATCACAGCAGCATCCGCGACGGCTCGTCGATGAGCCGCTTGAACGCTTGCAGAAATTGCGCGCCGACCGCGCCGTCGACCGCGCGGTGGTCGGCCGACAGCGTGCAGCTCATTACCGTCGCGATCGCGAGCTGGCCGTCCTTGACGACCGGGCGTGGCGCGCCGGCGCCGACCGCGAGGATGCCGCCCTGCGGCGGATTGATGACCGCGGCGAATTCGCGGATGCCGTACATGCCGAGATTGGAGATCGAGAAGGTGCCGCCCTGGAACTCTTCGAGCTTCAATTTGCCGGCGCGGGCGCGTTGGGCGAGGTCCTTGGTCTCGGCGGCGATCTGCTGCAAGCCCTTGAGGTCGGCGCCGCGGACAATCGGGGTGATGAGCCCGTCTTCGAGCGCCACCGCCATCGCGATGTCGGCGCGCTCCCACAGGATGATCGCGTCATCCGACCACGAGGCGTTGGCTGCCGGCACCTGGCGCAGCGCGAGGCCGGCGGCGCGGATGACGAAATCGTTGACCGAGACGTTAAGGTTTTTGTCGCCGTCGTTGAGCACCTTGCGGATGCGCAACAGCTCGTCGATCTCGCAATCGATCGTCTCGTAGAAATGCGGGACGTTCTGCTTCGATTCAGTGAGCCGGCGGGCGATGACGCGCCGCATCTGGCTGTGCGGCTTGTGGCTGAACGGCGGGTCGCCGGTGACCGGAGCGAACGGCTGCGGCGCCGGTAGCGGCGGACGCGCGGCCGGCGCCTGGCCCGGGGACGGCGCGCGGGCGGCAGGTGCACCGCCGCGGGCGAGCGCGGCGTCGATATCGGCCTTGACGATGCGGCCCTGCGGCCCCGAGCCGGCAATCGTCGCGAGGTCGAGCTTCGCGAGCTCGGCCATGCGCCGCGCCAGAGGGCTGGCGAAGATGCGTCCTGCGCTGGGTGCGGGTGGCTGCCCCTCACCCTCCCGCGCCGCTGGCGCGGGCCCCTCCCTCTCCCCGCTCGCGGGGCGAGGGGATTCGGCTGCGGCCTCCTCCCTCTTCCCGGCCGCGGGAAGAGGGCCAGGGTGAGGGACAGAAGCGGGTTCGGACGCGCCGTTGCCTTTCGGCGCGCCCG
>DASZLY010000011.1:0-4708 GCA_035552135.1 Allostellaceae bacterium | reverse complement strand
GCGCCGCTCCCCGAAGGCGCCGACACCATCGTCATCCAGGAAGACACCGAGCGCGACGGCGACACCGTGCGCGTCATCGAAGGCGCCAAGTCCGGCACCTATGTCCGCCGCGCCGGACTCGACTTCGCCGAGGGCGACGTGCTGCTGCACCAGGGCACGCGGCTCACCCCGCGCCACATCGGGCTTGCCGCCGCGATGAACCGGCCGTGGCTGTTCGTGCACCGGCGGCCGATGGTCGGCATCCTGTCGACCGGCGACGAAGTGGTGATGCCGGGCGAGCCGATCGGCCCGCACCAGATCGTCAGCTCCAATGCGCTGGCGCTGGCGGCGTTCGTCACGGCCTGCGGCGGGGTGCCGGTGGCCTTGGGGAACGCGCCCGACGATGCCGACGCGCTGCGCCGTTTCGCTTCCGGGGCGCGCGGCGTCGACCTCTTGGTCTCGACCGGCGGCGTCTCGGTCGGCGAGCACGATCTGGTGCGCGGCGTACTTTCAGAGGACGGGCTGGCGATCGATTTCTGGGAGATCGCGATGCGCCCGGGGAAGCCGCTGATGTCGGGGAGCTATCGCGGCACGCCGATGGTCGGGCTGCCGGGCAACCCGGTCTCGACGCTCGTCTGTTCGCTGTTGTTTTTGAAGCCGGCGATGGAGCGGCTGGCCGGGCTGCCCGACGTGACCGAGCCGCAACTGACGGCGCGGCTCGGCTGCGACCTGCGGGCGAACGACCGGCGGCAGGACTATCTGCGCTCGACGCTGACGCGCGGCGCCGACGGCGTGCTCGAGGCAACACCGTTCCCGGTGCAGGATTCGTCGATGATGCGGCCGCTCGCCTCGTCGGGTTGCCTGGTGATCCGTCCGCCGCACGCCCCCGCCGCACCGGCCGGGTCGATGGTGCCGGTCATCGCCTTCCCGGGCGGCGCCTGGCCGCTTTGACAAAGTACGCTCGCGCCTCCGCGCGAGTCTGCGGCACCTGGTTAAGCCAAGCGAGCGGCGCGCATCGGCTTCAGCACGAGGAGCGCGAGCAGCCCCGCCGTCAGATCGGCGGCGATACAGACCGCGAAGACGGTCGTCCAGCTGCCGGTGCCCTGATGCAGCAGCGCCGCGAGCGGCCCGCCGAAAATCGAGCCGATCCCCTGCGCGATGTAGAGAAAGCCGTAGTTCTGCGTCGCCTTGCGCGGGCCGAACGTGTCGGTGAGGGTCGACGGGAACAGCGAGAAAATCTCGCCCCAGCCGAAGAACACGACGCCTGACAGCAGCGCGAACAGGAGCGGGTCGCTGATCGACAGCAGCCAAACGAACATCGCCGCGGCCTCCAGCGTGAAAGCGACGAACATCGTGTTCTCGCGGCCGATCCGGTCGGAGAGCCAGCCGAAGAACGGCCGCGTCAGCCCGTTGGTGAAACGGTCGATCGTCAACGCCAGCGGCAGCGCCGCCGCACCCCAGACGGTGAGCTTGGTAACGCCGTAATCGGCGGCGAAATTGCCGATCTGCGAAATCACCATGAGCCCCGAGGTCGACATCAGGCTCATCATCACGAACATCAGCCAGAAGATCGGGCTCTTGAGCATCGTTGCGCTGCCGACCCCCGCCGCCTCGGCTGGCTGCGACGAGCTTGCCGTTGGCAGCGCGCGCAAGCCGAGCGCCGCCACGACGCCGACGATTGCGAAGATGACGCCGTATTGCGCCAAGGTCGCCTGGTAGCCCGAGGCCGCGATGCTGGCGCTGATCGGGAAGGTCGTGACGATGGCGCCCACGCCGTAGCCGGCCGCGACCATTCCCGCGGCAAAGCCGCGCGCGTCCGGAAACCAGCGCACCATCTGCCCGACGACGCCGACATAGACGATGCCGGTGCCGACCCCGCAGACGATCCCGTAGCTGAAATAGAGCCCCCACAGCGACGTCGCATACGACGCGAAAACCCACCCGAGCCCCGAGAGCAGCCCGCCGGCCGCGATCAGCAGACGCGGTCCGAAGCGATCGACCAGCCAGCCTTGCAGCGGCGAGAAGAAAGTCTGCAGCACGATCAGCAGCGAAAACGTCACCTGCAGCGCGGCGGGGGACACCGAGAGCGCGGTGCCGAGCGGCTTGGTGAACAATGCCCAGACATATTGCGGGCTGGAGATCGCCATCATGCAGATGAGGCCGAGCACCAGCTGCACCCAACGCGCCGACGGGGAGACGGCGGGAACCTCACTCAAGGTTTCGGTATTGGCGCTCATTCGGCTACCTATCGGATGGGGTGGAACCGCTAAGGATTATGCAAAAGCCGGTCCAAGGAAACCGCCGCATGATTGCGAGTGTAGCGAAACAATCTCCTTCCGCCTTAGCCCTCGCGGCGGAGGATCGCCGCCTCGCCTTCGGCTCTTCGCAATGACGATCACTCTACGTGCTGCAGGAAATGTGAAGTCCGGGATCCACCGGTCAGCTGCACCACCCATCGAATTGCATCCTCGATCAGTGAAGCTTGAGAGTAGGAGATTTGCTTACCCGTGGGTCCCGGCCTTCGCCGGGAGGATAACTGGGCTAAGGCAACATCTTCCCCGGGTTGAACAGGCCGGCCGGGTCGAGCGCGGCCTTGATGCGGCGCATCAGTTCCAGTTCGGCGCCGCCGCGCCAGTTGGGCATCATATACGGCTTCAGCCGGCCGATGCCGTGCTCGGCCGAGAAGCTGCCGTCGAGGTCGCGGACGATCGCGTTGACCGCGTCCATCAGCGCGCGGTCGCGTGCGACAAAGGCGTCGCCGTCGGCGCCCTCGGGCTGCACCAGATTGAAGTGGATGTTGCCGTCGCCGAGATGGCCGAACGGCACGCAGCGTATCCCCGGCACCAGCCGCTCGCATTCGACCGTGGCGCGGCGGATCAGCTCGGGCACGCGCGACACCGGCACCGAGATGTCGTTCTTGACCGAGGCGCCGGCACGCTTTTGCGCCTCGGAATGCTCCTCGCGCAGCTTCCAGATCGCGGCGCGCTGCGGGCCGCTCTCGGCGATTACCGCGTCGGTGACGCTGCCCTGCGCGAGCGCCGCCGCGAGCAGTTCTTCGAGCGTCGTGCGCAACCCCGCGCCCTGGCGCGGCGTCGCCAGCTCCACGAGCACGTAATGCGCGGCAGGGGTGGCGAGCGGCGGCCTGGCGTCGGGGATGTAGCGCTCGACCAGCGCCATCCCGGCGCCCGACATGTATTCGAAAGCCTGGATCGCCGCCGCGTCGTGCTGCTGGCAGGCCTGGAACAGCGCGAGCGCCGCCTCGGGCGAGGCGACCGCGCAGAGCGCGACCTCGATCTCGCGCGGCCGCGGAAAGAGCTTCAGCACCGCGGCGGTGATGATGCCGAGCGTGCCCTCGCTGCCGACAAAAAGCTGGCGCAGGCAATAGCCGGTATTGTCCTTGTGCAGGCGCCTGAGGCCGTTCCACACTTCGCCGCCGGGCAGCACGACTTCGAGGCCGAGCACGAGGTCGCGCGCATTGCCGTAGCGCACCGTGTTGTTGCCGCCGGCATTGGTCGCCAGCACCCCGCCGATCTGCGCCGAACCCTCCGAGCTGATCGACAGCGGCAAGAGGCAACCCGCCTCTTCCGCTGCGAGCTGCGCGGCTTTCAGCGCGACGCCGGCCTCGATCTCCATCGTCATGTCGAGCGAGTCGATGCCGCGCACCCGACTAAGGCGCGACAGGCTGAGAATGAACTGCGAGCCGTCCTCGCTGACCGCGGCGCCGCCGACCATCGAGGTGTTGCCGCCCTGCGGCACGATCGGCGCGCCGGCTTCGGTGCAGAGCCGCACCGCATCGGCGACCTCCTGCGTCGTCGCCGGGCGCAGCACCGCCGGGGTGCGGCCGTGGTAGAGCCGGCGCCAGTCCGCGCAATAGGGGTCGGTGTCGGCCGGGTCAGTCAGGATGCCCACCGGGCCCAGGCGCTGGCGCAGGCGATCGATGAGGGCGGCGGTGTCCATCGCGTAAATCCTCGTTTCGGCCGGCATCGTAACCTCTGCGGGCGTTTACCGGCTATGCTCCGCGCCTCATTGACGGAGCCGCCGATGCACGCCGTGATCTTCGAAGTGTGGCCGAAAGAGGAAGGCCGCCAAGAATATCTCGATATCGCCGCCGCGTTGAAGCCGACGCTCGAAACGATGGACGGGTTCATCTCGATCGAGCGCTTCCAGAGCCTCAGCGAGCCCGGCAAGATCCTGTCGCTGTCGTTCTGGCGCGACGACGAGGCGATCGCCGGCTGGCGCCGCGTCGAAGCACACCGCATGGCGCAGGCAAAGGGCCGCGGCAAGCTGTTCCGCGACTACCGGCTGCGCATCGCCGGAATCATCCGCGATTACGGGATGGACGAGCGAGCCGAGACGCCGCCCGACAGCAAGGCGCGGCACGGATAGCTCGTTCGGCACACCCGGCGCAGGCCAGGCCTGCGCGGATGGTGCTGAGTTACTCCGCCGCCTGCTTCACCTGCTCGGCCGAGGCACGCAGCTTTTCCATCACTTCCCAGTTGGTGTAGCGGGTGAAGCCATTCTCGTCGAAGAACAGCACCGGCCCGGTGGCGATGAAGAGATAGGTCGTGTCCTCGAGCGCGGTCGTCGCGTCGTGCAGCACGCCCGACGGCTCGTAAATATAGTCGCCGGCGTTGAGCGTGCCGTCGCGCACCTGCAGCTTGCCGGAGACGATCCATACATGCGCACCGCCGAGGTGCTTGTGCGGCGGGGCGGCGTAGCCCTTCTTCCA
>DASZLY010000010.1:0-21682 GCA_035552135.1 Allostellaceae bacterium | reverse complement strand
CTTCCCCTCGCACCAGCCGCCGCCAGTCGATCAGCCCCTCGTCGAGCGGGTGGCCGGCGATCACCAAGCGGCGCTCGCCGCCATGCTCGCGGAACGAGCACAGCACTGCCGCGAGTGCCTTCTGCCCGCCGGCGAAGGGCGAATGCGCGCGCAGCTGGAAATCGCCGGCGAGCTGCAGCGGGTAGATAAAATAGCTGCCCGGCTCGGCGGCGAAGCGCGCCTTCGCGGCCGCAACCCGCCGCTTTGCCGCAAGCCGGCGCGGCGCGTTGCCCACCCAGGCGGCATATTCGGCGAACGGGTGATGGAGGTTGTGCCGCCGGTAATGCGGGTAGAGCGCACGCCCGAGCACGCTCGGCACGTGATAGGCGATGTCGTGCGCCGCCAGCAGCCGGAACGGCGCAGCGAAGCCGGGCGCCAGATCGGGCTCGGGAAAGCGCGCGGCCAGCGCGCGGATCGCCGCGGGGTCGCGCGGCATCCGCCAGTCGCTCGCGGCCAGCGTCAGCCAGCCCGGCCGCAACAGGCCGAGATCGGTGACGAAGACCCGCGCGCCGCTCTCCCGCGCTACCTGCGCAGCGGCGAGGTGGTAAGGCCGCTGGGCGCCGAGCAGCACGACATCGCTGACCCCGCGCTCCGCGATCACGCGGGTGACAAATCCGGGCCAGTCCGCCAGCCGGCCGCGGAAATCGATTGCCGGCAGCCGCCAGACGAGCCGGTCGCCGAAATTGAGGTTGATGCGGGTGGCACGGTGGCCGTGCGCGATTAGCTCCCGCGCAATGCGCTCGAAAAAGCGCGATTGCGGGCCCTGCAGGAAAAGGAACGAGCGCGGCGCAGGGCTCAGGGCTGGCGGACCCGTCCCGGCACGCCGAGCGCGCATTCGAGCGCCGCGCGGTCCCAGCCGCCGGTATCGGCCGCTGCGGCGTAGCTCGTCGTGAGGAAGTCGAGCAGCAGCGCGTCCGGGTCCGCCGCGGCGCGCACCGTGTCGTAAGGCAGGACGAACTCGCCGAGCGTCGTGTCGAAGGCGCCGCCGGGCGTCACGTGCCGCGCGCGGTAGCCCGGCGGCTCGGGATAGGCGTAGGAATAGAATGCGGCCTGGGGGAAGCTGTCGCTGCCGGGCCAGAACCCGGCGCTGCATTCCTCGTGCGAATAGGCTTCGCAGGCCACCGCGTCCGACAGCCCGGGCACGCCGCCGGGATGCTTCGGCGCCGACCGTCCCGAGAACCGCGTCGCGGCGAGGTCGAAGCTGCCCCAGAAGAAATGCACCGGGCTCGCCTTGCCGAGAAACCCGCTGCGGAACAGCTTGAACACCCGGTCGGCCTGCATGAGCGCGCGCCAGAAGCGGTGCACCGCGTCGGCATCGTAGCTGGCATGCTCGCGGTCTGCGGCGAACGGCGTCGCGTCCGCCATCTCGCTCGGCCGGTCGTCGATCGTCACCGCGATCCCCCGCGCGCCGAGCAGCGCGAACATGCGCCGGTGGAATTCGGCGACCGGCATCGGCGCCAGCGCGAAACCGTCCTCATCGCCCCGGCTGGTGCGCAACGCGAGCCGGTGGCCGATAAAGTCGAAATCGATCTCGAAGCTTTCCGTGCCCCAGGGGATCGGCGAGGTGCCGATCCCGCGCGCGGTGACGTAGAACGGCACGTGCCAGCTATGGTTGAGCCAGGGCGTCAGCGCGAGCCTGACCTTGCCGGCGATCTGCGTCCACAGATGCACCGTGTGCAGCGTGTCGCGCCAGGCCGCGTAGGGCAGCTCGGGCCACATCGCCGCCGCCTCAGATGACCTTCGCCTCGCGCAGCCTGGCGATCGCCGCCGCGTCGTAGCCCAATTCGCCGAGCACCGCCGCGGTGTCCTCGCCCATCTCGTGCGGCGGCTGCTCGATCGACGGCCCGCCATGCGCGAACTTGAACGCCGCCAGCGGCACCCCGACCGGCCCGTCGATCCCCGGCACGCGGTCGAAGCTGTGCCATACCCCGCGGGTCGCGAAATGCGGGTCGGCGAGCGCCTCGGCCATCGTCCGCACCCGCGCTGCCGGCACATGCCGCGCCTGGAAATATTCTTCCCACTCGTCGGCGGTCTTGGTCTTGATGATCTCGGCGATCACCGTTGCTTCCGCTTCGCGGTGCTCGACGCGGCTTTCATTGTCGGTCTTGCTCATGTCCTCGCGGCCGACCGCCTGCCAGAACCGCGCCTGCTGGCGGATGTTGCTGGCGCCGATCATCACCATGCCTTCCTTGGCGTCGTAAGCGCTGTTGGTGGCAAAGGGCTGCTTGTTGCCGTGCGGCTTGGGCTCGCTGCCGTTGCGGAAATAGCCGGCCATCAGCGAGGCCTGCATCATCATCGCGACGCCCAGCATGGCGAGGTCGATATGCTGGCCCTTGCCGGTACGCTCGCGCTGGAAGAGGGCGGCCGATAGCGCAAACGCGCCCATCGTGCCGGTCGCGTAATCGACCGCCGGCGCGCCGATCTTGATCGGGTTGACCTCCTCGGTGCCGGTCGACGCCATGATGCCGCTGGTCGCCTGGATCACGTGGTCGTAGGCGGTCTGCTCGCGCCGCGTGCCGTCCTGGCCGAACGCCGAGATCGAGCAATAGATGAGGCGCGGGTTGACCTTGAGCAGCGCCTCATAGCCGAGGCCCAGCGCTTCGAACGCGCCCGGCCGGTAGTTCTGCACCAGCACGTCCGCGCTCGCGACCAGCTTCTTCAGAATGTCGCGGCCGTCCGCGCTTTTGAGGTCGAGCGTGATCGATTTTTTGTTCGATCCCTGGGTCAGGAACGAGGTGCCCATGTTGCGCCGGTTGAGCGCCCTGTCGGTGCCGCCCTCGCGGCTCTGGTCGGGCTCGTCGGGATGCTCGACCTTGATGACGTCGGCGCCCAGCACCGCGAGCTGATAGGCCGCGAACGGCCCGGCCAGCACATGGGTGATGTCGATGATGCGGATACCCTCGAACGGACGCATGGGTCGGCTCCCTCGCAATGCCCTCAGGCAATCGTCGCACCGCGCACCGGCGAACGCAAAGCCGCAAGTGCGTGCGGGATGCCGTCCACTTACGCGCCCTCATCCTGAGAGCCCAGGAAGTGGCTGAGAGCCCACGAAGTGGGCGTCTCGAAGGACGCACCGATGCCCGTGCAGTCAAGACTACATCGGCACGCGGCCGGTCACGGCATACATCGGGTCCTGCTCGTCCTCGATATAAGGCGCGAGGCGGCGGGTCTCGATACCCTCGAAGCCGGCGCGGTTGAGGTAGAGCTCGACCAGACGGGCATGGCCGTCATCGTCGAGGCCGCGCCACACCGCGACCGCCTTGGTCCAGAAGCAGCGATTGGAGAAGCTGACGACCAGCGGCGCGCCCGGCCGCAGCACGCGCGCCACCTCGCGCAGCACCGCGACCGGCTGTTGCAGGTACTGGATCGAGACGCAGATCATCGCCGCGTCGACGCTGTTGCCGGCGAGCGGCAGCACCGGCTGGCGGTTGAGGTTCTGCACGAAGGAGCGGCTGAGCCGCTTGTTGGCGGCGAGTTCCTCGGCGTTCATCCCGTGGCCGATCACCTCGGCGTATTCGATGTCGGGCGGCAGGTGGCTGACCCAGCTCGACATCAAATCGAGGATCGCTCCGCGCGCCGGCAGCACCTCGCGGTAAAACCCGGTCAGCACTTTCACCGCGTTGTCGTCGATGTGATGGACGAGCCGCGCCGGCTCATAGAACGCCTCGTCGTCCTCCTCGTCGATACGCGCGAAAGCGCCGGGCGGCAGTGCGAGTTGATCGCTCATTGGCCTATGATGCCCAATCACTGCATGAGCACCTAGCGTCCTTCGAGACGGCGCTTCGCACCTCCTCATCTGGATGAGGATTTTTCTTGATGGCACCCCGGCACGGTCCTCATCCTGAGGTGTCTCGCGCAGCGAGGCCTCGAAGGACGCAAAGGCGGTACAATGGCCCTTACCTCTCCGAATCCGTTTGAGGCGCCGACCGTGAAGTCGCTTTCGGTGCGGCTGGTCGTCGATTCGTATCACGACATCTTCATGCCGAAGGCCGAGCACAGATTCTGCCGCATCGAGCATGTCGGCCGCATGCCGGGCCGCGAGAAGGAAACCTTCGCGTGCGAATGGGGCCTGTCGCTGCATCTCGACTCCGAGGCCGATAGCGGGCGCAACCAATATCTGGTCGATTTCGGCTTCACCCCGGAAGTGCTGAACCGCAATTTCGACCTCCTGGGGATCGACCCGGGGAAGCTCGACGGGTTGATCCTCAGCCACTCGCACCGCGACCATTACGGCGGGATGACCGGCTTCGTCGAGCGCTACCGGCCCGGCATGCGCGACGACATCAAGCTCTACACCGGCGCCGGCAACCTCACTTTCCGCGAGAAGTGGACGGGGGCACGCGGCGGCGGCGAGCAAGTGTCGGTCGGCGCGCTCGACGGCGCGGCGCTGGAAACGGCGCAGGTCGAGACCGTGTGCTGCGAACATGCGCAGGCGCTGGCGGGGCCGTTCACCAGCGGCCCGATCGCCTGGCAGTCGTTCGAGAAGGTGACGCCGACGACGCTGGTCGAGCCGACCCCGCTCGACCATTTCACCGAGGCCGAGCGGCGCGGCCGCCTCGTCCTCGACAAGCACCCCGACGAGCATGCGACCTGCTATGTCGTAGAGGGCCGCGGGCTGGTGGTGATCTCGTCCTGCGGCCATTGCGGCATCGTCAACACGGTCAAGACCGCGCAGGCGGTGTCCGGCGTCGAGAAGCTGCATGCGGTGATCGGCGGGTTCCATCTCGGCGCCGCGCCGGCCGATTACATCGAGCATACCGTCGCCGAGCTGAAAGCCCTTGAGCCCGACGTGCTCGTGCCGATGCACTGCACCGGCCGGCCGTTCATCGAGGCGGCGGTGCGCGCGATGCCGAACCAGGTCGTGCAGTCGAGCACCGGCAGCCGGTTCACGTTTGGGGTGTGAAGTGCGCCTGTTCTACCAGAGCCTCGGCGCGAGCCGGCGGTCGACCGATGGGCCTTACGCGCAAAAGCTCGCGGCGATCCTCGACCGCGCGGCGGCGCCGGGGACCACGGTCGAAGTGCATGGCCTCGCGCCCGGCAAGGCGATCGCCGATCAGTACCGCTATCTCGAATTCCGCGATACGGGCGAAATCCTCGAAAACGGATTGAGGGCCGAGCGCGAGGGCTACGATGCGTTCCTCATCGGCAACATCTTCGAGCCCGGGCTGCATGCGCTGCGCGAGCTCATCAACATTCCGGTCATCGGGCTATGCGAGGCGTCGGTGCACCTCGCCTGCCTGATGGGCGCGAAGTTTTCACTGGTCAACGTCAATGCCAAATTCGCCCGCCGGGTCGAGGAGAACATCGCGGCGACCGGGCTCGGCGGAAGGCTCGCCTCGATGGAGGAGATGGCGGTCGAGCGGGCCGGCCAGTTCGACCGCGCGTTCGAGGACGAAGCGGCGAAAGCGGCGGTCATCGAGCGCTTTCGCGCTGCGGCACGGCAGGGGCTCGCCAAGGGCGCCGAATGCGTGATCCCGGCAGGCGGCATCGTGATGACGATCCTCGCCGATTCCGGCGTGCATGAGGTCGACAACGCGCCAGTCGTCAACGGTCTTATCGCGCTCGTCAAGATCGGCGAGCTGGCGGTCAGCATGCGCGCGCTGACCGGGCATTTCACCAGCAAGCGGCTGACTTATGCGCCGCCGACGGGCGCGCTGCTCGACGATATTCGCCGGGCCTACGGCGCGGACGTCTATCCCGGCGCGCGCTGAACCGCGGGCGGCGCACGGTTCCGTCCTGCGGCGAGAGGCCGCAAGCTAACCGCGGCTGCGACGGGCGGTGTAATTGACACCCTCGCGCGGTCCCGCTACCAACGGCGCAACAATAAACTCCTGTCAGTCTGACGTAAGCATTTGAGGGGAGCCGACGCCGTTGCCGCCGTTGCTGGAAGTCCGCAACCTGCGAACCGAGTTTCGCACCGGCGCCGGGGTGGTGCGCGCGGTCAATGACGTGTCCTATTCGGTCGACCCGGGCGAAACCGTCGCCGTCGTCGGCGAGAGCGGCTCGGGCAAGTCGGTCGGCGCGCTGTCGATCCTGCGGCTCATTCCGAACCCGCCGGGCAAGGTCGTCGGCGGCGAGGTGATCTTTGCCGGGCGCGACCTGATGAAGTTCTCCGACGCCGAGATGCGCCACGTGCGCGGCGGCGAGATCGGCATGGTGTTCCAGGAGCCGATGACGTCGCTGAACCCGGTGCTGTCGATCGGCCGGCAGATCACCGAGATGATCGAGCAGCATCGCGGCGGCGACCGCGCCGCGGCCGACAAGCGCGCGCTGGAGCTGCTCGGCCTGGTCGGCATCGCCGACCCGCAGCGCCGCCTCAAGCAATACCCGCATCAGCTGTCGGGCGGGATGCGCCAGCGGGTGATGATCGCGATCGCGCTGGCCTGTGAGCCGAAGCTCATCATCGCCGACGAGCCGACCACCGCGCTCGACGTGACGATCCAGGCGCAAATCCTCGAATTGATGCAGCGGCTGACGCAACAGCTCGGCGTCGCGCTCATCGTCATCACCCACAATCTCGGCATCGTCGCGCGCTACGCGCACCGGGTGAATGTGATGTATGCCGGCCGCATCGTCGAAAGCGGCCCGGCGGCGGCGATCTATCACACGCCGCACCACCCCTACACGATGGCGCTGTTGAAGTCGGTGCCGCGGCTCGACCGGCCGCGCCAGGCGCGGCTCGACCCGATCGAGGGCCAGCCGCCCGACCTGACCCGGCTCGACCGGGGCTGCCCGTTCCGGCCGCGCTGCCGCTTTGCGGTCGAGGCCTGCGCCGTCAGCATGCCGCCGTTGGCGCCGGCCGGCGCTTCCGGGCAGCTCGCCGCCTGCTTCCGCAGCAGCGAATTGTCGCTCGAAGCGGGATACGCGGCATGAGCCTCGCCGCCGAGGCCCGCCCTGTTGCCCGAGCCGACACCAAGCCGCTCCTCGAGGTGCGCGGCCTCAAGATGCATTTCCCGATCACCGAGGGAATCATCGCCCGACGCAAGATCGGCGACGTCAAGGCGGTCGACGGGGTGAACCTGACGATCGGCCGCGGCGAGACGCTGGGTCTCGTCGGCGAGAGCGGCTGCGGCAAGACGACGATGGGCCGCTGCATCCTGCGGCTCGAAACGCCGACCGAAGGCGCGATCCTCTACGACGGCATCGACATCGCGACGCTCGACCGCAGGTCGCTGGTCGCGCTGCGCCGGCGCATCCAGGTGATTTTCCAGGACCCGTACAGCTCGCTCAATCCGCGGCAGAAGGTCGGCGCCATCCTCGCCGAGCCGATGAAGGTGCACGGCATCGAGCCGGACGCGAAACGGCGCGAGGCGAAGGTCAGGGAACTTCTGCGCACCTGCGGGCTCAACCCCAATTTCGCCGACCGCTACCCGCACGAAATGTCGGGCGGGCAGCGCCAGCGGGTCGGCATTGCCCGGGCGCTCGCGGTCGACCCGGAATTCATCGTCTGCGACGAGGCGGTGTCGGCGCTCGACGTGTCGATCCAGGCGCAGATCATCAACCTGCTCGAAGATCTGCGCGAGAAGTTCAACCTCACCTACCTGTTCATCGCCCACGATCTGAGCGTGGTGCGGCACCTCTGCCAGCGCGTCGCGGTGATGTATCTGGGCCATGTCGTCGAGCTGGCGAGCTGCGACGAGGTGTTCGACAACCCGCTCCACCCCTATACGCGGGCGCTGCTCGCGGCGGTGCCGGTGCCCGACCCGACGGTCGAGGCGGACCGCAGCTTTCAGCCGCTGCCGGGCGAGGTGCCGAGCCCGATCAACCCGCCTGCGGGCTGCGTCTTTCATCCGCGCTGCCCGCTCGCGGTCGAGAGCTGCCGGCAGGTAATCCCCGAGCTGCGCGAATTGCGGCCGGGGCACTGGGTCGCCTGCAGCCAGGTGACGTGACCGATAGCACCAAGAAAATAGTCGAGTGGAAGGAAACAGGACGCATGAAGACGCATCGCTTGCTGATGAGCACCGGGCTCGGCCTGGTGCTGGCGCTGCCCGCTTACGCCGACGAGGCGCCGAAGGACGGCGGCACGCTGACCTACATGATCCCGGCGGACGCGCCGCCGAGCTTCGACGGCCACCGCGAGGAAACCTACGCGACGGTGCACTCGGTCTCTCCCTATTACTCGACGCTGATGCGCATCAACCCGCAGAACCCGTCCTCGACGACCGATTTTGTCTGCGATTTGTGCACCGGCATCCCCAAGCCGACCGATGACGGCAAGACCTACACCTTCAAGATCCGCGACGGGGTGAAGTTTCAGGACGGCAACCCGCTGAGCGCCGCCGATGTCGCGGCAAGCTGGAACGAGATCGCCTTCCCGCCCGAGGGCGTGCTGAGCGCGCGCGGCAGCAACTACCGCGACCTGATCGACAAGATCGAAAATCCGGATGACCACACCGTGGTCTTTCACCTGAAATTCGCCACCAGCGCCTTCCTGCCGGCGCTCGCCGACCCGTTTGCCTATATCTACGAGAAGAAGATCCTCGACGATCCGGCTCGCGGACCGCACTGGTACGAAAAGAACGTGATGGGGTCGGGCCCGTTCTATTTCGACAGCTACGATGTCGGCCAAACGATCAGGGGCTCGAAGAACCCGAACTACTACATCAAGGGCCTGCCGCATCTCGATCACATCGTCGGCGTCTATGCGCCGAAGGAGGCGACCCGGGTGGCGGCGATCCGCTCCGATCAGGCGGCGGCCGAGTTCCGCGGCCTGCCGCCCTCCGCCCGCGACGAGCTGAAAAAAGAGCTCGGCGACAAGATCGCAGTGCAGGAAAGCGACTGGAACTGCGGCAGCGACCTGTTCTTCAACGAAAAGAAGAAGCCGTTTGACGACCCCCGCGTGCGCCGCGCGTTGAGTCTGGCGATCGATCGCTGGGGCGGCTCGCAATCGCTGTCGAAGATCGCGATCGTCAAGGCGGTCGGCGGCATCGTCTTCCCCGGCTCGCCGCTCGCCGCGACCAAGAACGAGCTCGAACAGATGGCCGGCTTCTGGCCCGACATCGAGAAATCGCGCGCCGAAGCGAAGAAGCTGCTGCACGAAGCGGGCGCCGACAATCTGAGCTTCGAGCTGTTAAACCGCGACGTCGACCAGCCGTATAAATACGTTGGCATCTGGCTGGTCGATCAGTGGTCGAAGATCGGCGTGCACGCGACCCAGAAGGTCGTGCCGACCGGCCCGTGGTTCGCGTCGATGCGCTCGGGCGATTTCGCGGTCGTGCACTATCCGATCTGCCACAGCATCGTGAACCCGGTGCTCGACGTGCAGCCCTACCTGCCGGGCAGCCAGGAGAATATGGGCGGCGCCCCGGACCCGAAATCGACCGAGCTCTACGAGAAGGTGCTGCACGAGACCGACCCGCAGAAGCAGCACGCCGCGATGGTCGATTTCGAGAAGTACATCATGGACACCCAGGCGCACGCGACGCAGGTCATCTGGTGGAACCGGATCCTGCCGTACCGCGCCTATGTCAAAGGCTGGAAGATCAGCCCGAGCCACTACATCAACATGGATTTGGCGACGATCTGGCTCGACAAGTAAAATCCGCCTGAACAAGAATATAAAGCACGACCAGGGAGGGACGGATGGGTTGGACATTGCGGGCGGCGGCCGCCGCCGCCGCCCTGGCGCTGGCATCGGCGGGGCCGGCGATGGCCGACGAGACGCCGAAGCGCGGCGGCACCCTGACCTACATGATCCCGGCCGACGCGCCGCCGAGCTTCGACGGGCACCGCGAGGCGACCTACGCCACGGTGCACGCGACGGCGCCGTTCTACAGCGTGCTGATCCGCATCAACCCGGAGAACCCGTCCTCCACAACCGACTTCGTCTGCGATTTGTGCACCGCGCTGCCGCAGCCGACCGACAGCGGCCAGACCTACACCTTCAAGATCCGCGACGGCGTCAAGTTCCAGGACGGCTCACCGCTCAGCGCCGCCGACGTCGCGGCGAGCTGGCAGGAGATTGTCAGCCCGCCGGCCGGCAAGACCAGCGCGCGGCAGGCGTTCTACACCATGGTCGACAAGGTCGAGGCGACGGATGCAAGCACCGTCGTCTTCCGGCTGAAATTCGCCACCAGCGCGTTCCTGCCGGCGCTCGCCGACCCGTTCGCCTACATCTACGAGAAGGCGATCCTCGACCGCGACCCGCACTGGTACGAAAAGAACGTGATGGGTTCCGGCCCGTTCAAGTTCGTCAGCTACGAGGCCGGCCAGTCGATCAAGGGCGAACGCAACCCCGACTACTACCACAAGGGGCTGCCCTATCTTGACGGGTTCGTCGGCATCTTCGCGCCCAAGCTGGCGACGCGCGTCGATGCGATCCGCGCCGACAACGCTGCGATGGAATTCCGCAGCGAGCCGCCCTCGGCGCGCGACCAGCTCGTCAAGGAGCTCGGCGACAAGGTCACCGTGCAGGAGAGCGACTGGAACTGCGGCAACCTGCTCACCTACAACCACAAGAAAAAGCCGTTTGACGACGTCCGGGTGCGGCGCGCCTTGTCCCTGGCGATCGACCAGTGGAAAGGCGGCCCGGCGCTGTCCAAGATCGCGATCGTCAAGACCGTCGCCGGGATCGTCTTCCCCGGCTCGCCGCTCGCCGCGACCCGCGACGAGCTGCAGCAGCTTGCCGGGTTCTGGCCCGACATCGAGAAATCGCGCGCCGAAGCGAAACGCCTGCTGAAGGAGGCCGGCGCCGAGAACCTCAGTTTCGAGATGCTCAACCGCGACGTCGATCAGCCGTTCAAATATGTCGGTACCTTCGTCGTCGACGAGTGGAGCAAGATCGGCCTGCACGTGACGCAAAAGGTCGTGCCGACGGGGCCATGGTTCGAAGGAATGCGAACCGGCAATTTCGACGTGACGATGGAGGCGAACTGCCAGAGCGTCGTCAACCCGGTACTCGACACCGCGAAATACCTGCCGCACACGGTCTTCACCGAGAATTACGGCGGCTACGAGGATCAGGCCGAGATCGACATCTACGACAAGATGCTGCACGAAACCGACCCGGCCAAGCAGCGCGCGCTGATGCGCGAGTACGAGAAATACGTCATCGACACGCAGGCGCATGAGCTGCCGCTGACCTTCTGGTACCGGATTGTGCCGTATCGCTCATACGTGAAAGGGTGGAAGATCAGCCCGAGCCACTTCCTCAACCAGGATCTGGCGACGATCTGGTTGGATCGATAAGGGCTGGCTCGACTAGCAGCGCCGCGAAACACGGGGAATGGGGAGGCGGGGAAATGCAATCGCGACGGCGCCGAAGTGCGGCTCTCGCCGCCCTGCTGCTGGGCATGGCGGGAACAGCCGCGCTCGCCGACGAGACGCCGAAGCGCGGCGGCACCCTGACCTACATGATCCCGGCCGACGCGCCGCCGAGCTTTGACGCGCACCGGGAAAGCACCTTTGCCACGGTGCACGGCTTCGCGCCGTTCTACAGCCAGCTGGTGCGCATCAACCCGGAGAACCCGGCGTCGACGACGGACATCGTCTGCGATTTGTGCACGACGATGCAGCACAGCGACGGCAAGACCTGGACCTTCAAGATCCGCCAGGGCGTCAAGTTCCACGACGGCTCGACGCTCACCGCCGCCGATATCGCCGCCAGCTTCAACGAGATCGTCTTTCCGCCACAAGGCGTGCTGAGCCCCAGGGTCAGCAATTTCATGATGGTCGACAAGGTCGAGGCGACCGACCCGCAGACCGTCGTGTTCCACCTCAAATTCGCCACCGAGGCGTTCCTGATCTCGGTCGCCAGCCCGTTCAACTGGATCTACGAGAAGGCGATCCTCGACAAGGACCCGCACTGGTACGAGACGAATGTGATGGGCACCGGCCCGTTCAAGTTCGTCCATTACGAGACCGGCCAGTCGATCGAAGGGGTGCGCAACCCCGACTATTACGACCCCAAGCTGCCCTATCTCGACGGCTTCAAGGCGATCTACGCCGACAAGCAGGCAACGCGCGTCGAGGCGATCAAGGGCGATCGCGCGGCGATGGAGTTCCGCGGCATGGCGCCCTCCGCGGTCGACGAGCTGAAGGCATCGCTCGGCGACCAGATCGCGGTGCAATCGGGCGACTGGGACGTCGGCAGCGCGATCACCGTGAACCACCAGAAGAAGCCGTTCGACGACCCGCGGGTGCGGCGGGCGCTGTCCCTGGCGGTCGATCGCTGGGGCGGGGCGCCGGCGCTGGCGAAGATCGCGATCGTGCAAACCGTCGGCGGGCTGGTGTTTCCCGGCTCGCCGCTCGCCGAGACCAAGGAAGAGCTGCAGCAGATCGCCGGCTACTGGCCGGACATCGAGAAATCGCGCGCCGAGGCGAAACGGCTCTTGAAGGAGGCAGGCGCGGAAAATCTGAGCTTCGAGCTGCTCAACCGCAACGTCGACCAGCCGTACAAATATGTCGGCATCTGGCTGGTCGACCAGTGGTCGAAGATCGGCCTGCACGTCACGCAAAAGGTCGTGCCGACCGGCCCGTGGTTCGACGACATGCGCAAGGGCAATTTCGACGTCGTCGTCGAGGCGCCCGGCTACGGCATCGTCAATCCGCTGATGGACATCCAGAAATTCCTGCCGTCCTCGGTCGATGCGGAGAACTACGCGCGCTACGAGGACCCGAAGGCGGTCGAGCTCTATGACAGGATGCTGCGCGAGACCGACCCGCAGAAGCAGCGCGCGGAGATGCGCGAGTTCGAGACATACATGCTCGACACCCAGGCGCACGCGATGTTCGTGCTGTGGTGGCACCGCATCGTGCCGTACCGCGCTTATGTGAAGGATTTCCGCATCGCACCGACGCACTTTATCAACCAGGATCTGGCGAGGATCTGGCTCGACAAATAAACTGCCGAGCAAAACCGGAAACGCGGGGACAGGGGGAGTGGAATGCCAAGGACGTTAGGGCGCGCAGGCCGCATGGCGACGCTGGCGCCGGTGCTCATGCTGCTGGCGCTGCCGGCGATGGGCGATGAGACGCCGAAGCACGGCGGGACGCTGACCTACATGATCCCGGCGGATTCGCCGCCGAGCTTCGACGCGCAGCGCGAGGAGACTTACGCGACGATCCACGCCGCGGCGCCCTATTACAGCACGCTGATCCGCGCCAACCCGATGGACCCCGGCTCGCCCGACTTGGTGTGCGACCTGTGCACCGAAATGCCCAAGCCGACCGATGACGGCAAGACTTGGACGTTCAAGCTGCGCCAGAACGTCAAGTTCGCCGACGGCCAGAAGCTGACCTCCGCCGATGTGCTCGCCTCGTGGAAGAAGATCATCTACCCGCCGCAAGGCACGGTGAGCCCGCGCGCCAGCAATTTCGTCATGGTCGACGGCATCGAGGCACCCGATCCGGACACGATCGTCTTCCACCTCAAATTCGCTACCGACGCGTTCCTCCCGGCGCTCGCCGACCCCTATGCCTGGATTTACAGCAAGGCGAAGCTCGACCAGGACATCCACTGGTACGAAAAGAACATCGACGGCACCGGCCCGTTCAAGTTCGTCAAGTACGAGACCGGCCAGTCGATCGAAGGGGTGCGCAACCCCGATTATTTCCGCCAGGGCTTGCCCTATCTCGACGGGATCAAGGGCATCTTCGCCGACAAGCAGGTGACCCGGGTCGAGGCGATCAAGAGCGACCAGGCGGCGATCGAGTTCCGCGGCTTTCCGCCCACCGTGCGCGACGAACTGAAGGCGGCGCTCGGCGACCAGCTCGCGGTGCAGACCAGCGACTGGAATTGCGGCGGGCTCATCACGCCGAACCACGCGAAGAAGCCGTTTGACGACGTGCGCGTCCGGCGCGCGCTGACCCTGGCGATCGACCGCTGGGGCTCGGCGAACGATCTGGCGAAGATCGCGATCGTCCATACGGTCGGCGGGCTCACCTATCCGGATTCGCCGCTGGCGCCGACCAAGGAGGAGCTGCAGAACATCGCCGGCTACTGGCCCGACATCGAGAAGTCGCGGGCGGAAGCCCGGCGGCTCTTGAAGGAGGCCGGCCAGGAGAACCTGAGCTTCACGCTGCTCAACCGCTCGACCGACCAGCCCTACAAGTATTACGGCATCTGGGTGGTCGACCAATGGGCCAAGATCGGCGTGCACGTGACGCAGCGCGTGTTGCCGACCGGACCGTGGTTCGCGGCGATGCGCTCCGGGGATTTCGATGTGACGACCGAAGGCAACTGCCAGAACGTCGTCAACCCGCTCGCCGATGTCGGCAAGTACCTGCCGCACACGGTCTCCGAGGGCAACTACGGCAATTTCGAAGACCAGCACGAAGTCGATCTGTACAACTCGATGCTGCGCGAGCTCGACAAGACCAAGCAGAAGCAGAAGCTCTTGGAGTTCAACAAATACGTGCTCGATGACCAGGCGCACGGGATTTTCCTGCTGTGGTGGCAGCGCATCGTGCCGTACCGCTCATATGTGAAAGGCTGGAAGATCGGGCCGAGCCATTACGTCAACCAGGACCTCGGCACGGTCTGGCTCGACAAGTAGCGTTCAGCGTAGTTTGCGTGAAGAACCCGCAGGCCTCGGCCGAGCGGGCGCCAGCGCGGAGTAGGACCAGGGAGGCAAAGACATGCACATTGCGAAGGCGTTGGGCCTGGCGGCCCTGACGGGCACCCTGCTCGCAGGCGGCCAAGGCATCGCGGCGGAGACCCCGAAGCGCGGCGGGACGCTCACCTATCTCATCCCGTCGGATGCGCCGCCGAGTCTCGACGGCCACCGCGAGACGACCTACGCGACGATCCACACCGCGGCGCCGTTCTACAGCGTGCTGATCCGCATCAACCCCGAGAACCCGTCATCGACCACGGATTTCACCTGCGACCTCTGCACCGAGATGCCGCAGCCGACCGATGACGGCAAGACTTGGACGTTCAAGATCCGCAGCGGGGTCAAGTTCCACGACGGCTCGCCGCTCACGGCCGACGATGTCGCGAAAAGCTGGCAGGAGATCATCTTCCCCGACCAGGGGGTGCTGAGCCCGCGCGAAGCCAATTTCATGATGGTCGACAAGGTGGAGGCGCCGGACGCTGCGACCGTCGTGTTCCGGCTCAAATACGCGACGAGCGCGTTCCTGCCGGCGCTCGCCGACCCGTTCGGGTGGATTTACGAGAAGGCGATCCTCGACAAGGACCCGCACTGGTACGAGAAGAACGTGATGGGCTCCGGCCCGTTCAAGTTCGCCAAATACGAGACCGGGCAGTCGATCGAGGGCGTGCGCAACCCCGACTACTATCATCCCGGCCAGCCCTATCTCGACGGCTTTGTCGGCATCTTCGCGCCAAAGCAGGCGACGCGGATCGACGCGCTGCGCGCCGACCGCGCGTCGATCGAGTTCCGCGGCTTCCCGCCTTCCGCGCGCGAGCAGCTCAAGAACGAGCTGGGCGACAAGATCGCGGTGCAGGAAAGCGACTGGAACTGCGGCAGCGTCGTCACGATCAACGAGAAGGTGAAGCCGTTCGACGACGTCCGGGTGCGCCGCGCGCTGACCCTGGCGATCGACCGCTGGGGCGGCGTTCCGGCGCTGTCGAAGATCGCCGACGTGCACACCGTCGGCAGCATCGTCTTCCCCAGCAGCCCGCTGGCGCCGACCAAGGACGAGCTGATGACGATCGCCGGCTTCTCGCCCGATATCGAGAAGTCGCGCGCCGAGGCGAAGCAGCTGTTGAAGGAGGCCGGGCAGGAGAACCTCAGCTTCGAAATGCTCAACCGCGATGTCGACCAGCCGTACAAATATGTCGGCATCTGGGCGGTCGACCAATGGGCCAAGATCGGCGTCAAGGTGACGCAAAAAGTGATGCCGACCGGCCCGTGGTTCGAGGCCGAGCGCACCGGCAATTTCGCCGTCGACCTGCAGGCCAATTGCCACGCCGTGGTAAACCCGCTGATCGATGTGCAGCCCTATCTGCCGACCTCGGTCAGCGAGCAGAATTACGGCAATTACGAAGACCCGGAGGAGATGGACATCTACAACAAGGCGCTGCACGAAACCGACCCGGCACAGCAGCACGCGCTGATGTTCCAGTTCGCCAAGCACGTCATGGATACCAAGGCGCACAAGCTGATGATGGCGTGGTGGTACCGGATCGTGCCCTACCGCTCCTACGTCAAGGGCTGGAAGATCAGCCCGAGCCACTACATCAACCAGGATCTCGCCGATATTTGGCTCGACCGGTGATCGGACCGGTCATTGCGAGGATGGCAATCCCGAACTAGAGTCATGCCGGCGGGAGATTGCCGCGCCACCCCCCGGCGACTCGCAACGACAATCGTATATCCTCGCGCGCTTGTGATGGCGCGCGACCGCCGATCGTGCAATATCCCTCCGCCCAAGAAAGACAGCGCTAAGACATGCACCGCTATATCGTGAACCGCTTCCTCCTGGTGATCCCGACGCTGCTCGGCGCGGCGGCGCTGGTGTTCATTTTGATGCGGCTGATCCCGGGCGATGTCTGCCTGGTGCGGCTCGGCTCGGGCGGGACCAGCTTCAGCGCGCAGGCGCTTGCCCAGTGCCATGCCGATATCGGCATCGACCGGCCCTGGCTGATACAGTTCGGCGAATTCCTCTGGGGCATGGTGCGGGGCGATCTCGGCATCTCGATGTGGTCGGGCAAGCCGGTGATCCAGGAGATCGCGACGCGCTTCCCGGTGTCGCTCGAGGTCGCGGTATTGGCGACGATCATCGCGGTGGCGATCGCGATCCCGCTCGGCACGATCTCGGCGCTGAAGCAGAACACCTGGATCGACCTGGTGGTGCGGACCGTCTCGATCGCCGGCATCGCCACGCCGTCCTTCTGGCTCGGGATCATGTCGATCCTCTTCGTGCTCGACCTCACCCAGGCGATCAGCGGCCACCCGTGGATGCCGTCGATCGATTACGTGCCGCTGTGGAAGGACCCGATCCGCAACCTGTCGATCGTGATGCTGCCGGCGATCACGGTCGGCTACCGCTATGCCGCGGTGTCGATGCGGATGACCCGCTCGGCGATGCTCGAAGTGCTGCGCGAGGACTATATCCGCACCGCGCGCGCCAAGGGCCTCCTCGAAAAGATCATCATCAACCGCCATGCGCTGAAGAACGCGCTGCTGCCGGTTGTCACCGTGATCGGGCTCGAATTCGCCTTCCTCATCGGCGGGCTCGTCGTCACCGAGCAGGTGTTCAACCTCAACGGCATCGGGCGGCTGATGGTGCTGTCGGTGCAGAACCAGGACTACACGCTGACCCAGGGGCTGGTCATGCTGGTGGTGACCATCGCGGTGTTGAGCAATCTCGTGGTCGACCTGCTCTATGCCTGGCTCGACCCGCGCATCAGCCTGAAATAATTTGGACGGATAGGGACTCGCGCATGACCGACCTCGCCCCGACCCCGACCGGTGCCGCTCTTCTCGCCGACGACTATGTCGCGCCGCGCGGCGCGTGGGCGGCGACGACGCACTTTCTGCGCCGCCAGCCGGTCGGCGCGATCGGCATCGTCATCGTCACGATCTTCGGCCTCTGCGGGCTCTTTGCCGACGTGATCGCGCCCTACAACCCGACCGCCAACGATTTCGCGGCGATGACCGAGGCGCCGAGCTGGGCGCATTGGCTCGGCACCGACCAGCTGGGCCGCGACATCCTCTCGCGCATCCTGTTCGGCGCGCGCACCGCCTTTATCGTCGGCATCACCTCGGCGGCCGTCGGGGGCTTCAGCGGGCTGGTGCTTGGCGTCAGCAGTGCCTATTTCGGCGGGCGGATCGACCTGTTCCTGCAACGCATCA
The DNA here is from genome assembly GCA_035552135.1 of Allostellaceae bacterium. Taxonomy (GTDB): domain Bacteria; phylum Pseudomonadota; class Alphaproteobacteria; order ATCC43930; family CGMCC-115725; genus DATARH01. The sequence goes on along the minus strand of DASZLY010000010.1, from coordinate 3,881 downwards.
ACGACATCATCATGTCGTTCCCGCTGATCATCATGGCGCTGGCGGTGGTGTCGATCTTCGGCACCGGCGTGCACAACGTCATCTGCGCGATCACCATCCCCTTGATCCCGCGCTGCCAGCGCGTGGTGCGCTCATCCGCGCTGGCGATCCGCAACGTGCCCTATGTCGACGCGGCGCGGGCGCTCGGCTACAGCCACACACGCATCATCATGGGGCATATGGTGCCGAACGTCGTGGCGCCGTTCCTCATCATGCTGACGAGCTTTGTCGGCCAGGCGATCCTCGCGGAAGCCTCGCTCTCCTATCTCGGCCTCGGGGTGCAGGAGCCGGTCGCCGCCTGGGGACTGATGCTGCAAGGCGGTGCCGAGGAATACGCCTCGACCGCGCCGTGGATCGCGGTCTTCCCGGGCCTCGCGATCATGCTGACCGTGTTCGGCATCAACCTGTTCGGCGACGCGCTGCGCGACGTGCTCGACCCGAAGCTCCGCGAGCGCTGAGCTTTCTCTAGCGGTAGCCGCGGTCCCAGGCCGGGCGGTCGGGGTCACCCCCGGCGCCGTACGCGTCGTAGCCGTCCGGCGGGGTCAGCGTCGCCGGGCCGGCGGCTGGCGCCGGCGCCTCTGGCCGGAGCGCGCCCTCGTCGTCGGTGCCGCGCAGCGCGGCGGCGTCGTATAGCGGCTGCGGCGCGCCGCCCGTCCCATAGCCGGCGGGGATCGGCTGGCTCTGGATCGACTGTACCGGTACGGCCGCGTCGCGCGGCGGCCGCAGCGTCTTGAAGATCGGCGTCACGCCTGAGCCCGGCGGTGCCGGCGGCGGCACGGCATCGCCCGGCCGTGGCGCCGCAACATAGCCGGCGGGTGCCGCCGCATATTCGGCCGGCGCGGCGCTGCGCATCGGAGCGGCGGGCGGCGCGCCCTGAGCGACCGGGCCCGGCGCGCTGACCGCGACCTCGACGGGCAGCCCGGTGCGCTGATAGGCGGCCTGGTCGGCTGCTTTCCAATCGACCGAGCGGCCACCATCGCCGGTAAGCGCGGCGACCTGCTCGCGCAGCCCGGCGAGCGGTGCAGGGGTCACCGCCTGCTCGGTGTCGATCTGGTCGGCCTGCTCCTTCGACGGGTGCACCTCGAGGTAAAGCCCGGCGCCCATCCACACCGCGCTCGCCGGCTGGTCGATGACGCGCACCTGCGTCCCCACCGAGGTCGAATTGAACAGCTTCTCGATGTCCTCGGGGTAGAGATGGATGCAGCCGTGGCTGACATTGCGCCCGACGCCGTCGGGCTTGTTCGTGCCGTGGATCAGATAGTTCTTCCAGCCGAGGCGCAGCGCGTAGTCGCCGAGCGGGTTGTCGGGGCCGGGGCCGACGACCGCCGGCAGGCCGGGCTCCTCGGCGCGGATCGAGGCGGTGGGAATCCAGGTCGGGTTCGGCTCCTTGCGCACGACGCGGCTGACGCTGTGCGGCGTGTCAAAGCCGGTCGCGCCGATGCCGATCGGGTAGGTCTGCATCGGCCCGCCATCCGGCGGGAAGTAATAGAGGCGCCGCTCGCCGAGGTTCATCACGATGCCCTGACGCGGCACGTCGGGCAGGATATAGACGCTCGGAATGGTCAGCGTCATGCCGGGGCGCGGCACCCACGCATCCACCCCCGGATTCGCCGCCAGCATCTCGGTGTAGCCGACATCGAATTTGCGCGCGATATCGGCGAGGTTGTCACCCTGCCGGACGACATAGTCCTGTAGCTGGCCGACTACCCGGTCGTTGGCGGAGACATTGAAGTCCGCGGCGTGCGCCGGCGCCTCCGATAAACACGCCAGCGCGCCGATCGCGCAGCCGAGGGTCACCCAGCGGGCGGTGCGACGCGACGCCGAACTCATGACACGCTCCTCTTGATCGCTCAGACGCAGGCCACCCGCCGCGCGCGGCCGTGCGGCCGGAGAGCGCGACGGGCCGGCTCATGCGGCCGCGGCGATTAATACCCCTTGTGCAGGGTGCGCTGATACATCGTCGACGAGGCGGCGCGCGCCGCCTGGGCATCGTTCTCGGCCTGCTGCGCGAGGGCATAGGCCGCATTGGCCCGGTCCATCGCCGCACAGGCGTTGCAGGGGGGCGGAGCCGCCACTACCGGCGCGCAGGCGCCGAGCAGCAGAGGAGTTCCCAACACCAGAACGCTAGCCAGCTTCATCACGACCGCAGGAGTGATTTTCGTCATCTGGGCACCTTTTTGCTTGTTCCCGATGTAAAAACGGCAGCGGGCAAAAAGGTTCCGCTCTGGTTGCGGCGAAAAATCTTTGTCGCACCGTCCCGCAAGCAAGCGGAGGGTCAATTGCCGCGAAGCCGCTCGCGCTTGAGCCGAGTTGCGTGCGGCGGCGGAAGATGCGGTCGCCCAGGAAAAGCGGCCACGGGTTATCATTGTTTTCAGTCGTTTATGAGAAGGCGGCGAACAGCTCGTCGACCGCCGCGAGTTGGTTTCCCGAGGCGGAGGACGGCACGATGACCGGGGTCGAAACGCCGGCCTCGCGCCACGCCGCGATGCCCTCGCGCACCCGCGCGGCCGGCCCGTACAGCGTCGCGTCGGCAAGCCATCTATCACTCATCAGCGAGGGAATCTCTGCCTGTCGGCCGGCGGCGACGGCCGCCTCGATCGCCGCCATCTCCTCGGTATAGCCGGCTTCCTTCCAATAATTTCGGTAGTTGGGTAAGAGCGTGTAGCGCGCCAGGGTGCGACGATTTACCGCCTTCGCCGCCTCGACATCGTCGCTGATGCAGGTGGGGATCATGTTGGCGACGAGAAAACCCGGGTCGGCGCGCTTGGCGCCGGGCAGCGCGGCCAGCGATTGCTGCATATGCGAGCGGCTGGCATTGGCGAAGATGACGCCCTCGGCGATCTCGCCGGATAGCGCGACCATGCGCTTCCTGAGTGCGGCGAGGATGATCGGCGGCAGCGCGCCGATGCCGTCGAACGAGCGCAGCTTCTCGACAAAGGCGCGGGTGTCGCCCAAGGGCTTGCCCGGGGTGACGCCCATGCGGACATGGGAGGGCCCGTGCGCGACGCCGATCCCGAAGGCGAAACGGCCGCCGGACACCTCGTGGATATAGGCGCTCGCCTGGGCGAAATCCTCGGTGACGCGGCTGTAGATCGGCGCGATCGCGGTGGCGAACTTGATGCGCTTCGTCGCCACGGCGAGCGCGACGCATTGCGCCATGTTGCTGAAGATCGACGGCACGTAGATGCCGGCGAAGCCGCGGTGCTCGATCTCGCAGGCGAGGTCGAGCGTCTGCTGGCGCCGGCCGGGCACCGCCACGAGGGAGAGGGCGGGAAGTGGTTCGGTCATATGGACTGGCCTTCAGAAAAAGGAACGCTTTAACGCAAAGGTCGAAGGAGACGCAAAGGATGCGGAGAGAGATGGGAGTCCGGGGCGAAGCGCCCGATTTTCACAATGAGACAATAAGGCGGTGAGATCGCACCGCGATATGCCCCTCATTGTCTCATAATCTCACTGTGAATTTTTTAGGCGCTTCGCGCAGTACGGACAGCTTCGCTTCCTTTGCGTAACCTAAGCGACCTTTGCGTCGGAGCCTGGCGAAGCGCCCGATTTTCACAATGAGACAATGAGGCGGTGAGATCGCACCGCGATATGGCCCCTCATTGTCTCACCGTCTCACTGTGAATTTTTTAGGCGCTTCGCGCCGTACGGACAGCTTCGCGTCCTTTGCGTGCCCTTAGCGACCTTTGCGTTAAAGCGCTCTCTTTTTCCCTACTCCGCCGCCTGCGGCCGGAGCTGCACCGAGTTGGGGCCGTAGCGGTCGCGGAACGGCACGGTGTCGATTTCCTCGAGCTCGATCTCGCCGGCGAGCACCTTCGCCTTCCATTCCTCCTGCGCCGGGA
>DASZLY010000009.1:0-1544 GCA_035552135.1 Allostellaceae bacterium | reverse complement strand
ACCCGCGCGTCGGGCTCATTTTCATGGTGCCCGGGCTGCGCGAGACCTTGCGGGTCAACGGCCGCGCCCAGATCACCACCGACCCCGAACTCCTTGCCCCCACCGCGGTCAACGGCAAGCTGCCGCGCAGCGGCATCCTCGTCACCGCCGACGAAGTTTATTTCCACTGCGGCAAGGCGCTCATCCGCTCCGATCTGTGGAACCCGGAAAAGCATGTCGCCCGCCAGGAGTTCCCCTCGCTCGGCATCGTCATCGCCGACCAGATCGGCCAGAATGTCGTGCCCGAGGAAGCCGAACGCGCCACCGAGGCAAGCTACGTCGCGCGGCTCTACTGATCCGCATTGCCTGACATCATCGACCTGATCGTCGTCGGCGCCGGCATGGCCGGTGCCGCGGCGGCGGCGCACCTCGCCGCCGGTCGCCGCGTCGTCCTGCTCGAACGCGAAAGCCAGCCCGGCTACCACAGCACCGGCCGCTCGGCCGCGCTCTTCACCGAGACCTACGGCAACCGCGCGATCCGCGTGCTGACCGGGGCGAGTCGCGCGTTCTACGAGGCTTGGGCCGACGGGTTTACCGAGCACCCGATCCTCACGCCGCGCGGCGCGCTGATCTTCGCCATGCCGGGCCAGGAGCAAGAGCTCGACGCCGCCTGGACGGATTTGTCGTCGCTCGACCCGCGCGTGCGCCGGCTCGATGCCGCCGCAGCGCGCGCGCTGGTGCCGGTGCTGCGCCCGGACTGCGTGATCGGCGCGGTATTGGAACCGGACGCGATGGATATCGACGTCCACGGGCTGCACCAGGGTTACCTGCGTCTCATGCGCCGGCGCGGCGGCCGGCTCGTGACCGATGCCGAGGTGCGCGCGCTGGCGCGGCGCGACGGCGCCTGGCATGTGGCGACGGCGGCGGGCGAATTCGCTGCCCCGGTTGTCGTCAACGCCGCCGGCGCCTGGGCCGACGTGCTCGCCGGCCTCGCCGGGCTGCTGCCGATCGGGCTGGTGCCGAAGCGGCGCACCGCGCTCACCGTCACGCCGCCGGCCGGCCTCGACACCGCCGCCTGGCCGATGACCCTCGACGTCAGCGAAAGCTTCTATTTCAAGCCGGATGCCGGACGGCTGCTGGTCTCGCCGGCCGACGAGACGCCGATCGAGCCATGCGATGTGCAGCCCGAGGAGCTCGACATCGCGATCGCGATCGACCGGCTGATGCGGGCGACGACGCTCGACGTCGCGCGGGTCGAGCGCAAATGGGCGGGGCTGCGCAGCTTTGTCGCCGACAAGACGACGGTGTGCGGCTTCGATCCCGCCGCCGACGGCTTCTTCTGGCTTGCCGGGCAAGGCGGCTACGGCATCCAGACCGCCGAGGGCATGGCGCGCTGCGCGGTGTCGCTGATCGACGGGCGCGGCCTGCCGGGGGACATCGCCGCGAAGGGCATCGCGCCGGAAACCCTCAGCCCGGCACGCTTCCGCTAAATCTGCCGCTCGCGCTGGCGCTCGTCACGGGCGGCATGGTCGAGGATGCGTTTGGCGTCGTCGAAGGTCTGCGTC
>DASZLY010000008.1:0-6969 GCA_035552135.1 Allostellaceae bacterium | reverse complement strand
AGTGCTCTCCGCGGCCGCAGAATGGGAACGTTTCGCCGACGAATTTGAACGCTCTCCCGCTGACCTTGGCAGAGCCGTAGATCGCATTGCATCGCTTGCGATCCGTAGCCCGCCCGAAAACTGACCTCCTGATTGCCGAGGCGTTATGGCGTCGCGCTCGGTCAGACGATCCAGTCCCGGACCGCCGGGCCGTTTGCGCGCGCCGCGATGGCGCGATCCGGGATTTGCCGCTACAACGTTTTTTGTCGCCGACGGTAAAACCGGTGCGGTCGAATGTCTCACGCGCTGCCGGGCGGACGCGGTCCGGTTGATGCATGGGGCAAGCGGGACAACGACACCGGGGCGGCGGGCGGCGGCGCGCAATACAGGGAAGGGTGCGGGGGATGACGGACATTCGAGCGAAGGCAGCGCGGACCGGCGGCAGCTCGCCGACGCGGCGGCGGCTGGTCGGCTGGGGCGCGGCGGCGAGCACGCTTGCATTCGGCGGCGCGATGGTCGCGCCCGGGGCGTGGCGCGGCGCCTTCGCCCAGGCCAAGCCCTATAAATTCGGCAGCATCCATTCGCTGACCGGGCCGGGCGCGCCGGTCGGCAAGACCGCGCTCATCGGCATCCAGATGGCGGTCGACCGCATCAACGGCGCGGGGGGCATCAACGGCCGCAAGATCGACCTCATCGTCGAGGACGACGAGACCAAGCCCGATGTCGGCCGCCGCAAGGCCGAGAAGCTGCTCGTCGAGGACAAGGTCGACGTCCATGTCGGCGGCGAGATTTCGAGCATCTGCCTGGCCTGCATGCCGGTCTACGACGACCAGCAGGTGGTCAACATGATCAGCGTGTGCCTCGACACGACGATCACCACCTCGAAATGCAGCCGCTACAGCTTCCGCCCCTACGATTACGCGCCGGCGCAGGCGGTGGCGTTCGCGCCCTATCTGGTCGGCAAGATGGGCAAGAAGTGGCACATCCTCTACGCCGATTATTCCTGGGGCCAGTCGACTCGCGATGCCTATGTCGCCGAGATCAAGAAACAAGGCGGCGACGTCGTCGGCTCGACCGGCATTCCGATCGGCACCGCCGACATGACGCCTTTCCTGTCGAAGATCAACGGCGATTTCGACGGGCTGTTCGCGATCTTCTTCGGCGCCGACGGGGTGACGATCGGCAACCAGGCCTTCGATCTCGGCCTCACCAAGAAGTACAAATGGGCCGGCGACGGCGCGATCTGCGAATCGACCAACCTGCCGGGGCTTGGCAAGAAGATCGACGGCTTTACCGGCATCAACCGCTACATTCCGGTGTTCGACCCCCCGCTCGACACGCCCTATCACAAGGCGTTCTTCGACGAGGCGGTGAAGCGGCTGAAGCAGATGGACCCGTCGGGCCCGCTGCCCGACCGCTATGTCCAATCGAATTACGAGGCGGTGAACTGCCTCAAGATCGGCATCGAGAAATCGGGCTTCCAGGGCCGCGCCGACACAATGAAGCTGATCGAGGCGCTGGAAGGCCTGGAAATGAAGGAAGGGCCCGACTTCCCGCAAGGCGACAAGACGCTGCGCAAGGAAGACCACCAGGCCTTCGTGCGCGAGTTCATCTACGAGGTGAACGGCGGCACGTACCACATCAAGGACGTGGTGGCGAAAGAGAAGACGATCGTGCCGCCGGCCTGCACCTTCTCCGCCTAAGTGACCGCCGACGCCCTGGCCGCGGCGCCGTCACCGCCCGAGGCCGGGCGCGACGGCGGCGCCGAAATGCTGCTGCAAACCCAGGACCTGACGGTCAGGTTCGGCGGGCTGACCGCGCTCAACAACGTCAACTTCGCGGTCGCCCGCGAGGAAATCCGCGCGATCATCGGCCCCAACGGTGCCGGCAAGAGCACCTTCTTCAATTGCCTGACCGGCGTCTTGCGCCCGAGCTCGGGAGCGATCCTCTTCGCCGGCGACGACATTACCGGCCTGCCGCCCGACCGGGTCTCGCGCAAGGGCATCGCCCGCTCGTACCAGATCACCAACGTGCTGCCCAACGCGACGACGCTCGAAAACGTGCGCATCGCCGCGCAGTCGCGCCGCCATAGCTGGAGCCTCCTCACCCATCACCGCGCCTATCGCGACATCATCGAGAAATCCGAGCAGGCCCTGGATTCGGTCGGGCTCCTGGCGAAGGCGCACGAACTCGCCGCCAATCTCTCGCATGGCGAGCAGCGCACGCTGGAAATCGCCATCGCGCTGGCGACCGAGCCGCAACTGCTCTGCCTCGACGAGCCGACCGCCGGAATGAGCGCGGCCGAAACCCACGATACGATGATGCTCGTGCGGCGCATCGCCCAGCACCTGACGATCCTCATCGTCGAGCACGACATGCAGGTCGTCATGGGGCTGGCGCAGCGCATCACCGTGTTCCATTACGGCGAAATCCTCGCCGAGGGCACGCCGGCGGAAATCCAGGAAAATCCGCGCGTGCTCGAGGTCTATCTCAAGACATGAGCGCCGCTGCCGACATCGCCGAGCCGCGCGCGCCGGCACCGCTCGCCGCCAGTGAGAGGCTGCTCAAGGTCGAGGGCATCCAGACCTATTACGGGAAAAGCCATATCCTCAACGGCGTCTCGCTCGAGATCGGGCGCGGCGAGATCGTTGGGCTGCTCGGCCGCAACGGTGTCGGCAAGAGCACGACCTTGAAGGCCATCGCCGGGCTGGTGCATCCGGTGGCGGGCGACGTGGCGCTCGAAGGCCGCTCGGTGGTGCGCCTCGCGCCGCACAACATCGCGCGACTCGGCATCGCCTATGTGCCCGAGGAGCGGCGCATCTTTCCGTTCCTCACGGTGATCGAGAACCTGCGCACCGGGCTCGACCGGCACGGCGTCGGCAAGGCGCAAAAAGCCGCGCTGCTCGACAAGGCCTACGCCAATTTCCCGCGCCTCGCCGAGCGCCGCAACCAACTCGGCGGCACGCTGTCGGGCGGCGAGCAGCAGATGCTGGCGATCGCCCGGGCGATGATGCTGGAGCCCAAGATCATCCTCCTCGACGAGCCGACCGAGGGGCTGATGCCGCGCATGGTGTCGCAGATCGCCGAGATCGTCGGCGTGCTCGGCCGCGAGGGCGTCGCGGTGCTGCTCGTCGAGCAGAACGTGCCGCTGACCCTCGATGTCTGCCGCCGGGTCTATTTCATCGAGAAGGGCGAGGTGCGGCACCACGCGATGGCCGCAGAACTCGCCGTCGACCACCCGGTCATCCACCAGTATCTCGGCGTGTGAGACATGGGCATCCCGCTCGACCAGCTTCTCATCCAGACGATCAACGGCATCGTCACCGGGCTCATCCTGGCGCTGGTGTCGTCGGGGCTGACGCTGATCTTCGGCATCATGGACGTGGTCAACTTCGCGCATGGCGAATTGTTCATGCTCGGCGCCTATGTCGGCGTCTTGACCCTGGCGGCGACCGGCAGTTTCTGGATCGCCCTCGTCGTCGCGACGCTGGCGATCGCGCTCTTGGGCGCGGCAATCTATCTGACGACGCTGCGGCCGCTGCTCGGGCGCGACCCGCTGACGACGATCCTCGCCACGTTCGGCGTCTCGCTGGTGCTGCAGAATTACGCGCTGTGGCAGTTCGGTCCGGTCGCCCGCAAGATCGAGGAGCCGTTTACCGGGCATTTCAAGCTGTTCTACCTCGACTACCCGTATTACCGGCTGGTGATCGCCGGGCTTGCCGCGGCGATCATCGGCGGGCTGTGGGTATTCCTCAAATACGGCACTTACGGCATCTGGATTCGCGCGACGACGCAGGACCGGGTGATGGCCCAGGCGATGGGCATCCCGGTGCCGTGGGTGCTGACCGCGGTGTTCGCGATCGGCTCGGGCATGGCGGCGGCGAGCGGCGTCCTGTTCGGGCCGCTGGTCGGGGTCAACTCGCAGATGGGGACGAACTGGGTGCTGCGCGCCTTTATCGTCGTCGTGGTCGGCGGCATGGGCAGCATCGGCGGCTCGATCGCCGCGGCGATCTTCATCAGCCTCCTCGAGGCCTACGCCTCGCTCTGGCTCAGCCCGGCGCAGGCGGTGATCGTCTCGTTCGTCGTGCTGATCCTGACCCTGCTGTTCCGGCCGACCGGCCTTTTCGTGCCGACCCCGAAATGAGCGCGCGCGGCCGGGTTCTCTACTGGACGGGGTTCGCCGTCATCCTCGCGCTGCTGATCGCAGCGCCGCTGGTGCTGCCCGAGTTCTGGCGCCGGTTTCTCACCGAGATCCTGATCTGGGGCCTGTTGGCGATGTCGTCCGACATTCTCATCGGCTACACCGGCATGGTGTCGTTCGGGCATTCGTCATTTTTCGGGCTCGGCATGTACGGCGCGGCGGCGGCGCTGTTGACGACAAGCCCGCCGAGCCTGTGGCTCGCGCTGCTCTACGGGCTGGCGATGGCGGCGGCGACCGCCGGCTTTGTCGCCTATTTCTCGACCCGGCTGCGCGACATTTATTTCGCGATCACGACGCTGATTTTCTCACAGATTTTCTACGTCATCATCTTCACCTCGACCGCGTGGACCGGCGGCGAGAACGGGCTCAATTTCCGCCGGCCGGCGCTGGCGATCCCGCATCTTTTCGCGATCCGCTTCACCCCGGCGGTGCTGCACTGGTTCGTGCTGGCGATCGTCGTCTTGTCGTATCTGCTGCTGCGCCGCATCACCCGGTCGCCGTTCGGCATGGTGCTGCAATCGATCCGCGAGAACGAGGCGCGCACCCGGGCGATCGGTTACGCGGTCGAGCGCTACAAGATGGTCGCGGTGATGCTGTCGGGCGTGTTCGCCGGGCTGGCGGGCGTGCTCTACGCGCTGCAGAACCAGTTTGCCGCCCCCGACTTCGTGTTCTTCGTCGTGTCGGGCGAGGTGGTGATCTACAACGTCGTCGGCGGCATCGGCACATTGGTCGGGCCGATTGTCGGTGCCGCGTTCTTCCTGATACTGCGCGAAACATTCTCGCGCTTCTTCACCGAGTTCTACCTGATCCCGCTCGGCGTCATCTTCATCGCCATCGTCATCTTCATGCCGCGCGGCCTGCTCGGCTCGGCAAGGCGCTGGCTGAACAGCTGAGCGCCCCCTACCCCCACGGCGTCTCCGCCGCGGCGTTGCGGCCGGAGATGCGGCCGAAAGCGAGGCATTCGCCGATATTGCCGGTGCCCTGGTAGAGGTAGGAGTAGATCGAGCCCAATTCGCCGGCGCTGTAGAGCCGCGGGATCGGCGAGCCGTCGGGCCGGACGATCTGCGCCCTCTCGTTGCGCCGCGGCCCGCCCTGGGTGTTGAGCATCGAGGGCGACAGCTCGACCGCGTAATACGGCCCCTCGCCGATCGCAGTCAGCATGAGTTTGCGGCCGAAATCGCCGTCCTGCCCGGCGTCGCAATGGCGGTTCCAGCGCGCGACGCTCGCTTCCAGCGCCGCCGGATCGAGCCCGACGGACGCGGAGAGCGCGGCGATGCTGTCGGCGCGCTTGACCCAGCCCTTGGCGATTTCGGCGCTGTTGTCGGCGCTCCAGTCGTAGCGCTCGACAATCTGCGTCCAGCCGTGGCTCGGATGCGCGTCATAAAGCGGCCCGGCGGCAAACGTCGCGTGGTCGCAAATCATGAACATCGGGCACGGCGTCGCCATCGGCAGCCAGCGCCCGTTGACCGGCACCTTGCCGTGCCTTGTCTTGAATTTCTCGTCGGCAAAGCGGCGCCCGTCGGGCCCGACGACGATCATCCCGCCCGGCAACACCTTGCTGTAATGCAGCGCCTGCATCGAGAAGCTGGTGCGGATCTCCGGCACCTTCAGCGCCATCGACGGACCGGCGTAATTGTTCATGTGCCAGAGGTCGGCGCCGACCGCCATCGCCATGGTGATGCCGTCGCCCTCGTTGTACGGGCTGCCCGAGGTGTAGCAATAAGGAATGCCCGGCAGGTAGTTGCGGATCATCTCCTGGTTGTTCTCGAACCCGCCGCAGGTCAGCACCACGCCGCGGCGCGCCTTGACCGCCAAGGTCTTCTCGCCGCGCTGCGCCCGGACGCCGAGAATTTCCTTACCCGTATCGTTCTGAATCAGCCATTTACCGGGGGTTTCATAAAGCGTTTCGATAGGTCGCGCGCGCACCAGGCTCTCGAAGCGCTGCCAGGTATAGGAATAGCCGTAGGTCGGCCCGTCGTGGAATTTGTGGACGCAGCCGGCGCCCGGCAGATCGGGGAACTCGATCCCCACCGGCGGGTGCTGATGCTCCTGCGGGTCGCCGCCGAGACCGGCGAGCCAGTCATTGTTGCGGCCCATCTCGTCGGCCCAGACGCGGATCATCGTCTCGGGCACGGTGAAGGGGCCGCACAGCGCGGTGAGATAGGCGGCGGCTTCCGCCGCGTCCGCGGTGTTGAGATAGCCCTGGCCGGCGACGCGGGTATTGCCGCCATGCTCGCCCTCGGGCGCCTTTTCGAGGATGACGACCTTGGCGCCGAGCTCGTGCGCCGTCACCGCGGCCGCCACCCCGGCCGCGCCAAAGCCGACAATGACGACATCGGCCTCGACATCCCACTGCTCGGGCATCTTCATCTCCGTCATGGCTAGGTGTCGAAGCCAAGCACGTTGTTCAGCCGTAGGGCGGGCGGTTGTCCGCCGAGGGCTGAATGGGGCCGGCAGTGGTTGTCGTCGGTGATCGGGGTGAAAAGCTTCGACATTGATTTTCCTGGCTATGGCGCGAGCACCGGCAGCTCGACATAGGACGGGGTCGCGGCGGCGTGGTGCACGGCGTTGACGGCGACGCGGATATCGTCCTCGCCGTCATCGGCGAGGACGGGGTGGCCGCTATTGGTGTTGCGCGCGCGGCGCGGGAAATTGCTGCTGGTGACGTCGAGCTCGACGCGGCTGCCGGTAGCGAAGGTGTGGCAGATGTCGCCGAGGTCGATCGTCAGCCGGTAGACGCCGCCGGGCGACAGAGGCTGCGCGCCGGCGACGGGGTCGCGGTACATCGC
>DASZLY010000007.1:0-2298 GCA_035552135.1 Allostellaceae bacterium | reverse complement strand
CGAGGATGACGAACGAGAGGTAGACTTACTCAATTCGGCCATCCGCTATCTGGTAGGAGATACGCGCGGCATTGTCCTCTACCATCGCCACGGAGCAAGCCAATCCGATGACCCCGCCCCCGACGTGAGCGCCAGCGCCATCATCCCGCCGGACCCGGCCACGCCGCTGCGCGTGGTGATCCCGCTGGTGGTGGGCTGCGCGTTCTTCATGGAGGGGCTCGATTCGACGATGATCGCCGTGTCGATCCCGGCGATGGCGAAAAGCCTCGGCGAGAGCCCGCTGCGGCTCAACCTGGTGATTGCCAGCTATCTCCTCTCGCTCGCGGTGTTCATTCCGGTGAGCGGGTGGATCGCCGACCGGCTCGGTACGCGCATCGTGTTCTGCGCCGCGGTGCTGATCTTCGCCGCCGGCTCGGCGCTGTGCGGCCTCTCGACCAGTCTGCCGATGCTGGTGGGGTTCCGGATCATCCAGGGGTTCGGCGGCGCGATGATGACGCCGGTCGGCCGGCTCATCCTGCTGCGCAGCTTTCCGCGCGCCAGCCTCGTCTCGGCGATGAACTGGATGACCATTCCGGCGATGATCGGGCCGACCGTCGGGCCGATCGTCGGCGGCATGCTGACGAGCTATTTCTCGTGGCGCTGGGTGTTCTATCTCAACATCCCGATGGGGCTGCTGGGGGCGGCGCTGGGCTTTCTGCTGTTCGAGAATTTCCGTGCCCCGGCGCCGCAGCGCTTCGACGTCGGCGGGTTTCTCATTGCCGCGCTCGGCCTCTTCCTCTTCGAGTTCGCGATCGAGAATCTCGGCCGGCCGATGATCGCGCCCTGGGTCGGCGAGCTGTTCTTCCCGATCTCGCTCGTGATCCTCTACATCTATGTCCGCCATGCGCGGGCGAGCCCGGCCCCAGTGCTCGACCTCAACCTGCTGAAGATCAAGACCTTCCGCATCGGCACGGTGACGGGCGGCGTATGCCGCATGGGGCTGGACGCGACCCCGTTCATGCTGCCGCTGCTGTTCCAGATCGGTTTCGGATTCAGCCCGATCCAGGCGGGGTCGCTGACCTTTTCCTCGACCTTGGGGGCAATGCTGGTGCGCGCGGGGTCGAAGCCCCTGCTGCGCTGGCTCGGCTTTCGCCGCGCACTCGTCTGCGGCGCGCTCGGCGCGGCGGTGGTGACCGCAGTCTTCGCGCTGCTCGACGCCGACACACCGACCTGGATCGTCATCGCCTGCGTGCTGCTGTCGGGCTGCGTGCGCAGCATCCAGTATCTCGCGCTCAACACGATCAGCTTTGCCGACGTGCCGTCGCCGCTCCTGTCGCGCAGCACCAGCGTCAGCGGCGTCTTCCAGCAGCTGGCGCGCGGCTTCGGCGTCGCGCTGGGCGCGGCGCTGCTGGCGATTGTCGCCGGCAGCGAGCAGGTGACGGTCGGCAATTTCCGCGTCGTCTTCCTGCTGATCGCGGCGATCCCGCTGGTTTCGGTGATCGGCTTCCTGCAGCTCGGCGAAGGCGATGGCGCCGAGGTCAGCGGCCATGCCGGCCGCGCCGCCGCGAGCGACGGCAAGGTGCGCGAGGGCGCCGGGTCGTGAGCGGCACAATGAGGCGGGGGCTGCGCCCGCACATGACCGCCCCGCCACATTTTCACAGGCGAGCCGGCCGCTTCCGTGCAATTCTTGCCCCAGACTTTGCCCGACACTTTGCGAGGACCCCGCGATGATCACCAAATTCGACAGCTCCTATTACGGCACCGCCGACATGGAGAACCTCGGCTACAAGGGCACGCCGATCAACGAGCGCTGCCATTCGCGCGCTGAGCTGGCAAAGGCGATGCACAAGGTCGTCGCCTACGCAAAATGCATGGACGAGCGCGGCTACAACACGCTGTGGATGGCCGAGCATCACTTTCAGCCGGAGGGGACGGAGCTGATTCCCAACCTCTTGATGATGGCGATGCATCTCTGCGGGGTGACGAAAAACCTCAACATCGGCTGCGGCTTCAATGTCGTGCCAATGTGGCACCCGCTGCGCCTCGCCGAAGATTATGCGATGTGCGACATCCTCACCGGCGGGCGGGTGATCTTCGGCGTCGCGCGCGGCTATCACACACGCGAGGTCGAGAGCTTCGGCTCGCCGCTAACCGACCAGACCGCCAACCGCGAGATCTTCGAGGAAGGCGTCGACGTGCTGTTCAAGTCGTTCGAGGGCAAGCCGTTCTCGCACAAGGGCAAGTACTACACGATCCCGCCGGAGGTTCCGTATCGCGGCTATACGCTGAAGGAGATCACCCTGGTGCCGGCGCCGGACC
>DASZLY010000006.1:0-4566 GCA_035552135.1 Allostellaceae bacterium | reverse complement strand
TCGAGGTCACCGCCTGGACCGACGACGGCGAGATCATGGGCCTGCAGCACAGGAGCCGGCCCGTGCACGGCGTCCAGTTCCACCCGGAATCGATCGCCACCGAAGGCGGCCACGCCCTCCTGGCCAACTTCCTGGACCTGGCGGGCGTCAAGCGCGTCGCGGCGGTCTGAACCCCTCCGTGTCCGACGCCTTCAAGCCCATCCTGGCCAAGCTGGCCGACGGCGCCACCTTGTCCGAGGACGACGCCGACGCCTTCTTCGCCGCCTGCCTGCGCGGGGAGCCGACGCCGGCCCAGGTCGCCGCGGCGGTCACCGCCATGCGCCTGCGCGGCGAGACGGTGGGCGAGATCACCGCCTGCGCGAAGGCCATGCGGCGCGTGGCGATGACCCTCGACCACCCGCATGACGTGATCGACGTCTGCGGCACCGGCGGCGATGGCGCCCACACGCTCAACATCTCCACGGCCGCGGCGCTGGTGGCGGCCGGCGGCGGCCTGAAAGTCGCCAAGCACGGCAATCGCGCGGCCTCGTCCCGTTCGGGTTCCGCCGACGTGCTCGCGGCGCTCGGGGTCAACCTCGCCGCCAGCGCCGACCAGCAGCGCCGCGCCCTGGACGAGGCGGGCATCTGCTTCCTGTTCGCGCCGGCGCATCACGCGGCCATGCGCCATGTCGGACCGGTGCGCGCCGAACTTGGCTTTCGCACCATCTTCAACCTGCTCGGGCCGCTGTCGAACCCGGCCGGCGTCAAGCGGCAGATGGTCGGCGTCTTCTCCAGGCAATGGGTCGAGCCGCTCGCCCATGTGCTGCGCAACCTCGGCTCCGAGCGCGCCTTCGTGGTGCACGGCTCCGACGGCCTCGACGAGATCACCATCGCGGGCCCGACCGCGGTCGCGTCGCTCGAGAACGGCGAGGTGAAGGTTTTCGACATCGCGCCCGAGGACGCGGGCCTCGCCCGCGCCAAGCCCGAGGCGCTGCGCGGCGGCGATGCCGACCACAACGCCAAGGCCTTGCTCGGCGTGCTCAAGGGCCAGCACGGGCCGTTCCGCGACGTCGCGGCGCTCAATGCGGCCGCCGCCCTGGTGGTCGCCGGCAAGGCCGCCGACCTCAAGGCCGGCGTCGCGCTCGCCGAGAAATCGATCGACTCCGGCGAGGCCGAGGGTGCGCTCGAGCGCCTCATCGTGGTTTCCGGGGCCTAGCGCATGTCCCGGCGAAGTGGGCACCGGTTCGCCGACAAAGGACATGCACCAAGATAAGGAGTGTCTAATGGCGGACATCCTGGCCCGCATCGAAGCCTACAAGCGCGACGAGATCGCGGCCGCAAAGACCGCGCGTTCGTTGTCGGAGGTCGAGGCGCTGGCCGAGCAGGCATCGCCGCCGCGCGGCTTCCTGGCCGCGATCGAACGAAAGCATGCGGCCGGCGGCTACGCGCTGATCGCCGAGATCAAGAAGGCCAGCCCGTCGAAGGGCCTGATCCGCGCCGATTTCGATCCCGCGACGCTCGCGCGCGCCTATGCGGCGGGCGGCGCCGCCTGCCTGTCGGTGCTGACCGACACGCCCTCGTTCCAGGGCACGCCCGAGCATCTCGTCGCGGCGCGCGGCGCGGTCTCGCTCCCGGTGCTGCGCAAGGATTTCATGTACGAGCCATACCAGGTCGCGCAATCGCGCGCGCTCGGCGCCGACTGCATCCTGATCATCATGGCGGCACTCGACGATGCGGCCGCGCACGACGTGGAAGCGGCCGCGCACATCTGGGGCATGGACGTGCTGGTCGAGGTGCACGACGAGGCCGAGCTCGACCGCGCGCTGCGCCTCAAATCGCGCCTGATCGGCATCAACAACCGCGATCTCAAGACCTTCGCGACCACGCTCGCGGTCGCCGAGCGCCTCGCGCCGCGCGTGCCGCGCGACCGCGTCATCGTCGGCGAAAGCGGCATCTTCACCCCCGCCGATCTCGCCCGCCTCGCCAAGGCCGGCATCTCGACGTTCCTGGTCGGCGAAAGCCTGATGCGGGAGGATGACGTGACGGCGGCGACGCGCGCGCTGCTCGGCGGCGATGCATCGCGATCCGCGACCGCGGCGGAGTAATTTGAGATGGCTGCCACTTGCGACACCGTCCGCGCTCCCTCTCCCCCTTCAGGGCTGTCATATTCACACATCTTGCCGAGCCATTGGGAGGGTGATTCGCTGAGCCCGATGATGATTCGCGGAGGCAGCGATGACTGGGATCGAATTCGGGCTGGGGCGGTTCGGCGACCGCCGCCGGGAAAAAGGGGGGCCAAGCTGCATAAAGCGCTGGTGATGCAGCCCGGCTCTTGCATTCGTCGGCTTGGGGGAACGCGAGCACGGGAGATGCAATTCACGCGCTGGCTCCACAACCGCGCGGTGAGCGCGACCGAGATGGCGGCGTACGCTGGCGAGCGGACTGCCGCGCAAGCCGCCGGTCGCGACGTGGTTGTCATCCAGGACACGAGTGAGCTGGCGTTGGGAGGCCGGCGCGCGCAAGCGAACGGCTACGGCCCGGTGGGAAAAGGCGGAGCCTTGCGGGGGCTTCTGCTGCACGCGGTCTTGGCGGTGGACGCAGGAACCGGCGGGCTGATCGGTCTCGTCGACGCCCAGGTCAGCAATCGTAAGGGCGGCAAGGTTCGATCGCGCCGTTCGCGCAAGACTGCCGAAAAGGAATCGCAACGCTGGATCGACGGGACGACGCGCGCTGGCGAAGTGCTGATGGCGGCCAACAGCATCACCGGAGCATCGGACCGCGAGAGCGACATCTACGAGCACTTCGCCGCGCGTCCTGCCAACATGCATCTGATTGTGCGCGCCTGCCAGAACCGGCTGATCGAGGCGGAGCCCGGAATGCAGACCAGTGCGCTTCTGTTCTCGCTGGTCGACTGCATGGCGGAACAGGGTCGCTTCAGCGTGACGATCCCGGCGGCGCCGGGCCGCAAAGAGCGGACGACGGAACTGGCAGTGCGCTTCACCGAGGTCGTGCTTCGCAAGCCGCGACACGCGAAGACCGACGACAGTGTGCCGGAGACACTGAAGGTCACGATCGTCGATGTGCGAGAGACATCCGTGCCCGCGGATGCCCTGCCGGTCCATTGGCGATTGTTGACGACCCATGCGGTGCGCGACCTTGGCGACGCCCGCAGGATCGTCGATCTCTACCGTTTGCGATGGACCATCGAAGAGTTCTTCCACACGCTCAAGACTGCAGGCTTCGATATCGAGGCGGCTGACATCGGGGATCCTGAGGCCATGATCAGGCTCGTGGCTGCCGCCACGGTGGCGGCGGTGACCGTGATGCAGCTCGTCAAAGCGCGCGACGGCACCACCGGACAGCCACTCGCCGACGCGTTCGAGCCCGCCGATCTCCCGATCCTCGAGGCGATCTCGGCTCGCCTCGAAGGCAAAACTACCCGTCAAAAAAACCCGCATCCAAAGCGCTCGCTTGCATTCGCGGCGTGGGTCATTGGCCGCCTCGGTGGCTGGACAGGCTATTACGGCAAGCCTGGGCCAAAAGTGATGCGTCGCGGGCTGGAGGACTTCCACCGCATCAAATTTGGCACCATGTTGAGCTTCCAAAATGTGTGAATCTGACAGCCCTGAAGGGGGAGAGGGAGCGCACGCACCGTGCCAAACCACATCCATTCTCACACCGCGAAAAAATCCGCACCGGCGCGGCTGCGCAACTCGCGTCCGGCGTCCTCTCCCATTGCAACGGCATCGGCCGCATTGTCGCGCCGCTCTGTCTCAAAGCACTCGCTGCCATCCGGTTTCACGATCAGGCCGCGCAAATGCAGGGCATCGCCATCGAGCCGCGCGTGGCCGGCGATCGGCGTGCGGCAGGAGCCGTCGAGGATCGCCAGGAAGGCACGTTCGGCAGCGAGCGCGGTCGCGGCGGCGGCATCGTTGATCGCGGCGAGATGATCGCGCGTGGGCGTGTCGTCGGCGCGCGTCTCAAGCGCGATCACGCCCTGGCCGACCGCGGGCAGGAACTGGTCGACATCGAGCGGCGCGGTGGCGGCGGCGGCAAGGCCGAGCCGGTTGAGGCCCGCCATCGCGAGCAGCGTCGCGTCGACCTCGCCGGCGTCGAGCTTTTTCAGCCGGGTCTCGACATTGCCGCGCAGCGGCGCGACGGCGAGGTCGGGCCGCCGCCGCCGGACCATCGCGGCACGGCGCGGCGAGGCGGTGCCGACCACCGCGCCGGGCGCGAGCGCGGCAAAGCTCGCCGCCTTGCGGCTGATGAAGGCGTCACGCGCATCCTCGCGCGGCAGGCAGCAGGCGAGCATGAGCCCGTCCGGCAGGATGCCCGGGATATCCTTGGCGGAATGCACCGCCAGATCGATCGCGCCGTCGAGCAGCGCCTGCTCGATCTCCTTGACGAACAGGCCCTTGCCACCGATCTCGGTGAGCGGACGGTTCTGGATCGCGTCGCCGGTGGTCTTGATGATCTCGAGCTCGATCGCGGCCGGCGCGACGCCGAGCGCCGCCGCGAGGCGCGAGCGCACCTGATGCGCCTGGGCGAGCGCGAGCGGGCTGCCGCGCGTGCCGATGCGCAGGAGAG
>DASZLY010000005.1:0-4124 GCA_035552135.1 Allostellaceae bacterium | reverse complement strand
CTGTTCCGTTCGCTCGACAAGATCCTGCCGATCCCGCAGCACTATCACGCCAGCTTCGCGCGCTGGCACGAGCTGGCGATGCTCAAGACCCCGGAGCATCTGCGCGAGCTCGAGCGGCTCGAACAGGCATCGCTGGCACCCGAGCAGATCGGGCATTTCATCGAGGTTATCCGCCACGATTGGGGGTTCAACATCTACCGTGTCGTGGCCGAGGCGAAGGCACGGCTCTCCGCCGCCCCGGGCGTCGATTTCCGGCTCCGGCTGGGCGCTCTCGACATCGAACAGGAGATCGCGCGCGAAGATTTCGAGCACTGGATCAAGGACGACATCGCTCGCATCGCGGAGACGGTCGATAGGCTGTTGGCGACCGAAGGCGTGTCTGTCGACGCGATCGACAGCGTGTTCCTCACCGGCGGCAGCTCTTTCATTCCGGCGGTGCGGCGCGTCTTTGCGGATCGTTTCGGCGCGCAGCGCCTCGCTGATGGCGAGAATTTCCAGTCGGTCGCCTACGGCCTCGCGCTTCTCGGACTCGACGACGATCTCGGCCCGTGGCTTGCTCGGACTGCTCCTGCGACCTGAGACCGGACGCGCCTTCCGGCGTCTTGTCAAACCGCAGCCCGGCTCGTACCTAAGTCATCAGAGACCCGCCCCGGGGTCCGCGGCTGAGGAGGTCGACGGTGCAACTCCACGATCAGAAGCTTTTCCGCCAGCAATGCTATGTCGATGGCAAGTGGGCCGATGCGCTCAACCGCGGCACGATCCCCGTTACCAACCCGGCGACCGGCGAGGTGCTCGGCACGGTGCCGCGCATGGGCGCCGAGGAGACCCGCCAAGCGATCGACGCGGCCGACAAGGCGCTGCCCGCCTGGCGCGCCAAGACCGCAAAGGAGCGTGCGCAGATCCTGCGGAAATGGTTCGACCTGATGATGGCGAACCAGGAAGACCTGGCGCAGCTGATGACCGCCGAGCAGGGCAAGCCGCTCGCCGAATCGAAAGGCGAGATCGCCTATGCCGGCAGCTTCATCGAGTGGTTCGGCGAGGAGGGCAAGCGCATCTACGGCGACACCATTCCCTCGCACGGCGCCGACAAGCGCATCGTCGTCACCAAGGAGCCGATCGGCGTCTGCGCCGCGATCACGCCGTGGAACTTCCCGGCGGCGATGATCACCCGCAAGGCCGGCCCGGCGCTCGCCGCCGGCTGCACGATGGTGCTGAAACCGGCGACCGCGACCCCGTTCTCGGCGCTGGCGCTGTGCGAGCTGGCCGAGCGCGCCGGCGTCCCCGCCGGGGTATTCTCCTGCGTCACCGGCGGCGCCAGCGAGATCGGCGGCGAGATGACCTCGAACCCGACCGTGCGCAAGCTGACCTTCACCGGCTCGACCGAGATCGGCAAGCTCCTGATGGAGCAGTGCGCCGCGACGGTAAAGAAGACCTCGATGGAGTTGGGCGGCAACGCGCCGTTCATCGTCTTCGACGACGCCGATATCGAGATGGCGGTGAAAGGGGCGATCGCCTCGAAATATAGGAATGCCGGGCAGACTTGCGTCTGCGCCAACCGCATCCTGGTGCAGGACGGGGTCTACGACGCGTTCTCGAAGCGCCTTGCCGAGGCCGCGAGCGAGATGAAGGTCGGCGACGGCGCCGCCGCCGGCACGGTGATCGGCCCGCTCATCGATATGAAGGCGGTCGAGAAGGTCGAGAGCCACATCGCCGATGCGCTCAAGAAGGGCGCCAAAATCGTCACTGGCGGCAAGCGCTCGGCGCTTGGCGGCAGCTTCTTCGAGCCGACCGTGCTGGCGAACGTCACCACCGATATGATCGTCACTCGGGAGGAGACGTTTGGCCCGGTCGCGCCGCTCTACCGCTTCAAGGAGGAGCGCGAGGCGATCAAGATGGCCAACGACACCGAGTTCGGCCTCGCCGCCTATTTCTACAGCCGCGACATCGGCCGTATCTGGCGTGTCGCCGAGGCGCTCGAATACGGCATCGTCGGCATCAACGAGGGCATCATCTCGACCGAGATCGCGCCGTTCGGCGGGATGAAGGAATCGGGCATCGGCCGCGAGGGCTCGAAATACGGCATCGAGGACTATCTCGAGGTGAAATACCTGTGCATGGGCGGCATCGACCGCTGATCGACGCTGACCCTCATCCCATCCCGCCGCTGCGCGTCGGGATTCCCCTCTCCCGCATGCGGGAGAGGGCGGATCGCGGCGGCTCTGCCGACGCGAGACGGGTGAGGGTTCGCCTTGCCGCAGCTCTTGGCTTGCTTCTCTACGCAGTGTCTGCGCAGGCCCAGCCGGCCGCGCCGATCGGCCCGCCGGGGCTGACGATCGCGACCGCGATCGTGCTGCCCGGCATCGCCGACGAATTCCACGGCGTCGCCGGCGAGCATGCCTTTATCGCCGCCAATTTCCCGGACTGGCACATCGAGTACCAGACCCGCATCACCCAAAACGACCGCGACTACGATTTGCTCGGCATGATCAAGCCCGACCGCAGCAAGGCCACGGTGTTTTTCGACATCACCGACTGGGTCGGAAAGTAGCGGTTCTCAGGGCTTGTACCCTCGCGACGAATATTCCATGTATATCCCAAAGTGAGGCATCGGGATGCAGGTCAGCGTCGCCCGCTGGGGCAATAGCCTTGGTTTGCGTATTCCGAAGGACGTCGCCGAGCAGGCGGGGCTCCGCGCCGGATCGCGGGTCGAAATCGCCGCGGAGAACGGCCGGATCGTCGTCGAACCGGCGCGGCGGCGCTACGTCTTGTCGGAGCTCCTCGAAGGAATGACGCCGGAGGAGATGCGAGACGCATTCGATTGGGGGCCGGATGTCGGCCGCGAGATCGTCGAATAGGCATGGATTACGAGCCCGAGGCGGGCGATCTGGTCTGGACCGATTTCGATCCCCGCGTCGGGCGGGAACAGAGCGGCCGGCGCCCGGCACTTGTCGTCTCACCGATCGAGTTTTGGCGCGCCAGCCGCTTCGCCGTCGTTTGTCCGATAATCTCGCGCGTGCGACCGTTTTCGCTCAGCGTGGTCTTGCCCGAAGGCTTGCCGATACGCGGTGAGGTTTTCACCGGTCAGGTGCGCAGCATCGACACGATTGCCCGCCCGGTAGCCTTCGCCGGCGTGCGTGTCCCGCTGGCGATCCTCGAGGACGTTCGGGCCAAGCTGGTGGCCCTGATCGGGGCCTAGCCGTTGCTCTTGAGCGCCGCGAGATTTGCGCGTTCGATCTCGGCTCGGCGGGCGACGCTCTGCAGCGGCGT
The DNA here is from genome assembly GCA_035552135.1 of Allostellaceae bacterium. Lineage (GTDB taxonomy): Bacteria > Pseudomonadota > Alphaproteobacteria > ATCC43930 > CGMCC-115725 > DATARH01. The sequence goes on along the minus strand of DASZLY010000005.1, from coordinate 857 downwards.
CACTTTCCATTGCAGTAAGCCCCAGAACGGGATGGCGCGAACGATCCGGTCGGCTTCGTCGTTGTCGCCGGCTTCGATGATGAAGACGAAAGCGCGGTCGCCGACCGGCAGCCCGCCCGCGAGGATTTTCCCGTCCGCCTGCATCTTCATGAGGATGTCGAAGTCGGGAAGGATCGCGTTCTCCAACACGGCTATCGTCTCGGCGGGTGAGTTGAAGCCCGGGCCGCCGGTTCCCGCTACGAGATATTGCATCGTCCTCCCCCTATCCCTGTGGCGCGCGAAGCTTGCAGGCTGCTCGGGGTTGTGACAACCAAGCATTCACCTTGCCCCTTTTTGCGCGGAGTGCCGTCCATGCCACGCTATGATTTCGACCTGTTCACGATCGGCGCCGGCTCGGGCGGCGTGGCCGGCACGCGCCGCGCCGGCGCCTACGGCGCGCGCACCGCGATCTGCGAGGAGCTGCGGGTTGGCGGCACCTGCGTGCTGCGCGGCTGCGTGCCGAAAAAGCTGCTGGTCTACGGGTCGGAATTCGCCAGCGGCTTTGCCGACGCGCCCGGTTTCGGCTGGAGCGTGCCGCCGGCGACGCATGATTGGGGCGCGCTGATCGCGGCGAAGGACAAGGAGCTCGACCGCCTCCACCAGATCTACGTCAACATGCTGAACAACGCCCAGGTGCAGATCATCGACGGACGCGGCGTCGTCGTCGACCCGCACACGGTCGAGGTCAACGGCAAGAGCTACACCGCTGAGAACATCCTCGTCGCCACCGGCGGCTGGCCCGAGACGCCGAACCTCCCCGGCATCGAGCATGTCATCTCGTCGAACGAGGCGCTCGACCTCAAGGAGCGGCCGCGCCG
>DASZLY010000004.1:0-9599 GCA_035552135.1 Allostellaceae bacterium | reverse complement strand
CGGCATGGCGATCGGCACCACCAAGATGCTGGCGATGGTCGAGACCTGCTCGGCCTTCTTCCGCATCCACGAGATCGCCAAGGCGTCGCCGCGGCTCGTCGCGCTCAATCTCGGCGCCGAGGATTTCGCGCTCTCGGCCGGGATGCTGCCGACCGCCGAGGGGCTTTTCATGCCCAAGCAGACCGCGGTCTTTGCCGCGCGCGGCGCCGGCATCATGCCGATGGGCTTTATCGGCACGGTCGCGGAATTCAGCGACCTCGACGCCTTCCGCGAGACCGTGCGCCGCTCGCGCCGGCTCGGCTTTTTCGGCGCCTCGGTCATCCATCCGAGCCAGGTGCCGATCCTCAACGAGGAATTCCGCCCCAGCGCGACGGAAGTCGAGCACGGCCGCCGCGTCGTCGCCGCTTACGACAAAGCGCTCGCCGAAGGCGTCGGCGCGGTCACCGTCGACGGCAAGATGATCGACGTGCCGGTCGTCGAGCGCGCCCGGCTCCTCGTCGAACGCGAGGAGGCGATCGCCGCGCGCGAGGCGCGGATGAAGGCCATGGCGGCAAAGTTGTAGGCTCGATCGATGGCCGAACTCGACCCCATTACCGTCGACATCACCCGCTACAAGCTCGACGGCATCGCCGACGAGATGCAGGCGACGCTGCTGCGAAGCTCGTTTTCGCCAATCGTCAAGGAGGGGCTCGATGCCTCGGCCAGCCTCTTCGCGCTCGACGGCACGACCTTGGCGCAAAGCTGCTCGATCCCGATCCACCTGGCGACCTTGATCCCCGCGGTCGCCAAGATCGCCGAGACTTTTCCGGTGGCGCGGATGCGCGACGGCGACAGCTACGTGCTCAACGACCCGTATTGCGGCGGCACGCATCTGCCCGACATCGCGGTGGTGCAGCCGGTGTTCCATGACGGGCGGCCGATCGCGCTCACCGCCGCGATGACGCATCACCAGGATGTCGGCGGCATGTCGGCCGGCTCGGTGCCGACCAACGCGACCGAAATCTACCAGGAGGGGCTGCGCATCCCGCCGCTGCGGCTGCGCGAGGCGGGCGCCTATAACGAGACGCTGGTCGCGCTCTTACGCCAGAACGTGCGCATCCCCGACACGGTGATGGGCGACCTCAACGCGCAGATCGCCGCCTGCACGATCGGCGCGCGCCGTTTTGCCGAACTGGCCGAGCGCTTCGGCGCCGACCAGCTCACGGCGATCTGCCGCGAGCTTCTGGCGCGCTCCGAGCGGCTGACCCGCGCCGCGCTGGCGCGTATCCCGCCCGGCACCTACCGCTATGTCGACTTCCTCGACAATGACGGCATAGAGCTCGACAAGCTGATCCGCATCGAAATCGCCGCGACGGTCGGCAACGGCGCGATCGAGTTCGACTTTTCCGGCACCAGCGCGCAGGTGAAGGGGCCGATGAACTGCGTGCCGTCGGGATCGCTCGCCGCCGCGTGCTGGGCGGTGCGGGCGCTCACCGACCCCGACATCCCGACCAATGGCGGCTGCTTCCGGCCGATCAGCCTCAAATTGCCGGAAGGCACGATCGTCAATCCGCAAGAGCCGGCGCCGGTCAACGCCCGCACCTCGACGATCAAGCGCATCGCCGGCTGCATGGTCGGCGCGCTGGCGCCGGCGATGCCCGACAAGGCGCCCGCCGCCTCGGCCGGCGAGCTGCTGGTGCTGGCGTTCGGCGGCAAGCATGGAGGCGGCCGCAACTATGTCGTCGGCGAGCTGATTGCCGGCGGCAGCGGCGCCGGGCCGCGGCAGGACGGTGTCGGCGCGATCGAGACCGACGCCACCAACTGCATGAACCTGCCGGCCGAGGCGCTCGAAATGGAGGCGCCGATCCGCCTCAACCGCGTCGCGCTGCGCGCCGATTCCGGAGGCGCCGGCGAATGGCGCGGCGGGCCCGGGCTGGTGCGCGAATACGAGGTGCTGGCGAGTCTGGGGGCGGGCGGCGTGTCGTTCTCGCATCGCGGCGAGCGGCATTTCAGCGCCGCCGCCGGGCTGCATGGTGGTGGCGACGGCGCCCGCGCCCGCTCGTCGATCCGTCGCGCCGACGGCCGCGAAGAGCTGATCCCGTCGAAGATCGCGACCGTTCTGCATCCCGGTGACCGCGTGACGGTCGAGACCGCGGGTGGCGGCGGCTACGGCGACCCGGCGCGCCGCAAGCCCGAGCTCGCCGTCGCCGACATCGCCGACGGCAAAGTTACGCAGCCGGTTTAGCTGTCGTCCCGGCGAAAGCGAAAGCCGGGACCCATGCTTCAAACGCACGAGCGGATGGAAACGCAGGCCCCGGCCTTCGCCGGAGTGTGTTCATACTATCCCAGCGTCCGCCAGAAATCGGCGGCGAGGCGGGCGCAGCGCTCGGGCTGCAGCAGGTTGACGCCGTGGCCGACGCCGGGCACGAGCTCGACCCGGCCACTTGGGAGCTTCTGGGCAAAAATCTGCTGCTGGGCCGAGGCGATCGCGCTCTGGTCGCCGCTTAGCAGCAGCACCGGGGCGGCGATGTTCGGCAGCAGCGGCACGGTGTCGACCTCTTCGAAACAATCGTGCATCGCCGCGGCGTGCTCGGGTGCGGTGCGGTCCATCTCGCGCACCACCCAGTCGCACAGCTCCGGGCTCGCATGCTCCATGTCGAGCCGGTAGCCAAGCGTCTGGCGGCACCACTCGCCGACCCCGTACGCGCGCATCGCCTCGGAGGCGGTCGCCTTGTCGAGCGCGTAGATCTGCTTGATGCGGTCGGGGATGCGGGCGGGCGTGTTGCACAAAGTGAGGCTGGCGATGCGCCCGGGATGCGCGGCGGCAAGCAGCAGGCCGATGATCCCGCCCGACGACTCGCCGACCCAATGCACCTTGTCGAGCCCAAGACCATCGAGCACCGCCATCACCTGCGCGCCAATCGTCTCGGGCGTGTAGCGATAGCCGGCCGGAGGCTGGTCGGAGAGGCCGCAGCCGAGGAGATCGGGGCGGTAGACCCGCCGCGTCTCGACCGCCGACGGCACCCAGCGGTTCCAGAACAGTGCGTTGCGCGCGAAGCCGTGCATCATCAGCACCGGCGTCGGGCTCTCCCACGGCCAGAGGTAGTCGTCGACGATGCAGTGAACCGAGGCGCCTTCGGGCAGCTTGACGCGGGGCATGAGCCACTCCTCATTCGTCATTCCGGGGCGTCGCCCAGCGACGAACCCGGAACCCATGAACACGAGCGATCGCCGCTAGGGTGATGGCGTCACAGCCATCTAATCAAGGTTCGTGTTCATAGGTTCCGGACCCAGCGTTTTGCGCTGCCGGAATGACGCGCGAGAAATTACCCCGCGCGCAGGTACTGCACCGCTTCGTCGCGCTGGAAGAGGTAGAGGAGGGTGCGCAGGGCCTTGCCGCGCTCGGCTTCGAGGGCGGGGTCGCGGGCGAGCACCAGGCGGGCGTCGTCATGCGCGACGGCGATAAGCTTCTCGTGCGCCGCGAGGTCGGCGAGGCGCAATGCGGGAAGGCCGGATTGCTTAGTGCCGAGCACCTCGCCGCCGCCTCTGAGACGAAGGTCTTCCTCGGCGATACGGAAGCCGTCCTCGGTCTCGCGCAGGATCGCGATACGCTCGCGCGCCACGGCGCCGAGCGGCGCCTGGTAGAGCAGGAGGCAGGTCGACGCGTCGCTGCCTCGGCCGATGCGGCCGCGCAGCTGGTGGAGCTGGGCGAGGCCGAAGCGTTCGGCATGCTCGATGACCATGATCGTCGCGGCGGGCACGTCGATGCCGACCTCGATCACCGTGGTGGCGACGAGGAGGTCGCTGCCGTCGCCGGCGAAATCGGCCATCGCGCGATCCTTGTCGGCCGATTTCATGCGGCCGTGCACCAGACCGGCGCGGCCGCGAAAGGCCGGCATCGCGGCGAGGATGCGGTGGCGTTCCTCGGCGACCGCGAGGTCGGTGTCCTCCGACTCCTCGACCAGCGGGCAGATCCAGTAGGCCTTGGCGCCGCGGCGCAGCGCGCGCGCCACTGCCCCGACCACCTCGTCGAGGCGGTCGAGCGGCATTGCGCGGGTGTCGATCTTCTGCCTTCCGGGCGGCTTCTCGACAAGCCGGGAGGTGTCGAGATCGCCATAGGCGGTCATCATCAGGGTGCGCGGGATCGGCGTCGCGCTCATCAGCAGCGTGTCGCAATTGCCGCCCTTCTCGCTGAGCGCGAGACGCTGCTCGACGCCGAAGCGGTGCTGCTCGTCGATGACGGCGAGGGCGAGGGCGCGAAAGGCGACGTCGGCCGTGAGCAACGCATGCGTGCCGACGACGATCGGGATGAGCCCCGAGGCGAGGCTCGCCACGAGCGCGTCGCGCGGCCGGCCCTTCTCGCGGCCGGTCAGCAGCGCCACCTCGATGCCGGCCGGGGCGGCGAGCCGCTGCAGGGTCGTGTGATGCTGGCGGGCGAGCACCTCGGTCGGCGCCATCAGCGCCGCCTGGGCGCCGCTCTCGACCGCGATCAGCATCGCGAGCAACGCAACCACGGTCTTGCCGCTGCCGACATCGCCCTGCAGCAGCCGCATCATCTGCCGCGGCGCCTGCATGTCGGCGGCGATCTCCGCGATGGCGAGACGCTGCGACTGGGTCAGCGCGAAGCCGAACCCGGCCTCGGCCTGGCGCGCCAGCGCGCCGTCGCCGGCAGTGACGCGGCCGCGCCGCCGCTGGCGCCGCGCGCGCACCAGCGCGACGGCGAGCTGGCTGGCGAAGATCTCGTCATACGCCAGGCGCTCGCGTGCCGGCGTTTCGGGCGACAGATCGGTCTCGTCCTGTGGTGCATGGACCGTGGCGAGGGCCGCGTTCCAGCTTGGCCATTGGCGCTGGCGGACGAGCGCCGGGTCGAGCCATTCGGGGAGCGCCGGCGCTTTCTCCACCGCCGCCGCGACCGCGCGCTGCAGCAAGCGCGGCGGCAGGCCGGCGGTCAGCGGGTAGGTCGGCTCGATGGGCTTGATGCGATCGGCCTGGTCGGTCGGGACGACATGGTCGGGGTGGGGCATCTGCGGAATGCCGCCGTAGAACTCGACCTTGCCGCTGACGATGCGCTCGCTGCCTTTGGGGAGCAGCCGTTCGAGGTAGTCGCCCTTGACGTTGAAATAGATGAGGGTGATGAAGCCGGTGCCGTCATAGCAGATGACCCGGTAGGGGCGGCGGCCCATCCCCGGCTCGTGGCGCTCGACCTTGAGCTTCAGGGTGACGATCGCGCCGTCCTCCAGCGCGGTGACCGAGGGCGCGGCGCGGCGGTCGACGAGGCCGGTCGGCAGATGCCACAACAGGTCGACGAGCAGCTTGCCGGCGGCGCGCTCGATGAGCCGGCCAAGCTGCGGCCCGATGCCGGCGAGGGTTGTCACCGGCGCGAAAAGCCTGTCGAGCAGAGGAGGGCGCAAGTTATCGGGTGTCCGCTATTCGTCGTCGCCCAATGACGCGACGCGCGCAACCGATTATATGGGTACGCGAGCAACGCCAATCCGAAGCATGACACACTTGCCCGACCCGCGCCGCAAGCGCCTGTTGTTTCGCTCGTGGCATCGCGGCACGCGCGAGGCCGATCTGATTCTCGGCTCGTTCGCCGACGAGCACCTCGCGGCGTTCGACGCGGCGCAACTCGATTGCTACGAGGCGCTGCTCGCCATGCCCGACCCGGATATTTTCGATTGGCTCATGGGGCGCGCCGCGCCGCCGCCCGAGCACGAGAACGATGTGACCCGAATGCTGCTCGAATTTCGCTATACCCCACGATCGACATAATGCGCAGCGATCCGATGCAAGGCGCCGCAAGTCGATCTCCCTCTCCGCCCTTGGGGGCGGAGAGGGCCGGGGTGAGGTGGGGGATTCCAGTAGCGTTCGAGCATTCCCACCTTACCCTCCCATCGCTCTGCAATGGGTCCCTCCCTCTCCCCCCAATGGGCGGAGAGGGATACGGAAGAGCTGATGCCGCTTGACGATCTGAGCCATATCCTCGGCAGCCTGCCGCGGCGCGCGACGCTGTTCGGCGCGCCGGAGGGGCATGACGCCGCGACGCTTGGCGCGCTGTTGCGCGACGGCAAGACCGGGTCATGGCTGCATGTCTGCCGCGACGACGCGCGCATGGGGCGGTTCGCGGCGGCGCTCGCCTTCTTCCATCCCGGGCTTTCGGTCCTGACTTTTCCGGCCTGGGACTGCCTGCCCTATGACCGCGTGTCGCCCAACGGCGAGATCAGCAGCCGGCGTATCGACACGCTGACGTCGCTCGCGGCGCGCGGCGCCAACTCTCCCCCGTCGTCCCCGGGTAAAGCCCGGGGAGGGGAGGGAGCGCGCCAGGCGCCGATCTTTGTTCTTACCACGGTCAACGCGGTGGTGCAGCGGGTGCCGCCGCGCAAGCTGTTCGAGGGGCGGGTGCTGAGCGTCGGGCCCGGCGGGCGGATCGGGCTCGACCGGCTGCAGAGCTTCTTCCGCAACAACGGCTATACCCGCACCGACACGGTGCGCGAGCCGGGCGAGTTCGCGGTTCGCGGCGGCATTGTCGACCTCTACCCGTCGGGCGCGGCGCAACCGGTGCGGCTCGATTTCTTCGGCGAGCAGGTCGAGAGCCTGCGCAGCTTCGATCCCTTGACCCAGCGCTCGACCGGCGCGCTCGACAAGCTGGAGCTGAAGCCGGTCAGCGAAGTGCTGCTCGACGAGCCGGCGATTCACCGCTTCCGCACGCATTACCGCGAGCTTTTCGGCAATATCGGCAGCGACGACGTGCTCTACGAGAGCATCAGTGCCGGGCGGCGCTATGCCGGGATGGAGCATTGGCTGCCGCTCTATTACGAGCGGCTGGAGACGCTGTTCGACTACCTGCCGGGCGCCAGCATCTCGTTCGACTGGCAGAGCGAGGAGGCGCGCGGCCACCGGCTCGAAAGCGTCGCCGATTTCTATGCCGCGCGGCACAGCATCGCCGCGTCGCGTACCGCGGGCGGGGCGGGCGTCCGTGCGGCGGCGCCGGCCTACCGGCCGGTCAAGCCCGAGCAGATGTTCATCGAGGACGACGAATGGTCGGCGCTGCTCGACGCGCGTTCGGTTGTCCAGCTTTCGCCGTTTGCCAGCCCGGACGCGGAGGGCGGCTCCCACCCCAACCCTCCCCCGCCCGCGGGGAAGGGAGCGCGTTCGAGCGCTTTCGATGCCGGGGCGCGGCCGGCGAAGAATTTTGCCGCCGAGCGCGCCGACCCCAAGATCAATCTGTTCGAGGCGGTGCGCGACTATCTCGACGGCGAGCGCAAATCGGGCAAGCGCGCGGCGATCGCCGCCTACAGCACCGGCGCCGCCGAGCGGCTGGCGACGGTGCTGCGCGAGCGGGGCTTGAGCGATCTGCGCTCGGTAGCCGACGGCGCGGCGCTCGACCGCCTGCCGAAATCGGCGGTGGGACTGGCGATCCTGCCGCTGGAGCAGGGCTTTGCGAGCGGCCGTCTGGTCATGCTCGGCGAGCAGGACATTCTCGGCGACCGGCTGGCCCGCGCACCGCGGCGTCGGCGCAACCTCGACGAGTTCATTGCCGAGGCGACGAGCCTTGCCGCGGGCGATCTGGTCGTACACGAGGAGCACGGCATCGGCCGCTACGAGGGGCTGGAGACGATCGACGTCGCCGGCGCGCCGCACGATTGCCTCAAGGTGCTCTATGCCGGCGACGGCCGGCTGTTTGTGCCGGTCGAGAATATCGAGGTGCTGTCGCGCTACGGCTCCGAGGAAGCCGGCGCGCAGCTCGACCGGCTCGGCGGCGCGGCGTGGCAGGGCCGCAAGGCGCGCGTCAAGCAGCGAATTCGCGAAATCGCCGGCGAACTGATCCGCGTCGCCGCCGAGCGGCAGTTGCGACCGGGCGAAGCGATCCAGCCGCCCGAGGGCATCTACGAGGAATTCGCCGCGCGCTTCCCCTATCCCGAGACCGAGGACCAGCTGCGCGCGATCGAGGAGACGCTCACCGACTTGGCTTCGGGGCGGCCGATGGATCGCCTCATCTGCGGCGATGTCGGCTTCGGCAAGACCGAAGTGGCGCTGCGCGCGGCATTCATCGCCGCGTTCTCGGGCGCGCAGGTCGCGGTCGTGGTGCCGACGACGCTGCTCGCGCGCCAGCACTACCGCAGCTTTAGCGAGCGCTTCGCCGGGCTGCCGGTGCGCATCGCGCAACTGTCTCGGCTCGTCGCGGCGAAGGACGCGAAGCTCGTCAAGGAGGAGATCGCCGCCGGCAGGGTCGAGATCGTCATCGGCACGCATGCGCTCTTGGCCAAGGACGTGCGCTTCGCGCAGCTCGGCCTCGTCATCGTCGACGAAGAGCAGCATTTCGGCGTCGTGCAAAAGGAGCGGCTGAAGCAAATGAAGGCCGACGTGCATGTATTGACGCTGACCGCGACGCCGATCCCGCGCACGCTGCAACTCGCCCTCTCCGGCGTGCGCGAGATGAGCATCATCGCGACGCCGCCGGTCGACCGGCTGGCGGTGCGCACCTTCGTGACGCCGTTCGATCCCATCGTAGTGCGCGAGGCGATCCTCCGGGAGCGCGACCGCGGCGGGCAGGTGTTCTATGTCGCGCCGCGCATCGCCGACCTTGATGAAGTACGCGAGGAATTGCGCAAGATCGTGCCGGAAATCCGCGTCTGCATGGCGCACGGGCGGATGGTGGCCGACGAACTCGAAAACGTCATGAATGCGTTTGACGAGCGCGCCTACGATCTATTGCTTTCGACCAATATTATTGAGTCCGGACTTGATATTCCGTCCGCTAACACATTGATCGTGCACCGAGCCGATATGTTCGGCCTGGCGCAGCTCTACCAGCTGCGCGGCCGCATCGGCCGCTCGAAGCTGCGCGCCTACGCCTATCTGACGCTGCCCGAAAAGAAGAAGCTGGCGCCCGCAGCGCAGCGCCGGCTGGAGGTGATGCAGACCTTGGATACGCTCGGCGCCGGGTTCCAGCTTGCCAGCCACGACCTCGACATACGCGGCGCGGGCAATCTCCTCGGCGACGAGCAGTCGGGACATATCCGCGAGGTCGGCATCGAGCTCTACCAGCACATGCTGGAGGAGGCGGTGGTGACCGCCCGCGCGGCTGGCTCCCCTGGGGGCGGCGCGGGGCTCGACGGCGCGGGTGCGGTGGCGGAGGATTGGAGCCCGCAGATCACCATCGGCACTCCGGTGCTGATCCCCGAGGATTACGTCACCGACCTCTCGGTGCGGCTGGGGCTCTACCGGCGCATCGCCGGGCTCGCCAGCCGGCGCGAGAGCGAAGCCTTCGCCGCCGAGCTGATCGACCGCTTCGGCAAGCTGCCGGCCGAGGTTGAGAACCTACTGCAGATCATCGCCATCAAGCGCGCCTGCAAAATCGCCGGGATCGAGAAGGTCGAGGCCGGCCCGAAAGGCGCCGTCATCACCTTGCGCGGCAACCGTTTCGCCAACCCGGCCGGGCTCGTCGAGCTGATCCAGAGCCAGGCCGGGCGGCTGCGTCTGCGCCCCGACCAGAAGCTCGTCTACCTGCGCAACTGGGACGACGAGGCCGTACGGCTCAAAGGCGTCGCCGGGCTGATGCAAGGGCTGGTCAAGCTGGCCCGCGCCGCCGCCCCCGAATCGACGCCGATGCCGCCGCC
>DASZLY010000003.1:0-2584 GCA_035552135.1 Allostellaceae bacterium | reverse complement strand
TGGTTCGAGCGGCACTCGCCGTAGGGCGGCACCACCGCGCGGTGCAGCTGCAGGAAGGCGTGCGCGCCGGCGGTGTAGATGTCGTCATGCTCGAGAAACGTCGTCGCCGGCAGCACGATATCGGCCATCGCCGCGGTTTCGGTCATGAACTGCTCGTGCACGCAGACAAAGAGGTCGTCGCGCGCGAAGCCGCGATGCACCAGCGCCGATTCCGGCGACACGACCATCGGGTTGGTGTTCTGCACCAGCAGCGCCGTCACCGGCGCCCCGTCGCCGAGATCGTATTTGTCGCCGCAGAGAATGGGGCCGATGCGCGACTGGTCGAGGATGCGCGTTGAATGGTCGATGACGTCCATGCCCTCGATCAGCCGGCGGTCGAGCCGCACCACCCCATGGTTCGATTGCAGCGCGCCGCCGCCCTCGTATTGCCACGCCCCGGTCACCACCGGCAGGCAGGTCACCGCGAACAAATTCATCGCGCCGTTGCGTTGCCGCGAGAAGCCGTAACCGAGCCGGATATAGGCGCGCTGGGTCTGGCCGTAGAGCCGGGCGAAGGCGACGATTTGGTCCTCGGACAGCCCGGTGATCGCCGAAGCCCAGGCCGGGCCGCGGCTTGCGACATGCGCTTCGAGGCCATCGGGATCATCGGCGTAGCGGGCGAGATAGGCGTGGTCGGCGTAGCCTTCCTTGAACAGCACATGCATCACCGCGCAGGCGAGCGCGCCGTCGGTGCCGGGAAGCGGCGCCAAGTGAATGTCGGCGATCTCGGCGGTGCCGGTGCGATAGGGGTCGACGACGACGAGCTTGGCGCCGCGCTCCTTCCGCGCCTTGGCGATGTGGGTCATCACGTTGACCTGGGTCGAGACCGGGTTCCCGCCCCACACCACGATGAGGTCGGACTTTGCCATCTCGCGCCCGTCGACGCCGCGCTTCAGCCCGTGCCCGACCAGCCAGCCGGCGTCGGTCAGCGCGTTGCAGATCGTCGAATGCTGCCGCGAATAGCGCATCGCATGGCGCAAACGCTGCAAGCCGTCGCGCTGCACCAGCCCCATCGTGCCGGAATAGTAATGCGGCCACACCGCTTCCGAGCCGTGACGCTGCGTGGCGCGGGTGAATCCCTCGGCAACGAGATCGAGCGCATCGTCCCACGAAACGGGCTCAAACGCGGCACGGCCGATGCCTTTCGCGCCGACGCGGCGCAGCGGCACCGTGAGCCGATCCGGGTGGTATTGCCGCTCGGCGTAGCGCCCGACCTTGGCGCAGACCACGCCGTCCGTATAGGCCTGCGCCTTCGCCCCGCGAATGCGGCCGACGCGGTAGCCCCCGGGTTCTTGCGGGATGCGCTCGACCTCGAGCGCGCAGGCGCTCGGGCAATCGTGCGGGCAGACGCTATAGGCGATGTCGAGCGGCAAATGCGTGCTCCGGCGCGAGTTCTGCCGGAGAATACCAGTGTTGGCCGATTGTGGTAAAACACCGTATGCCCGCCGCCGTTCTCGACGATCCGATCCTCAAGCGCTTTCGTGCCGCGCTCGACCGGCTCTACGGTGATCGCATCGAGCGCGTCGTGCTCTACGGATCGCGCGCCCGCGGCGACCACCGCGAGGATTCCGATTACGACGTGGCGGTCTTCCTGCACGATCTAGGCAATCGCCGGGACGAGGTCAGGCGAATGGTTCCGGTCGTTGTCGATATCATCGACGACACCGGCGCCGTCATTCACGCGGCGCCATTTCGGGCCGGCTCGCACCAGGATCGCACATCGTTGATGCGGGAAATTCGCATCGAGGGTGTGGATCTTTGACGCCCGAGGCGCAAAATCACTTGCACAAGGCGCGTGAGGACCTCGCCAAGGCACGAGCCGTGCTCGAACAATTGCATTATGGAGATGAAGCGGGCCGTCTGGCCTACCTCGCTGCGTTTCATGCGGCACAAGCGCTCATCGCCGAGCGGACATCTCGAACTGCCAAAACCCACGCAGGCGTTCATAGCCAATTTCATCTGTTGACCAGGAACGACGCCCGTATAGAGGCCGACTTGCGCGGGTTTTTATCGGACGGCTTTGACCTGAAGACAGTTTCCGACTACGGCGTCGGCGCTGACGCGGTAGTGCCGGCGGAAGAAGCTGAGGCGGCGATTGCTACGGCGGCGCGGTTTGTCGACCGCATCACGGAAATTCTTACTTAGCGCCTTCACAGGAATACCCATGGCCTTCTCTCTCACCCCCGAACAGATCGAAATCCGCGACGCGGTGGCGCGGCTCTGCACCGATTTCGACGATTCCTACTGGCTGAAGCACGACACCGAGGGCGGCTTTCCGCACGAGTTCCATCAGGCGATGGCCGAGGGCGGTTGGCTCGGCGTGGCGATGCCCGAGCAGTATGGCGGCGCCGGGCTCGGCATCAGCGAGGCCGCGGTGGTGATGCAGGCGGTGGCGGAGTCGGGCGCCGGGTTTTCCGGCGCCTCGGCGGTGCATATGAACATTTTCGGGCTGCACCCGGCGGTCGTCTTCGGCACCGACGAGCAGCGCGAGCGCTGGCTGCCGCCGCTCATCGCCGGCAAGGAAAAGGCCTGCTTTGCCGTGACC
>DASZLY010000002.1:0-5413 GCA_035552135.1 Allostellaceae bacterium | reverse complement strand
CGCGACGGGAGCAGTGATGGGGACGAGATGGCGCGAATAGCCGTGGGCGGTTTTCAGCACGAGACCAATACCTTCGCGCCGCTGCGCGCGACCTGGGAGGATTTCGCCCGGGCCGACGCCTGGCCCGGCTATGTCCGCGGGCCGGAATTGTTCGACGCGGTCGCCGGTTTCAACCTGCCGATCGCCGGCGCGGTCGAGACGCTGACGGGGCTCGGGCACGAGCTGGTGCCGCTGTCGTGGTGCTCGGCGCCGCCCAGCTCCTATGTCGAGGAGGACGCCTATGAGCGCGTCGCCGCCGGGATAATCGAGGACCTCGCCACCGCCATGAGCGACAACGAGGGCCCCCTCGACGGCATTTATCTCGACCTGCACGGCGCGATGGTCGCGGTGCACCACCAGGACGGCGAGGGCGAGCTGTTGCGCCGCATCCGCGCGCTCGCCGGCGACCGGCTGCCGATCGTCGCCAGCCTGGATTTCCACACCAACATGACGCAGGCGATGGTGCGGCACGCCTCGGCGATGGTCGGCTATCGCACCTATCCGCATGTCGACATGGCGGCGACCGGCCGCCGCGCGGCCGCGCTGCTCGACCAGCTCATCCGCGAAAAGCGCCCGCTCTACAAGGCCTTCCGCCAGGCCGACTTCCTCATCCCGCTGGTCTGGCAATGCACCCTCGCCGAGCCGACCAGAGGCGTCTTCGGCCTGCTCGACGAGATCGAGCGCGGCAGTGCGTCCCATAACCAGGGCATCGTCAGCATCACCCACACGCCGGGCTTCCCGCCCGCCGACATCGCCGAGTGCGGCCCGGCGCTGGTGGTCTATGGCCACGACCAGGAGGCCGCCGATGCCGCGGCCGACCGCCTGCTCGCCGCGCTCGCCGCTAAGGAGGCGGCCTTCGCCGGCCGGCTCTACACGCCGGACGAGGCGGTGGCAGAGGCGCTGCGTCTCGCGCAGACCGCGACCAAGCCGGTCGTGCTCGCCGACATCCAGGACAATCCCGGCGCCGGCGGCACCTCGGACACCGTCGGGCTGCTGCGCGCCCTGATCGCGCACCGGGCGCAGGGCGCGGTGCTCGGCATGATCGTCGATCCCGAGGCTGCGGCGGCGGCGCATGCGGCGGGCGAGGGCGGGCTCTTGCCGTGCGGCATCGGCGCCAAGATCGGCTATGCCGGGGAGGCCCCGCTCACGGCGCGCTGGCGTGTCGCCCGTCTCGGCACCGGCGATTTTACCGGCACCGGCCCGATGTTCGGCGGCGCCAAGTTCCATGTCGGCCCGACCGCGCTGGTCACCGACGACGATAGCGGCGTCTCGGTCGTGCTGGCCTGCGCCCGCATCCAGGCGATCGACCAGGCGCAGTTCCGCGATGTCGGCGTCGAGCCGGCGGCGGTGCCGATCCTCGCCTTGAAATCGACCGTGCATTTCCGCGCCGACTTCCAGCCGATCGCCGAGACCGTGCTGTGCGTCTTGTCGCCCGGCGCGCATGTCAGCGACCCGGTCGAGCTGCCCTATGCGCATCTGCGATCCGGCATCCGCATGCGGCCGCTCGGCCCGCCGCGTGCTTCCTGACGAGGATCGCCGATGATGCTGACCGACGGCTACGGCTTGCCGCTCTCCACCGCCTCGTCCGCCGCGCGCGATGCCTATGTCGAGGGCTGCGCGGTCAAGCTGACGATGTATCCCGGCGCGATCGCCGCGTTCGACCGGGCGATCGCCGCCGACCCCGGCTTTGCGCTGGCGCACGCCGCCAAGGCGCACGCGCACCTCGAACGCGGCGACGCCGCGGGAGCGCGCGCGGCGATGGCGGACGCCGCCGCGCTCACCGCCGGGCTCACCGCGCGCGAGGCCAGTCATGTAGCGTTTTTCGCGCTGCTCGTCGCCGGTGACGGCGAGGCGGCGCTCGCCGCCCTGCCGGCGCATCTCGACGCGTGGCCGCGCGACGTCCTGGTGCTCGCCACCGCCGCCTTCACCAACGGCCTCATCGGCAGCTCGGGCCGCGCCGGGCAGAAGCGCCGGTTGCTGGCGCTGCTCGACCGGCTGGCGCCGAGCTATGGCGAAGACTGGTGGTTCGCGGCGCATCGCGGCATGGCGCTGTCGGAAAACGGCGACCGCGCCGCCGCCCGCCCGGTGATCGAGCGCGCCTTTGCGCAGAACCCGAAAAACCCGTGGGCGGCGCATGCCCGCGCCCATCTCTGCTACGAGGAGGGCGACCCCGACACCGCCCGCGCCTTCCTCGCCGCCTGGCTGCCCGGCTATGCGCGCGACGGCGCCCTCTTCAGCCACCTCAATTGGCACCGCGCGCTCGGCGAGCTCGAAGCCGGCGATACCGAGACGGCCCTCGCGCTGTTCCGCGAGGCGATCGCGCCCGCCGTCCATAGCAACCCGCCGCGCGGCAGCCTTAATGACGGCGTCGCCTTTCTGTGGCGTTGCGAACTCGCCGGCCATCCGCGCGACGCAGCCGCCTGGCGCCTGCTCCACGAGCTGGTCGAGGCCAATTTCCCGCGCGCCGGGGTCGCCTTTTCAGACCTGCACATCGCCGTCGCTAAGGCGGTGGCGGGCGACGGCTCGGCGCTCGCCGCGCGCGCGCTGCAGGCCGAGGAGCTCGCCGGGCAGGGCCGCTACCCCTCCGGGCCGATGGTTCCGGCGGTGTCGCGCGCCTTCGCCGCGTTCGAGCGCCGGGATTTCGCCGCCGCGATCGACGCGCTCGAGCCGATCGTCCACGAGCTCGAACGCCTCGGCGGCAGCCGCGCCCAGCTCGACCTCGTCGAGTTCACATTGCTCAAGGCCTATCTCGACGCCGGCCGCCCGGACGCCGCCAGCCGGATGCTCGCCGCCCGCGGGCGCGGCTCGCCCCGCCTCCCGGTCGCGGGACTGGCGCAATGACGCGACCGTAGCGCGAACGCGGCTTTCATCTCACCTCACGGTAAAACTCCTCTGCAACTTACTGCTGCTGGTGCTGTTCGCAAATCGTGAATCCGTACGTTCTGCTTGTCGTGTGCCCGGCGGGGCAGTGAGGAAAGCGGCCGCACCAGCGGCCGCGTTTCTGGAGGGGAATGATGCCAGGCCCGGGACGGCACGATTGGTTTTCAAGCGATTTGATCGAAATCCTTCCCGCGGCCGTCTATGTCTGCAATGCGGACGCCGTTGTTGTCGCTTATAACCGGCGTGCGACGGAGCTTTGGGGGCGGGCGCCCAAGCCCGGCGACACCGATCAAAAATACTGCGGGTCGCACAAGCTGTTTCTTCCGGACGGCACCTACCTGCCTCACGCGGAAACCCCGATGGAGCGGGTGTTGCGAACGGGCGGGACGGCTCGCGACCAGGAAGTGATCATCGAGCGTCCCGATGGTTCGCGTGTATTGGTGCTGGTGAATATTGCGCCTCTATTTGGCGAGGACGGCGCGCTGATCGGCGCTGTCAATTGCTTCCAGGATTTGACCGTGCAAAAGCAGGCCGAGGAGGAACGCGCCCGGTTGCGCGAGGAATTGCTCCAGGCCCAAAAGATGGATGCGCTCGGCCGCCTGACGGGCGGTCTTGCGCATGACTTCAACAATCTGTTGGCCGCGATTAGCGGAAATTTGGAGCTGCTGGAGAGCAAATTGACCGAGCCGGCCGCTTGCAGAGTGCTGGCTCGGGTGACCGAGGCGACGACGCAGGGTGCGCGCCTGGTCGAGCAAATTCTGGCGTTTTCCCGCCGGCAAGAGCTGGATCCCCGCCCGGTCGACCTCCGCGAGATCATCGGTAAAATGGAAGAGATGCTCTCTCGCACTTTGGGAGCCGCTACAACGATCAGGACTCGGTTTGCGGCTAGGTTGTGGCACGCATCGGCCGATCCGACCCAGCTCGAACTGGCCATCCTGAACCTCGTGCTCAATGCCCGCGACGCCATGCCCTGCGGCGGAACGATCGATATCGTTGCCGACAATTTGGCTGCGGCGCAGCTTCCTGGGCTTACTGGGCTTCGCCCTGGGGATTATGTTCGGGTCACGGTGACGGATCGCGGTCAGGGGATGAGCGGAGAAGTATTGGAGCGCGCGTTCGAGCCGTACTTCACGACCAAGGAGACGGGGAAGGGAACGGGCCTGGGCCTCAGCATGGTGCAGAGGATGGCGGCGCAGCTGGGCGGCAACGTCGTCATCGACTCCCGCGTTGGACATGGCACGTCGGTCAGCGTCTTACTGCCGCGAGCAGAGCCGGACGCGGCCAAAGATCAGCATATGCCGGTTTCCCTCCCCGCTCAGGGCAGCGGCCGTATACTGGTGGTCGACGACGACCCCGGCGTGCTCGACTTCGTCAGCGACGCGCTGAAGGATCTCGGCTACGAAACCATCAGCGCCGCGGATACCAAGAGTGCGGTTTCGCTCGTCGAGCGGGGCGAGCAGCTCGATGCCGTTCTTACCGACTACAAATTGCCCGACATGACCGGCATGGAGCTCTTGGCCCGGCTCGGCGAAATCAGGCCTGGTTTGAAAGGCATGCTCGTCACCGGCAATCTCGACGCCACCGAACTGTTTCAAACTTCGCTGCCAGTGCTGAGAAAGCCGTTTCGTATAGCGGCACTCGCCGAGCAGCTCCGCCTATTGCTGGACACCGAGGCGGACCAGGCGGCCGACTGACGCCGGCTGCTCGGGGCGGGTTGAATCCGAACATAACAAGAACATATATCATCGACCCTTCAAAAACCGGCGAAAATCGTCGATTGCGCCACCTCCTGTTCCGCCCGCCTGATATCCCCTGTTCCCAAAGCAAGGAATTACGTAATATCAAACACTTGGCCCTGATCTTTTTTAGCGCTCGCGAGCGGGGAGGGTTCCATGCCTGACGGCGGCTACGTTCATCCCGAGTATCTGGTCGAGACCGACTGGCTCGCCGCGCATTTGCGCGACCCCAAGCTCGTGCTGCTCGACGGCACGACGCATCTGATCCCGGACCCGAAGATCACCTACACCGTCAAGCCGGGCCGCGAGGATTTCGAGACGGGCCATATCCCCGGCGCGCAGTTTGTCGATCTCCAGGCCGATCTCTCGGACAATACCGGCAAGACCAAGCTGCGCTTCATGCTGCCGCCGCCGGCCGAATTCGCCGCCGCGATGCGCCGCTTCGGGGTCTCGGACGACAGCCGGGTCGTCGTCTACAGCACCGCCAATCCGCAATGGGCGACCCGGGTGTGGTGGGTGCTGCGCGTCTACGGCTTCGACAACGCCGCGGTGCTCAACGGCGGGTTCCAGAAATGGGCGAAGGAAGGCCGCGCGGTCGAGACCGGTCCGGCGCGTGCGCGTCCGGCCGGCGCCTTCACCGAGCGCCAGCCAAAGAAGCTGATGGCCGACAAGAACGATGTGCTGGCGGCGATCGGCGATGGCGCCGTGTGCACGATCAACGCGCTGCAGGCGCCGCAGCACGCCGGCGCCGGCGGCAA
>DASZLY010000001.1:0-2104 GCA_035552135.1 Allostellaceae bacterium | reverse complement strand
TTGATGCGCTGGATCCACAAGCCGCGGAAATCGCGCTTCCTGTTGCGCCGGTCGCGATAGGCGTAGCGCAGCGCCTTCTCGACCTTTTCGAGCGCGATGCGATAGGCCTTGCTGTTGCGGCCGCGATAGCCCTTGGCGAGGTCGAGGACCTTCTTGTGGCGGGCGTGCGTCGTCGTCCCGCGTTTGACCCTGGCCATCGCTCAGCCCCGCAGATACGGCATGTAGATACGAACGAGGTTCGCGTCGCCCGGCTGCAAGGTCACGGTGCCGCGCGCCTTGCGCTTCATCGATTTCGGCTTCGAGATCAGGCGATGCCGCTTGTGCGCGACATTCATCTTGATCTTACCGGTCGCAGTTCGGCTAAAGCGCTTTTTGGCGCCGCTCTTGGTCTTCAGCTTGGGCATTTCGGTTCCTGCAGGCTGTGGGCGGCCAGGCATGCCCTATGTTGCGCCAGAAGCGCGAGCCCGCCGCCCGATTGAGCCGCGGGTTATACCGATGCGCCCTTCTCAACGCAAGTCGGGCAACGCAAGACCGGGCGAACGCAAGCCGCGCGAAGGTGACGGGTGGATCATGCCGCCTCCAGCAGATGGAACACCGAGCGGGTATGCGCGGTGAACTGGCGCTGCCGGATGTGCCAGCCGCTCTCCGCCAGCCGCGCCTCCCAGCACGCGAGCGCGTAGTCCTTGTAGCCGATCTCCCATTGATGGCCGCCGGGCGGCTCGCGGCGGAACGCGCGGCGCGACAGCAGCTTCTTCATCGAGAAGTAGTGCCGCAGCGTCTGCGCGTTCAGATAAAAATCGAAGGTGATCTGGAACGCCATGTACGGCACCGAGACGAGGAGCCAGCGCGCGCCGCTGCGGCGCAGCGCGGCAAGCACGCGCGGCACCTCGTCCCAGTCGATATGCTCCAGCGTCTCGCAGCATAGGATCGCGTCGTAGCCGGCGATCTCCGTGCCGCTCAGCGCGGTGATGTCGGCCTCGATGTGGCGCGTCGCCGGCGCGGCGAAATCGCGCGGCGCCCAGTCGAGCGTGTCGACCGCATAGCCGGCATTCGTCAGCATCGCCGTCACCAGCCCCTGCGCCGGGCCGATTTCCAGCACGCGCCGCGCGTCGGTGCGGCCGAGCATGTCGAGCTGCGTCCATTGGTGGACGACGCGCTTCTCGGTGTAGTAGGCCCGCCAGGCGGCGGGCGAGCTGGGCTTTGTCATCGGGCGCAGTAAACCACGCTTCCCTTGCGGTTTGGCATTCCCGCATGATGTCCGGCCATTATCTGGGGAAGCGAGTTGGCGATCCTCTTCAAATCGACGCCGGCCGCGACCGCGCGCTGGCGTCCGTTTCTCGCGGCGGCGTGGCCGGAGCGCGACATCCGCTATTGGCCCGAGACCGGCGACAAGGGCACGATCGACTATGCCCTCGTCTGGCACCCCGAACCCGGGCTGCTCGCCAGCCTGCCGCGGCTCAAGCTGATCGTGTCGCTCGGCGCCGGGGTCGACCATGTGCTGCGCGACCCGAACCTGCCGCGCGGCGTCCCGATCCTCCGCCTCATTGACCCGTATATGACGCAGGCGATGAGCGAATACGTCGCGCTCAACGTGCTGCGCCTGCACCGCCAGGATGTTGCCTACCGCCGGCAGCAGGCCGCGGGCGAATGGCGCGAGCATGCGCAGAAAAACGCCGCCGAGCGTCCGGTCGGCATTCTCGGTTTCGGCAAACTCGGCCAGGATGCGGCGCGCAAGCTCGCGGCGCTGGGTTTCCCGGTCGCCGGCTGGAGCCGTTCCGGCCGCGCGGTGCCGGGCTTCGCGACTTATGGCGGCGCGGCCGGGCTCGACGCGCTGCTGGCGCGGAGCGAAATCCTCGTCTCGCTGCTGCCGATGACTCCGGAGACCGAGGGCATTCTCGATGCAGGCCTGTTCGCGCGGCTGCCGCGCGGCGCGGCGCTGGTCAATGCCGGGCGCGGCCGGCATCTGGTCGAAGCCGATCTGCTGGCGGCGCTCGATTCGGGGCAGCTTTCCGCCGCGGTGCTCGACGTGTTTCGCGAGGAACCGCTGCCGGCGGCGCATCCGTTTTGGCGTCACCCGCGGATCGTCGTGACGCCGCATGTCGCG